>CASFMM010000093.1 GCA_949295765.1 uncultured Methanomassiliicoccales archaeon | reverse complement strand
TACTTGTATATAGCAGTTGCGAATCGAAGGAGGACCTTCCGGTCACTCCTTCATGATCTTCATCCATCCACCGGATTCGTAGATGGCGAGCTTCCTCTTGGCGAGAATTGCCTCGAACTCGTCCCAAGTGATGACATCGAGCCTGTTGTTCTTACCCTTGGTGAACTGAACGCCATCGGTCCCCTTGACCTTCCCGGGCTTCAGTCCCTTGTTCTTGGCAATAGCCTGCGCCTTCTTGATGTCGATGCGTTCCATTGCTATGCTAAACGCCTCCTTTACGCGGACAAATATCCAGGTCTTTAGTATTTAAATATTCTTTAAATATGAATGTGAAAGACGCCGTTTTCACACATTCCCATGTGGTTCGGGAACCAGTCTGGGTCTTTGGTGTCGTGCACGGATTACGGATGATGGCGCAGACATCCAATCCCTGCGGACCGCAATTAATATCAACGACATGAAGATAGAACACCCCATGCCTCAGGCCGAAAGGATTCTTCTGAGGTCCTCACCTTCCGAGGACACGGGCCCAGAGATGGGTCTGCTTCTAGGTCACGCCCTGGCGATGGACCATCGCAGGGTCGTTGTCGGAAGGGACCTCATGAGAAGCAGCTCCATGATGAAGGAGGCCCTGGTGGCCGGCCTGACATCCTCCGGTGCGGATGTCATAGACGCAGGCATCGTCAGCGGACCCGCGCTTGCGCTCGCAGCGTCCAAAGGCGACTGCGCGGTGTACGTCACCGAGTACCGCGGATACGGCATGTGCAGCGGCTATCTGCTGATGAACACCAACGGCAGCCTGTTCAGGAGGGAGCAGATCAGGCATCTCGACAAGTTCTTCATGGATCCCCCGGAACTGCCCGAATCTGGAAGTCTGGGTCATGTCCTGAGATACCTCAACGCCACCCGTGTCTACAACATGAAGGTCAGGTCCCTGCACACCGAGAGGCTGGAATGCACCATAGTCCTGGACTGCAGCTGCGGACCCGTTTCCGATTCGGCTCCGCAGATCCTCAACTCGATGGGCGCGGACGTCCTCTGCATGAACGCTCAGAGGGACCTGGACTACAAGTCCTCGGAACTGGACGAGTACGGCATATGCTCCGAAGGAGTGTGCAGGCAGGTCGAGTCGAGTCCCGGCAGCATCGGCATAGCCATGAACAAGGTGGGCACCATAGCATCCGTCCTGGACGAGAACGGGAGGGAGCTGACGAAGGAGCAGGTGTTCGCCCTGACGGTCATGTTCCTGAAGCCGAAGAGCATCGCCGTGCCCGTTGATTCGACGATGCTCATCGAGGATGCGTTCTACGGCAGGCTGGACGGGACCGGCGACCGCGACGAGGCCTCCGATGAGGAACCGGGACTCGTCATGACCGCCATGAGCGCGGCGTCCGTCTCCGAAGCGGTTGCGAACGGTGCGGAGCTGGGATTCTACGACGGCGGGATCATCTTCGGCGGCATCAGCCTGATGTCCGATGGCATACAGACCGCCGCCGTGATAGCGGAGGTGGCCGGGAACAACAGCATCAACCGGATCGTCGACGGGTTCCCGGAGTATCTCCGCAGCAGTAAATCGGTTGAGTTCGAGGGGTCCGCGGACACGTTCTCCCGCGAGATGGAGTCGAGGCTGCAGGACATGGACGGAAAGCACACCGTCCGCGGAGACGCATGGCGCGTCGACCTGGACAGCGGATGGTACATGATCCGCCTGCTCAGATGCCAGGACCCGTCGGTGGAGATAGTCGCGGAATCCAGGGACAAGGCCTACCTCATAGGACTCATGGAGGTCGCCGAGGACCTCGTCGACGAGTGCATGAAGGGCCAGTGAACCGGTTCAGTAGATTATCTCGATGTCCACCGGCTCCCCTTTGGAGTTGTAGGCACGCCAGCTGGTACGGTCGTACGGCTGGCACGTTATGAAATGGATGCCCCCGGTGTTGCTGAAGAACTCCTTGTCAGCGTCGGAGGGCTCGTTCGAGAATCCCGGATGGGAGTGCGCCGAGCCGGCGATGCTGTAGTCTATGGGCGCCATCCACTGGTTGAGGAAGCTGTGGCTGTCCCCGTAGACCGTGCCGGGCAGGAGGATCATCTCCGTTATCACACCGTCGACCTCGCGGGTCATGCAGAGGAACTCGTCGGGGTAGGTGGACCTGGCGGCCTCGTTGAAGCCGTCTATGAAATCCACGTCCACCCCGCGTATGCGGTCCGTCATAGGGTGTTCACCAGCTTCTCCCTGACCCTGGAGTAGAAATCGGTGTCGAAACGGATGAAGCGCGCCTTCTTGTCGGAGAGCATGAACTCGACCTTCGAGCTGCCCTCCATCTCGTACTCCTCCTGACCGTCGAGGACGATCAGGCAGCCCTTGTCCATGACGTTCTCCACCGTGACCTTGGATGTCGCCGGGATCACGAACGGACGGGAGTTGAACTTGTACGCCGCCATGGGGACGACCATTAGCGCCTTCACCTTGGGATCCATGTACGGAGCGCCGAGGCTCATCGCGTAGCACGTGGAGCCCGTCGGCGTGGATATTATGATGCCGTCGGACCTGAGCTCGGATGCCAGGACGTCGTCCACGTAGACCTTGAAGTGCCTGATCTTCGCGACGGAGTCCGTGTGGACCACCGCCTCGTTGACGGAGTCGAAGAGGTACTCGCCGTTGTACCAGCAGCTCAGCTTGAACCTGGTCTCGACGATGTAGTCCTCCCTCAGCAGACGCTCGATCCCCTCCCTGATGTGGTCGTGGTCTATCTCGGCTAGGAAACCCACGCTGCCGCCGTTGACGCCGATGACCTTGGCGTCCGTGTGCTGGAGCGCCCTGAGGAGCGTGCCGTCGCCGCCGACGACGATCACCGTGTCGACGTCCATCTTGTCCAGGGGGACGCCCGGGATCCCCATGACCTCGGCGATGTCCGTGTCCACGAAGTAGGTGTTGTCGCCCAGGGCGTCGATGACCTGCTGGGTGTACTCCACGGCGTTCCTCACGTGGGCGTTTGTGTAGATGCCGTACCTGTGCACCTCCCTCGAGTCCCTGTGCTTGATGATCAGGTTGTACACCCTCTTGTCCCCGATGGCCAGGAAGTTGGACCTGTGCTCCAGGTCGAACGGAATGTCCAGGACGTTGTCCTTGAGGTCGTAGACCTCTCCGCCAGCCTCCCTGAGGATTATGGTGCTAGCCGCTATGTCGACGACCCTGATTGCCCTCGTGTACTTCTCGGACTTCATCAGGAAACCGTCTGCCTCGCCCTCGGCGACGATGGCCATCTCCAGGGACGAGCATCCGAGGGAGCGTGAGGACTTGACGCGCTTCGCGACCGAGAATGCGTCCGGGTGGGCGCCGTTGCCCATGTAGATCATGATGAACAGGTCGTCGATCTCGGCCTGCCTGACCTTGATCGGACATCCGTTCTTGAAGGCGCCCTTGCCCTTCTCCGCGCAGTAGACGTCCCCCGTCACGGGGTTCCTGAGGTATCCCAGGCGTATGTCCGAGAGCGCGGACCTGCCGACCGCCAGCGAGATCGTGTAGTAGGGGATACCCGCGATGGCATTCGACGTGCCGTCGATGGGGTCCATGACCAGCGTCTCCTCGGCACCGTTGTCCACATACCCTATCTCCTCGCTGAGGATGTTCAGCGGGACGTGGTTCTGCTGGATGTACATCAGCGCGGCGTTCTCCGCGACCTTGTCGATCTGGGAGGTCGGGGTCCCGTCGGCCCCCATGCAGACCTCCTCCGCCCTGCACTTCGAACCTGGGATCTTCTCTATCTCGGCCTGGACCGCGTCGGCGATCTGGGAAAGGGTTTCCATCGTGATCATGAACCCGTGGATGTGCTCCCTCCTTTTATAGACGGTGGACATTGGCTCGTTCGTTATGGAGTCCTTGGATTTCACATCGGGAAGGGTGTTCGCCGAGAGGGGACGCCTCTACACTGAATCCTCCTGTCCCGGGAAGAGGGTTTACGGAGAGAGGCTGGTGCGCTCGTCCGGGATGGAGCTGAGGGAGTGGGACCCGCGCAGGAGCAAGCTCGGAGCGTACCTCTCGGTCGGCGGAACGGCGTTCCCGTTCAGGATCGACAGCAGGGTCCTGTACCTGGGGGCGTCCAGCGGGACGACCGCGTCCCACGTGGCGGACATCTGCAGGGACGGGAAGGTCTACTGCGTGGAGTTCGCCCAGAGGATGTTCAGGGACCTTGTCAAGACGTGCGAGGACCGGCCGCAGATGATCCCCATCCTCGGGGACGCCACTAGACCCGGGGAGTACGCCGTGTTCGCGGACTCCGTCGATGTCGTGTACCAGGATGTGGCCCAGAAGAGGCAGGCCGACATCATATGCGACAACATGGAGGCCTTCGGGGCGAGTTTCGGGATGGTGGCCGTGAAGGCCCGCTCGGAGGACGTCACCTCCTCCCCCGAGGCGATATTCAGGGAGACCGAGGCCCGCATCCGCGAGAGGGGGTTCCGCATCATCGACTCCCGTTCCCTGGAGCCGTACGAGAAGGCCCATGAGATGATCGTCTTCGAGAGGCAGTGACATGAGGACCGCATACGCCGTCGCGTTCTCCGGAGACCGCTTCCTGATGGTCTGGCACAGTCGCCGCAACGGCTGGGAGAT
This sequence comes from uncultured Methanomassiliicoccales archaeon, assembly GCA_949295765.1. Taxonomy (GTDB): domain Archaea; phylum Thermoplasmatota; class Thermoplasmata; order Methanomassiliicoccales; family Methanomethylophilaceae; genus Methanoprimaticola. Next base: position 1,386 of record CASFMM010000093.1, on the reverse strand, counting down.
GCCCGGAGGCCACGTAGAGGATGGGGAGACCTCCGCCCAGGCGGCAGCCCGCGAGTTCGTGGAGGAGGCGGGATACGAGATAGAGGTCCTCGAGACCAGGGACATAGGCTACTGCGACGTGTGCGCCGCGATCCTCGGCAGGAAGGTCAGGGACGACTGCGAGATGGAGTCCAGGCTGTTCTCCGAGATCCCGGACAGGCTGTCCTTCGACCGCGAGGAGTACGAGGACACGGTGCCGTGGGCGAAATCCGTGGTCGACAGACGCCTGTCAGACGGCGGCCCCCTTTGAGCCGGAGTACCTCTTGTAAAGCCAGAACGACGCCTCTGCCATGATTATCAGGAACGCAGCACCGACGGCCACGGGCATCAGTACGTAACCCCACGTGGGCGCGGATGTCATCGTCACGATGGCTGTCGCCCCGCCCGGCGGATGGAAGGTGTCGGTCACCACCATGAGGGCTATGGAGACGGTAACCGCCAACGCCACCGAGTACCATGTGCACCCCAGCAACATGTACGCTGCAACGGCCACAATCGACGAGAGGACGTGCCCGAAGAACACGTTCCTCGGACGTGCCAGACGTCCTCCGGGCGTCCCGAATAGGATGGCCGTGCTTGCCCCGAACGAGGTTATCAGCAGGCCGTACCCCGTATCGAACGTCAGGTATGCCAGGAACGATATCGCCACGAACGCCCAGGGCATGAAGAACATGATCTTGCGATAGTCTGTGTCGTCGGCCAGGATTCCCGACCTCAGACGACCTGCCATTGTGGTATCATCGGACATTCCATCGACCGCATGAAAAAACGGATGATGGTTTTATCACAAATGCGTTGTTTCTGCAACATTGAGCTCCTTCATACATCAGCCTCGCCGCCTAGGATATGATTCGGAGGATCAGACTATGGCAAGAATGCACACAAGAAGGAAGGGCAAATCCTGCTCGAAACGCCCCATGATTTCCGAGAATCCCGCATGGGTTCCTCTCAACGCCACCGAGATCGAGGACCTCATCGTGAAACTCGCGAAGGACGGAATGATCTCCGCCAAGATCGGACTTGTTCTCAGGGACCAGTACGGTGTCCCCAACGTCAAGCTCGCCACCGGCAAGACCATCACCCAGATCATGGAGGAGAAGGGAGTCGCAGGATCCCTCCCCGAGGACCTGGCCAACCTCATGAGGCGCGCCATCGACCTGAACGTCCACCTCAGGGACAACAGGGGAGATGTCTCCAACAAGAGGGGTCTCAACATGATCGAGGCAAAGATCAGGAGGCTCGAGCGCTACTACAAGAGGAACGGTGTCCTTCCCGCAGACTGGAAGTACAGTCTCAGCAACGCGGAACTCATGCTCAAGTGAGTCCCATGGAGGACAAGGTACCTTC
>CASFMM010000092.1 GCA_949295765.1 uncultured Methanomassiliicoccales archaeon | reverse complement strand
ATGCGGACATGGTCGCGCTTCGGGGATCCCCGTGGTAAGCCATTCCAAAATCATGTCACGGACGTTCCGCGCCCCTCCGCCCGGCAGATGCGGCACACCGCGAAGGCCGTCACGCTGGCGATGACGATCGATTGTAGGAAAACCCAGAATGGAAGAGGTTTGAGTGGCCGAAGCCACTCATGGATTCTCATTTTGGAATCACTCGAGAGCGCTGGAGGGGCACTCGTCGATGCAGGCACCGCAGTCGATGCACTTGGCGGCATCGATGACAGCGATGTCGTCGCAGGTGATGGCACCCTCGGGGCACACATCGACGCAAGCTCCACAGCCGACACACTCGGACTCTTTGACTGTTACCATCTTGATAACCTCATAATCGAGGACGGCAAAACGCTATAAAAAGTCATCGTAACGTTGTTAAGGTTAGGCTAAAAATCCTAGAAAACTGTTAGGGGGACCTAACGGAAATCCTAGACTCTCTCGGATGTCTGGCACATGCGGACATGGTGTGGTAAGCCATTCCAAAATCATGTCACGGACGTTCCGCGCCCCTCCGCCCGGCAGATGCGGCACACCGCGAAGGCCGTCACGCTGGCGATGACGATGCAGACTCCCGCCGCATACCCGAGGCTGTTGATGCCTACGGTGTCGTATATCGCCCCTCCCAGCAGGGACGCGACGGTGATGCCGATGTTGAACGAGGTGGGGTTGAGCGACGATGCCAGCGTTATCGCCTCCGGGTAGTCCCTGCTGGCTATCTCCATCAGGTGCATCTGCACGGAAGAGTTGAAGAGGTACATCAACAGACCCATCATGAGCAGGTCGGCCATCCCGAGGACAGAGCTGGCGACCGCGGTGGGTAGCAGGAACATCAGGGCGGCCTCCGCCAGATAGGTTAAACGGACCGTCCTCAGACCTCCTCTCTCGGATGCGATCCTCCCAGACACCAGGTTGCTGACCAGCAGGACCGCGCCCATGGCCATGAGCCCGACGCTCACCAGGGAGTCCGGGAACCCTATCTCCTCCTCGAGGATCGGGGTGATGTACGTGTATATGACGTACATCCCCATCGCACCGAACACCGTGACACAGGCGCCCAGCAGTATGCAGGGATCGCGCATCATGCGGCCGGCGCCTCCCGAGCCTCCGGTGCTCTCCGGGGCGCCCAGCCTAGGCAGGGTCCTCAGTGCCAGCAGCGCCGAGGCGACACCCATCGCGAGGATGAGCACGAACACGCTCCTCCATCCGAGGACATGCGACATTGCCGTTCCCAGAGGCACCCCGAACACGGACGAGATGCTGAAGCCCGCGAAGATCCAGGAGACCGCCTTCGCCCTGTACCTGGGAGTGACCAGGTCCATCACGAACGTCATCCCGACGGCCAGCAGCGAACCCGACGAGGCCGCCGTGACGACACGGGACAGGGCCAGGGACCAGTAGTCCCACGAGATGAGTGTGAGGATGTCCGACAGCAGGAATACGCATACCAGGGCGGTCAGGACCCTGAAGCGACCGTGCCTACCGGTGACGGCTGTGATGACGGGCGTGCAGACCGCGTAGCTGAGGGCGAAGACGGACACCAGCCCTCCGACCAAGCTGTACCTCACTCCGAGCCCTTCGGAGATGTCGGGCAGGATCCCCATGACGATGAACTCGCTGGTCCCCATCACGAAGCTCAGAAGGATGAGCGTGACGACTGCTGGGGTGAAGAGCCTGTCCTCCATGCCGTTCCGAAGACCATCCGAACCATAAACGTGACGCCGACGACGCATCCAACATCCGTATTATCTACCAAAATGCCGATACGGTGGCATGGATCCGTTCACTGTGGCGATAGCCCTGATAATCGTCGGGGCGATCCTCCTCATCATCGAGGCCTTCAGCCCTGGCGCGTTCATGGTCATCCCCGGGACCGTCCTGGTCATCCTCGGGCTGATCGGAGCGGCGTTCCCGGACATTCTGTACTCCTGGTGGTCTCCGGTCATCGCACTGGTCGTGGCCGTTCCCGTCACCCTGCTGACGATCAAGGGCTACCAGCGCCTGGCGAAGCCGGCGCCTCCCACCACGACCGTGGTCGAATCCCTTATCGGGAAGACGGGCACGGTCATCGTGGCCACGGAGGTGGGCAACATGAAGGGGAAGGTCAGGATCGGATCCGACACGTGGTCCGCGACATCCGACGAGCCCATAGAGGCGGGCGAGACGGTCGTCGTCGAGAGCAGCGAGGGCGTGCACGTGCACGTCCGCAAGCCGTGACCGCGGAGGTGCTTTTCCAATGGACACTGTTCTGTTAACGCTAGTAGTAATCGTGATAGTCGCAGCGATCGTGGTCATCACGAGCGGTGTCAAGATCGTCCAGCCCTACGAACAGGCCATCTACATGAGGCTCGGGAAGTTCGTCAGGGTCCTGAACCAGGGTCTGAACATCGTCTGCCCGCTGATCAACCAGGTGGTGAAGCTGGACCTCCGTACCGAGGTCCTGGACGTCCCCAAGCAGGAGGTCATCACCAAGGACAACTCCCCCGTCGAGGTCGACGCGGTCATATACATCAAGGTCACCGACCCGAAGAACGCCTTCTTCGAGGTCACCAACTACCGCTGGGCCACCGTCAACCTGGCCCAGACCACGCTCAGGTCCATCATCGGAGAGATGGAGCTGGACCAGATCCTGTCCTCCAGGGAGAGGATCAACGTCAGCCTCAGGGACATCCTCGACGAGAACACCGACAAGTGGGGAGTCAAGATCGAGGCGGTCGAGATCAGGGAGGTCGACCCCGCCAGGAAGGTCAAGGACTCCATGGAGGAGCAGACCTCCGCTGAGAGGAAGAGGCGCGCGGCCATCCTGGAGGCGGACGGTCAGAAGAGGGCCGCCATCCTGGAGGCCGAGGGAAAGAAGAAGTCCATGATCCTCGAAGCCGAGGGTAAGAGGCAGTCGATGATCCTCGAGGCGGAGGGAGAGAGGATAGCGACGATACTGCAGGGTCAGGGGGAGGCTCAGAAGCTCAGGATAATGTCCGTGGGAGCCGCCTCCATGGACTCCAAGGCCATGTCGGTCCTGTCCATGCAGACCCTCCAGGAGGTCGGAAAGGGCGAATCGTCCAAGTTCTTCTTCCCCATGGAGCTCACGAAGCTCGTCGAGGGCGTGTCCGAGTACATAGGGTCGGCCAACAACGTGCCCGACAGGGAGGTCTCCGACACCGAGAGCATCAGACAGGCCGTGGGCGACCCAGACGAGATCCTCGGGCCCATCCCCTCCGCAGAGGAGATCAAGATGGAGACCGAGAGCGTCAAGGACCTGAAGAAGGAGATCGACGAGGTCGACCAGATCGTCTCCGAGACGCCCAAGGCCTGATCATGGTCAAACGGGACGGCACCGGCCGTCCCACCTTACCTTTTCACTTCTTCCTGAAGAGCGAGCCGCCGCGGGAATCCTTGAACATGCTGTTTATGTGCGTGGCATCGCAGAAGGGCTTGTCCCTGGAGTTCCCGCACCTGCAGAGCAGCACCCTGTTCCTGACCTCGTACGGCTCACCGTCGGCCGATGTCACCGGGATCCCGCCCATGACGTAGATCCCGCTGCTCAGACCGCGGTCATCGTCCTGCACGATGTAGATCGACGGATCCAGCACGTCCTCGTGCACCGTCCCGTCCTTGTCGACAGCGACGGTCCTGCCGGCTGGGCACTCGCATGCGGCACGGATGAGTTCGTTCCTCACCTCGGGGTCGTCGGAATCCTTCATCATGTCCCAGGTGGACCTGCCGCGGCGGTGGCAGAACATGGCCTTACCGCAACGGACGTCGTCCATCAGGTCGATCCCCTCCCCCTCGATCCTCTCCGCCCTCTCGGCGTAGGGGCGCATGTCGGCTGTCTCCTGTCCCTTGAACCTCTTGTGGGACTTCCCATCGCAGAACGGGGCGTTGTCGGACCTGCCGCATCTGCACAGGGCGTACGTGTCCGACTGCGGAAGCTCCCTACCGTCCTCCCATACGTACAGACCGTCCCTCCTGACGATCCTCTTCTCATAGATGGGGACACCACCTGTGACTATATACGGCCCGTCCTTCGTTATCCTGATGGCCTTCTCCATGCTATCGGAAACGAATCTCCTCAGGGACGGATAAAATGACCGCCCCCATGGGGCGGGAACCGGTTTACACGAATCTAACCGCGGTACCGTAGGCGAAGACCTCCGCCGCACCTGCAGCTATGGCGGAAGTGCCGTATCTCATTGCGACGACCGCATCCGCGCCCTGCCTCTCGGCATCCTCCACCATCCTCTTTGTGGCGACGGCGCGGGACTCGTTCATCATCTCGGTGTAGGTCGCGAGCTCACCGCCGACGATCGACTTCAGACCCTGGCCTATGTCGCGGCCAATGTTCTTCGACTGGATCATGCTCCCCTTGGCGAGGCCTATGATCTCGTAGTTCTTCCCGGGTATGTTCTCAGTAGTCGTCAACAGCATCGTCTAACCCCTCGTCGATCTCCCTGAACCTCTCCAAGGCGTAGTACACCATGAGGGCCGCCAGGGCGATGTAGATTATTGCCGCGATCGCCACCGCGAACGGCGGGACCTCGACCACGAAGTAGAACACCGGAAGCGTCAGGAACAGGGCCACGATGACCACGGTCGTCGCGACCACCCCCATCTTCTTGACTGAGTTCTTCTCCATGAACCCAGGAACGCAGGGGTTGGATTTAATGTTTATCGATAAATCCTCACTGCTTCGGATCCTTGCCCATGGCCTCGGGCGTACCCATCGTTATGGGTCCCATCTTCCTGTAGATGTTCGACGACAGCATGCCGCACTCCAGCCATGCGGCCTGGTAGACGGCTATCGGCGCTGTGCAGATCATGGACATGTTTCCGCGGACGGACTCCCTGTTGATCGTGCTGGTCTCGAAGTTCGTGATGTCGTCCAGCGTTATGACCTTCAGATTCTCTGCGTAATGGGCGAGGGCGGGGCAGTCGGAGACGATCTCCACATCCATGTCGCCGTCGTCCCTTGCGGTGACCCTGACCTTGATCTTCCTGTCGCATATCGGCATGTCCACATCGATTTCGGAGGTCATGGGCGATTCTCGCCTTGCGCACATTTAACGTTGTGCCTCATATGCCGCGGATGTTAGGCCCCTTTCGGACTCGACGTCATCAAAACCGCCTTCTACCCCGGCCACCTATATCCTGCCGTTACCAAACTCGGTATCATCGGCAGTAGTGAGGATTATAACCAGAAGCGTCCTCCACCCCCTCCGCTGAGAGATGGAGGGTGACCGACGGTAGCCGCAGGGCAGCTGAGGAAGTTCCCCTCTCCAAGGGCAAGGTGGACGGACGCAAGTCCGTGCGGCGAGAGCCGCGGCAAGGGCACAGAAACGACACAGACCCGGTCCAAGGATGATCCGCTAGGCGGTGACGTTCCCGGGGATTTGGTGAAACGGCGACTCCCCACCGGAGCAAGTCCGCACAGCGGGGCAGACCGGCCCGGGACCCGCGGGTAGGACGCTTAGTTGAATGTCACCTGAAACAGAAAGGGGGCTACTACCATCACTCGGCTCTCCATATCATCACGAGGGACCAGACATGATGTTGAACCGCTGTCCGAAGTGCTCGCCAGAAACCGGGATCAGAACCATCCCACCGGAGGAGACCCTGGAGAGGGTCCTCCCCCTCCTGAAGACGGCGGGGCTCGGGGAGCCCGAGGACATCACGGCCAAGGACGACGTCGGGATCCCTGTGTTCTCCGTCGATAGGCAGGAGACCGCCCTGGGCGTGCCCAAGTACTACAACGGCAAGGGCGTCACCAGGGACCAGGCACTGGCATCCGCCGTCATGGAGTCCCTCGAGAGGTACAGCGCGGAGATGCGCGAGTCCGATGAGGTCGTCTACGGGACGTACGAGCAGGCCTGCGAGGTCATGATGACCGTGGACCCCAAGGACCTGATCCTCCCCATACCAATCCTGGACAGGTACATGAGCGATACGATCGCCTGGACCGAGGGGTGGGAGATGTTCAGGGGATGCCCGATCTGGGTCCCGGCCTGCGCCGTGTACTACCCCTACTACCCCGACGGCGACCTTCAGCTCTTCAGGTTCCACACCAACGGCATCGCCTCCGGCAACACCCTGGAGGAGGCCGTGCTCCACGCCCTCTTCGAGGACATCGAGAGGGACGCATGGTCCATCTGCGAGTTCAGGGACATGACCTACGGCGACATCGTTTTGGACGACGAGGACTTGGTCCCCGCGCAGCTCATCTCCAAGTTCGCCGACCAGGGCATCGAGATCCATCTCAAGGACCTGACCAGCGACATAGGCGTCCCGACCATCGGAGCGGCTGCCGACGACGTCCGCACGAAGGACCCCGAGATGCTCACCATCGGCGTCGGGACACACCTGAACCCGGAGATAGCCGCGATCAGGGCCATCACCGAGGTCGCCCAGAGCAGGGCCACCCACAAGCACGGGGCCAAGATCAACGCGCAGCTCCAGAAGGTCACTCAGGACATGGGCTACGAGCGCATCAAGGAGGTCAACCGCATGTGGTTCGGCGAGAGCCACAGGAAGACCAAGCTCAGCGAGATCCCCGACAGGTCCACCCCCTACGTCCTGGACGACATCGAGGTCGTCCTCGGCAGCCTTATGAACGCCGGATTCGACAGCGTCATCGCGGTGGACCTCACCAGGCCCGAGCTCGGGGGCTCGGGGTCCCGGTGGTCAGGATGATCGTTCCCGGACTCGAGGTAAGCACTATGGACCCCGAAAGGGAGGGCGGCAGACTCAGGGGCATGTGGCCCCCTCAGTGAGCCTTAATACGACATCGCCGATTACCTTCCATGGATGGGATCAAGGCGGTCGGATTCGACCTCGACGGCACTTTCATGAGAACTCGCGTCGACTACGCGAAACTCAACGCCGCCGACCGCGACGTCTGCCTCTCCCACGGCATTCCTTTCGACGAGATCGACTTCGGGGACTCCCCCAAGCGTCCGCGCGCACCCATCAGGAGATGGCTTGAGGACAACGGGCGCGGAGACGAATTCCGGCAGGTCAGCG
>CASFMM010000091.1 GCA_949295765.1 uncultured Methanomassiliicoccales archaeon | reverse complement strand
ACTTCGAGGCGGTGGCGCTGGTGGTCGTCGTGTTCATCGTCCTCGTCCTGTTCGCCAGGGAGACGATGCAGAGGAAGCCCGGGCTGGTCAGGTCGCTCAGGCCCAGGTTCACGCTCCCTCCGAACTCCCTCAGACTCTTCGCCGCGTCAGCGATGGCGTTCGTCGGGACATGGTCCCTGGGAGGTTTCGCCCAGTCCTTCAGCTCTACCCTGGTCGCGGAGCAGTTCGGGATCCACGACACGTTCATCGCAGCGGCCGTGTACACGTCGCTGCTCCTGCCCAACGTGGTGGGCAGCTTCTTTGCCAAGAGGTTCGACGTCAGGGTCGCCCAGAGGTGGGGCTTCGGACTGTTCGCCCTCTGCGCCGTGATGATGCTGGTGTCGCTCGTGTGCTTCGACAGTCTGGCTATGTACGTCGTGTTCAGCATAGTCGTCGCGGTGTGCCAGGGAATCGCCTTCACGGGCAGCGTCACCGAGCTGCTCGGCAGGAGCACCCAGGCCCAGAGGTCTGGGGTCTTCTCCCTCATCTACCTGACGTCCTACGGTGGTTCCGCCGTACCCAACCTGGTGGTCGGTCTGTTGCCGGGCGAGTACAGCCTGTTCACGCTGCTCACGGGATACGTCGTCCTCGTCGTGGCGATGTACCTGGTCATGCTGGCACTGTCCGCCAAGCCCTATCCGAAGGTGGAGGCGAGGGAGGTCCCGATCGCCGCCGATAAGCAGTGACGGCGACCGGTTCGGGTTTCGTCCGGGGTCACTCGGGAATGATGAAGTTGGTCATGACCTGCTTCTCGTAGACGGGCCTCTCGATCCCCTTCTCCCTGCCCGCTTCGAAGCATTTCACCATCCATGCGATGTTCCGGGCCAGGGTGCGCATGGTCTGCATCCCCTCCAGGTCCCTGCGGACCTCGTCGGGCGTGTTGCCGTGCACCTGGTTCCAGTACTGGGACGGCGCGATGGGCATGTTGCAGATCGTGAAGTACTTGTTCAGGCGGTCGAACGATGCGGAAGCGCCGCCCCTGCGGCAAGAGACGACCGCGGCACCGACCTTCCCCGCCATGCGGGGACCGTGGGAGTAGAACAGTCTGTCCAGGAAGGCGCAGATCTCGCCGGAGGGGCCGGCGTAGTAGACGGGGGAGCCCAGCACGATGGCGTCGAACTCGTCGAGCCTGGCACCGATCTCGTTGACCTTGTCGTCCATGACGCATCTTCCGTTGCTCTTGCAGTACCTGCAGGCCCTGCACCCGGGGACGTCGTATCCGATGTGGAAGATCTCGCTCTCGATCCCCTCCTTGGTCAGGGTCTCGGCGATCTCTGTCAGTGCGGTGTATGTGCAACCCTTCTCCTTCGGGCTGCCGTTGATCAGCAGTACCTTTGCCATCTGGTCACTTCCTCGGGCCGGTTCCGGCTCCGATGCCCATGTCTAACAGCCGTGTGTATAGAAACTGTCGGATGTGCCGTTGAGGCTTTCCGGGGCTTAATTCATAGGCCCCGTGTTGTCTCTCTTAAATAGGAGGCGATGGAATCGAGCTCCGAGGTCATCATCATGCAGATCACAGTCATAGAGGGAAGTCCGCATCTGAAGGGTGCGTCGAGCACCATCGCGAACAGGTTCGTGGAGGGCGCCAGGGAGGCAGGCCACACGGTCGACGTCGTCGAGGTCGTGCGCCTTACAGTCGGCATGTGCCGTGCCTGCAACGCCTGCGGGGCGTCCGGTCCGTGCATCCAGAAGGACGACATGACGGATGTGCGCTCCAAGATCATGTCCTCGGACATGGTCGTGCTCGTCACGCCTAACTACTTCTGCGGCTTCTCCGCGCAGCTCAAGGCCGTCATCGACAGGTTCTACAGCTTCAGCGGCAACCTCAAGACCAGGAACACGAAGGCCGTACTCATCGCAGCCTCGGCCGACAAGGAGGACTGGACCATGGACGCCATAAGGATCCAGTACGACGGGCTGTGCCGCTATCTCAACATGCAGGACTGCGGAAGGGTTCTCGCCGTCGGATGCGGTTCCGCGGAGGCCGCCCAGGCCTCCAGGTTCATGGACGAGGCCTATCAGCTCGGGAAGTCACTCTGAACCGAATCCCCTTATCTCGAGGACGGACAGCCTCTCGAAGAACAGCCTCTCCTCCCCGAGCGTCCGCACCTCGTATCCTTCAAGGGCGTCCTCCAGGGCCCTGGGTTCCGTCAGCGAGGAGACCACGACCACGACTCTGCCATCGGGGTTCAGATGCCCCGGGGCGCCTTCCAGCAGTCTGGGCAGGGGCCCCAGCCCGTCGGGGCCTCCGGACCACGCCTTGGCCAGCAGCCCCTCCTCGTCCACCGGGAGGTACGGCAGGTTGAAGACGATCGTGTCGAACCTGCCTTCGACGTTCTCGTAGACGTCGCTCTCCGACACGGGGATGTCGACGTCGTTGGCCGTGGCGTTGCGTCTCGCAAGCTCCACTGCGAGGGGGTTGATGTCCACGGCGGTGACGTCGCAGCCGTTCCTGGCGCAGTGTATCGACACCACGCCGGAGCCGCAGCCCACTTCGAGCACCCTCTCGCCCTCGCGGACGTCCAGGGACTATATCAGGAGGATGCTGTCGTCGGAAGGGGGGTAGACCTCGGGGTCCTCCGCGATGTCGATTCCGGGATCGTATTCCATGCCCGTGAATCGGGCTCTCCATTGATTACCGTATTCCCGGAATCAGGCTGCCTCTGGTCTCTCGCGCCCGTGCCTGTAGTGCCTGAGCCCGACCTTCGCCAGCCAGAGCATGAGGATTCCGCCGAACACCTCCGCGACGACGAGGCTCCAGTAGATCGCGTCCAGGGACACGGAGCTGGCGAAGAACAGCATGACCACGATGAGGATGTTCCTTGCGAACGAGGACACCATGGACAGCTGCGCCATGCGCAGCGACTGTAGTATGGACGACCCTATGTCGATCATCCCCATGAACGGGATGAGCAGGGCGTAGATCCTCAGGACGTGGGCGAACTCCGGCCTGAACTCCGCCATGGTCCCCGAGTACGTGAACGGGATGATCAGCCAGTCGGCGAACACGAAGAGGACCGCCGCGATGGCGATCATCACGGTCATCGTCAGCACCAGGGAGTACCTGTAACCGGTCTCCGCCTTGCGGAAGTCCCTTCTGCCCAGTGCCGCCGAACACACCGGTATCAGCGCGGAGCCGACCGCCTGCGACACGACCTCGCTGATGGACACGAACCTCCAGGGGATGTTGTAGAACATGGCGGCGGAGGTGCCACCGCAGGCGATGACGAATATCCTCTGGACCATGGACATCACGCTGATGAGCATGGACTCGGTGCCCCTGGGGATCCCGACGTACAGGATGTCCTTCATGTCCTTCAGGTTGGGGCGGGCGTCGCTCCTCCTGATCGTGAGGTAGAGCTTGCTGCGGGCGTACCACCAGAGTCCGAGGGCGGCGGAGGACGCCGAGGCGATGGCCGTCGCCCATCCGGCACCCGCCAGACCCATTTCCAGTCCGTATATCAGAACCGGATCGAGGACCATGTTGACCGCGGCAGATGCCAAGAGGACGACCATGGACCTCTTCGCAGCCCCCTCGGCCCTGATGACACCCGACACTGTCCCGTCCAGGATGACGACGGTCCCCGCCAGCACCTGGGGGTAGATGTACTGGCGGCACTCCTCGGCAATGTCCTCCGCGCCCATCATGGCCAGGGCCGGGTCCACCGCGAGGAATATGACTGGGGTGGTGACCACTCCGATGATGACGGACAGGATGATCGTCTGAGTGACTAGCCTGTCCGCGTTGTGCTTCTCGCCCCTCCCGAGGTATCTGGCTATGGAGGTGGCCGCGCCTATCCCGAGTCCGGTGCCAAGTCCGGAGACTATCCAGTAGATGGGGGAGATCGTCGAGACGGCTGAGCTGGCATCCGCGCCGAGCCCGGAGCACCATGACGTGTCCGCGAAAAGGTTGATCTGGACCACCAGGTAGGAGACGATGAGCGGGAGGAGCATCGAGCGTATCGCGCCCTTCGGGTCCCCAAGCATCCTCTCCAGGTCCCTGCTCTCCTCCGCCATGCAGGTTGCGACGCATTGGGACCTATATACGTCGGATGGTCGTCAGAGGCCGGCGTGTTCTGTGAGGAAACCCATATAACGCCACGCTGGAATGACATCGGCATGATCCAGCTGGACATCCTTGCGGTAGGCAATCTGGAGCGCGACGAAGAGGGGAGGATCCTGGAGGCGAACTCCACCTCCGTCCTGATTCGCACCCCGGACCACACGATAGTCGTCGACCCCAGCACCAAGTACATGAAGCCCGCCGTGAAGACGTCGTTCAAGCAGATCGGCGTCTTCCCCAAGGACGTGGACACCGTCATACTGACGCATGCCCATCGGGACCACATCGAGAACCTGGGGTTCTACAAGGGCGCCAAGGTCTACATCCATTCCGGTGCATCCGAGGAGGTCCCGGGGGCGACCGTCATAGAGGATGACGAGTTCGAGGTCTGCAAGGGTGTCAGGATCGTTCACACTCCCGGGCACTGCCCCGAGGAGTGCAGCGTCTTCGTGGACGCCGACAGGCACTACGTCATCGCCGGGGACACCATCCCTCTGGAGGACAACTTCACCAGGAACGTCCCTCCGGCTGTGAACACGGACCGTGACCTCGCCTTGGAAAGTATTAAAAGGGTCAGGAGGTACGCGGACGTGGTCATCCCGGGGCACGGCTTCCCGTTCATGGCCGACAGGTGATAACATGATCCAGAGGGAGATGCCTGACACGATATTCTACGAGTGCCCCGTATGCGACGAGGAGACCGAGCACCAGATCCTCAAGGGGAAGATGGGCAAGGCCACCATCGAGGGCACCTTCAGGTGCAACGTCTGCGGACGCGTCACGAGCGAGACCATCAGGATCCCGGAGCTCATAGAGGTCCCGGTGGTTTTCAGCGACGGTGACGTCTCCGAGACGACGAGGACGACCATCGAGAGCAACGACATCATCGCCATAGACGATGAGTTCGAGCTGGACGACGGGAGGCTCGTCTGCGTGACGCACATCGACGTGGACGCCGACAAGAAGGTCAAGAAGGCCCTGGCCACCGATGTGAGGAAGCTCTGGGTCAAGAGGTTCGATGTGCTGAGCGTCAAGGTCTCCGTCAACGACGGCGGCAAGACCTACTCCCTCAGGGTGGAGGCCGAGCCCGACGACGAGTTCGTGGTCGGCACCCAGCTGGAGTTCGAGGATTTCGACTGCCTGATCCACGCCATCAAGACCAAGCACAGCCTGGTCAGGCGCGGGGTCGCCGAGGCCAGGGACATCACCAGGATCTACGGCAAGATCAGGAAGAAGAGGTACGACGTCCTGGACTTCGACGACGATGACGACGAGTTCGACGAGTCCGACTACATCATCGACGACGATGACGAGGACTACGACGAGTGACCTCCCAGTGCTCGAGCTGGACAGGGCGGGCTGGAGGGCCTGGCTGTCCGAGAACCATTCCACTAGCAGCGGATGCTGGCTAGTCGTCGACCGCACGAAGGATCCAACCGGGACCCTGCCCTATCTGGACGCCGTGGAGGAGGCCCTGTGCTTCGGGTGGATCGATTCCACCATCCGCTGTTCGGATGGTAGACATCTGCAGAGGTTTTCCCGCAGGAGGCCGGATTCCAACTGGACCGAGCTCAACCTGGAGCGGTGCCGCAGGCTGGAGCGTCTCGGCCTGATGACCGATGCGGGGAGGGACGTCATCCCGGACAGGGGGTTCGCCATCGACGAGGAGATCCTGGAGGCCCTCAGGACGGATCCGAAGGTCTGGGCGAACTTCCAGGAACTGCCCGAACTATACATCAGGGTGAGGGTCGGCAACATCCAGATCAAAAGGGGCACGGACCTGTACCTGTCCCGTCTCGACCGTTTCGTCGACGACACCCGGAAGGGCATCATGCGCGGGAACTGGAACGATGGCGGAAGACTGCTCGAGTCGTTCAATCATAAATCAGATTTTGCTTAAAAATTATTTTACGCAAATCTTGATTAAAATTATTTATACGCATAATTGATTATCATTTCGCCAGGCAGGTGTCTCCATGGCGGATTTCATCGGTAGGAAGGAGGAGCTGGGGGAGCTCGAGTCCCTCTATGATTTCAAAGGCAAGCGCACCTGTGCGGTGTACGGACTCCGCCGCCTCGGGAAGACGACGCTGCTCAGCGAGTTCTGCAAGGGTAAGAGATCCGTGTTCCTCATGATGGCGCCGGGCTCCGAGAGGCAGAACCTGGATGCGATACAAGAGGAGATGTCCAGGATACTCGGTAGGAGGGTCGAG
>CASFMM010000090.1 GCA_949295765.1 uncultured Methanomassiliicoccales archaeon | reverse complement strand
CTTCCACCCGCCATCAACTCCCCGACGTCGTTGAGGGCGAAATCGATCTTCTGCAGGTACGCGACGACCTCAGTCATCCTCTCGAACGCGTCGGTCATGCCCTCACCTCCTCGGAACTCGGAATCCAGAGGTAGTAGGCGGTGTTCTTCTCCATCCTCTTGGTGACGTACCCGTACCTGAACAGGTTCCCGACGATCCTCCTGGCGTAGATGGACTCCCTGTACCTCGCGGTGTACGTCCCGCAGTCGGAGAGCTCGTCGGCGATCTCGTTGACAGTGACCTCCTCGGGGTAGCGGGACCTGATGTAGTCCATGACGTCCGGCATCCTCACTGGACCGCCCCCTTGTCGAAGGGAGGGAGCCTCAGAGACTGGTAGACCGCGTCCTCGTAACCAGACAGGATCCTCCTGATCTCCAGGAGGGCCTCGGCGTCGCCCACGGGGACGGCGCCGTCATGGCTCCACCTGGTGAGGGGGTCCTCCTGCACCCAGAACGGATAGGGGGTGACGGACATCATGGTCATGGCGTCGCGGTCGACCCTGATGAACAGAGGGACGCCCTTGTCGTCCACGCGGTAGAGCCCGGACTCGGGGTACTCGCCGCAGAGCTTCTCGTGGGCGAGGCACTCGTGATGGTCGGAGAACTCCTGTCCGCACCTGTCGCAACGGAAGCGGATCGATGCCATCACGACGACACCTCCTTCAGCATCCCGATGACGGAGTCCGGGACGAGGGCGTACTCCCTTCCTTCGGGGCCTTCCTCGCCGTACCAGCGTGCCACGGTGAAGTTCTCGTCGAAGTCCCTGGTGTTCTCGGCCATGTGCCTTCCGCACTCGAGGGCGTCCTCGATGGTGGTGCAGGGGACCTCGAAGATGCCGTAGGCTTGGGTCCCGTAGCCGCGGATGATGCGGCAGGGGCGGAAGTCACTCATCGGAATCCCTCCAGACCTTAGCCTCGGCCAGGGCCTTGGCGACGTTGTCCCTGACGGACTCCATGGCGATCTCCATCCCCTTGGACTCGTCGATGACGTAGACCTCCGTGGGGCGCTTCCAGTGGAGGTACCCAGAGCTGGCCTCCCTGATGCCGATGAAGTAGTCGGCACGGCGGACGTCGCATGCGATCCCCGACCTAATGCCGCAGTCGAAGGACACCCATTTGCCTATGAGACCGTCCCTGAGGGGCCTCTCCCTCTGGCAGACCTTCTCGTGGGCGACGGCCATGTCGGGATCCTTGAAGCGGTCCCCGCAGACCTCGCAGACGTAGATGGACATGTTGGTGGCCTTCACCATCGTCCCACCCTCCTCTCGGGCATGGCCTCGTAGATCGAATCAAGGAGCTCCCTGGCGTCCTGCTTCAGGGCTACATATCTCTTGGAAACCTCGGGAGGGGCGTTGGCGAAGTGCCTGGCGTAGCCGTCGATGATGCCGACCAGACCGTTGGACCAGTCGTACATGATCCTCGCGTCGAAATCGTCCGCCATGCTCACTCCTCCATGTGGAAGATGTGCACGGGGAACGTCCCCTGCGTCTTGGCCTCGGGGTCGGTGACGAGCTCGTAAGACTGGGTGGTCACGTTGAACCTTGCACGGCCCTCCTCGTAGGAGCTGACGGCGTCGGCTTCGGGGCGGTAGTTCAGGTACAGCTTCGCGGCCTTCTCTGCCTTGACCTCTCCGTCCACCACGAAGCAGGGTCCGCTCTCGGTGACGATGATCAGGTAGTCGAAGGCCCTCTTGTGGTTCTTGATCTCCTTGGAGATGTTCCTCTTCGGGCCGGGGCGCTTGGTTGTGTCGAACCCGCTCTGGGACGTGTTCCCCGTCGGCTTCTGGGCCTGCTTGACAGCCTTGCCGTCCACGGGATCTGCCTTCTTTACTGCGGGCTTGGACCTGACGAGCTTGGGGAGCTTCATTCGTCCTCGCCCCCTTCGTCGTCGTATCCCTCGTCCTCGCGCTCCAAGGCGTCCATGGCGGCCTTGAAGTGGCCCCAGAGGGTGTCCAGGTCCTCCTGGAGCGCCTTCAGGGCGAAGGAGGTCTTGTTCTGGTAGGAGCGGTCGAGGCCCTGCAGGGACAGGTCGATGAGGTTGTCGAGCTGGTTGACCTCTGACTGGATGTTGGTGAACAGCACCTTCGCCTTGACCACGCAGAAGTCGCGGTCGTGGACGTTGTACCTCATTCGACCACCCTCCAGTCACCTGCGAACTCGAAGGAGGGGCTCCACTCCTGGTCGCCGTACGGATCCCTGACTTTGAACTCCGACGTCCTGGTGATCCTGACGGGTGTGGGGATGCCGTACTTCAGGTTCCTGCACTCGATGACGTTGGCCCTGCACTCGAAGAGCAGTCCGAACGCCTGTCTGCCGCCGAGCGGGTAGTCCGCTTCCAGGACGACGTCGTGGAACCCGCCGTCCAGGAGAAGGTCGAAGATGCTCACGAGCTCCACGTTGTTCCAGGGGACGCACTGCTGGGCGTCTGTGTCACGGTACTGGAACTCGTTCTGGATTCTGCGGTACATCCTGCCGTCCACGGTGACGAGGCGGTGCGCGAAGAGGGCCTCGGTCACCTTGTGGATCAGGATGTTGGCATCGCTGTCGTGGATCTCCTTCCCGTCCAGAGTGGCGATGGTCTTCATTCGACCACCCTCCACTCGTAACCGTGGATGCTGAACGGATGGCTCCATTCGTCCTTATCGATGGAATCCCTTGCCATCAGCTCGGTGCTGTTGGTGATCCTGATGTAGTACGGGATCCCCCAGTCAAGCTCCCTGCCCTCGATGACCTTGGCCTTGTTGTCCCTCAGGAGGTCGAACGCCTCGCCGAATTTGAGGTTGAACTCGGGCTCTATCTCCACATCGACCTGCTTCCCCCTGAGCATGTGCTGGAGGGGCGCGGAAGGATCGCAGTTGATCCACCTGTTCGACGAGTCCTTGTACTGGAACTCGTCCTGGATATGACGGTACATCCTGCCATCGACCGTGACGATGCGGTAGGTGAACAGGGCGTCGATGACGTCGTGCATCAGCTTCCTCACCCTGTCGGAGTCCTTGTCCGAGACCGTGTAGGGTCTGTTCCCGCTGAAACCGAGGGTCATTCCCTCACCTCCGTGAAGAAGTGGATGTAGACCTTGGTGCCGTCGTCGACGTCGGGGTAGTAGGACCTGATCGCGTCGATGTACTCGTCCCTGGTGCGGAAGCCCTCGTACTCGTAGAAGCGGGCGGCGTCCCAGAGGGGGAGCCCGAGGATGCGGGTGACGACGTACTTCCTGCCGTTCAGCATGAAGTAGTCCGCCACCTCGCACTTCCTCTTCAGGCGGGTCGTGGCCCTCTTGTCCCCGAACTCGATGGCGTGGTGCCACTTGGGGTCCATGGACATGGAGAACTCGGTCACTGTACCACCTCCGCCCCGATGTCCTTGCGGATGTAGCCCCAGTCGGACTTGCGGATGGACTTCCCGTTCACGAGGGGACCCTTTATGGTAAGCCTGTCGTCCGCCGGGAACATCAGCTCGGGGTTCCTGACGAACTCGTAGGACGGGAAGGCGCGCTCGAGGGCGTCCTTGGCGCTGCAGCCCTCGATGATGCGCCCCATGCCGGGGAATGACTTCCCCGCCCTGCGTCTGTAGGGGACGATGAGGTACTGGTTCGAGCGGGAGCTCATACGACCAGCCTCCTGTTGCCGTCATCTTCGTCCTCGTCCTCGGGATCCACGGGATCCTCAGGATCGAAGCCGTCGTCGTCCATCAGGTCCAGCAGGCTGTCGTCATCGTCCTCTCCCTCGGAGAGGAGTCCGGCGCAGTCGGTGAACTCGGGGACGGGGGTGCCGTCCCTGTTGAGCCTGGTGACGCGGATTCCGATGTAGTCGTCCAGTGGCGTCTGGTTCTTGTTGGTGGGGCTGACCACCCTGAGCAGGTCCTCGTAGGCGACCGACAGGATGGGCTCCATGACGACGTCGAAGGCCTGGCGGATGTTCATCGCCCTGCCGTCCTTCATGGCGGCGTCGAGGTCGTGGACCATGTGGAACACGGCGGCGTTGATGATCTTCCCTTTGGTCACGCCGGGCATGAGGATGGACGCGCTGTCGATCAGCTGGCGCCCCCTCGCCCCGAACGGATAGGTCCTGAATGTGGTGTACTCATGAGATTCTGACAAATCGATTCCTCCCCGGAATGCTGCGAATAACGACGATGGAGTAGCCGCAGTCGCAGACGGCCAGGATCTCTACGTTCCTGCCTCCGCTGCGCCTGAACCTGCCCATCGACAGCCTGCCCCCGCAGACGGGACAGGGTCCGAGGGGTTCTGCCCTCCTCCGCTGGTCGATGGTGGGGGTCACATCGTCACCTCCACCTCGTCCGCGGAGTGCTCTCCTACACGGGCCACGAAGTCGCAGCCGCAGTTCCAGCAATGGTAGCGGAAACTGACCGCGTCCCTTCTCTCCGCCATAACGCCGGTCGACATGCACCTGGGGCATGTGGCCGCGCGGACGGTCTTGGCCGAACTTCCGGTCGATGTCTTGGCGGTGCCTGTTATCCAGACCACGCCGTTCTCCTTGAGCTCCTTGACCCTGGGCGTGACCGCCTGGATCTTGATGCGGAGCCCCTCGGAGATCTGTTCGTTGGTGACGTCGGGGTTCGCCTCGATGAACGCGCGCACCTTGCGGCACTGCTCGCGGGCGATCCTCTTGATGTCGTAGTAAGCCTCGAGGGAGGTCTCGGCGACTGGCACGCGGACACCCCCTGAGAACGTGCTTGCACTTGTCCAGCTTGGAGCACTCGAAGTTGACGGCCTTCATGCAGAGGTCGATGTAGTTGCACGCCTCCAGCAGGGTGCCGTCGCTCTTGTTCTCCGCGATGTAGGTCCAGACCAGGACGCCCTTCTGGTTCCTGACCGTGCGGTAGACGGACAGGGTGCCGATGGAGATCAGGGGGACCTTGACGAAGGACTCGGGGACCTTCTTGGCGGATATGCGCTCCTGGAGCTGCACTGCGTAGCGGAAGACGTTGTCGTAGTCGCGGTCCTCGTACTCCGGCGTCTTGGTCAGGTTGTCCCTGACGACGTAGACGTCGTAGGGCCTGTTGCTGGTGTCCTTGCGGTAGTCCAGCTCGATGTAGTAGTCGTCGAAGGAGTAGAGGATGCGGTCCTTCATGGAGTTCATCTGGACCCGCCCCCGCACATCCTGGACAGCGTGGCGCCGTCGCGGACGGTCCTGTCGATTTCCTCGATGACCTCGCGGAGACGCTCCGCGTCATCCTCAGAGAGCTTCGGGACCAGGGAGACCAGGACGGTCCTGGGGCCGTCGAAGTAGGCCGTGGAGTCCACGGAGGGGACCTTCTGGCCCTTGATGGCCGCGCAGGAGCGGATGTAGAACTCGCCCATCCTGCCCTCGTCCATGAGGCGCCTCGTCGCGGTGGCACGGGGGTAGCCCATGTCCACGCAGGCGAGGTTGAATGTCAGCCCCCTGTCCGCACGCTCCATGAGGCCCTCCACGTCCACCTGGCGGACGTTGACTGCCTCGCATGCCAGGACAGCGTTCCTGTACTCGACGAAGCGGCCTGCGGCGTCCATGCGGTTCCTGATGTACTTCTCGGTGACGCCGTGGAGCCTGGCGACCTCCTCCGGCCTCGTGCCGTTCCTGACAGACTCCAGGATCTCGTCCAGAGTCGCTACTGGCATGGTCATCACTCCTCTGACTCCGAGACAATCCTGGGGGCGAGCAGGAACATGGTGGTGAACGGGTCGGTGCAGACCACCTTAAGCAGGTAGTCGTTGTCCAGCTCCACCAGGACGTCGCCCCTCATGCCGCGGAAGGCGTTGACGACGAAGTCCAGAGGGTATCTGCTGCTCACGTCCCTCTCGAAGGTGATCTCCGAGTCGGTGTACTCCATGCCCTCCAGCCCCGTGTCGTCCACGATCGCCAGGGTCAGTCCGTCCTGGCCGCAGCTTATGGAGATCTCGTCGCGGATGTTCTTGGCGGACACCAGCATCTTGTTCAGGTCGGCCGTGTTGAGGCCGAAGCTGCAGCCCGACTTGACGTCGGGGACCTTGACCTGGGTGAATATGCCCTCCTCGCGGATCTTGATGTGGTACTTCCCCGAGTCCAGCCTGAAGGTGACCCCGTCGTCGGTGACGGAGATGACCGAGTCGTCCGGCAGGACCGCCATGGCCTCCACGAGCTTGCCCAGCGGGATCACTGCGATCTGCGGGCTCTCCTCGCCCTCGGTGTAGCTCTGGAACTCGTAGGACTCCATGGACTGGGACCAGACGTTGATCTCGATCAGGGCGACCTTGGAGCTGTCCATCCCGCAGATCCTCCATCCGGCGTTGGTGTACTGGATGTCTATGGTGTCGTCCAGGACGATGGACGCGTGGCTGATCATCGTCCTGATGATGTTCTTGGACAGGACGGCCCTCATCACTGGGCATCGCCTCCTTCCTCTCCGTAGCCGAGGGGGTCCTCCATCGTGTGGAGGCACACCGCCTCGATGCAGTCCAGCCCGTCGCCGATGCACTCGACGCTTTCGGCGATGTTGTCCGCCACGTCGTTTCCAGCGATCTCGACGATGTCCT
>CASFMM010000089.1 GCA_949295765.1 uncultured Methanomassiliicoccales archaeon | reverse complement strand
CCTCATGCGGGATGTCATCTTAAGTGCTTCGAACGTTGCCATGGCGTAGTTGACCTTGGTCTTGGTGTTTCCTCTGGCGAAACCCCATGCGTCGCGGACACCGGCGAGAGTCAGAAGGCTCTTGGCGACGTCTCCGACAGCCAGGGACACTCCGCGGGGAGCGGGCTTCAGGCTGACGGTGACGGATCCGGTGGATCCGACGACCTCGAAGGGCAGGCTGTGAGCCTGGCCGCATCCGCACTGCCAGGATCCGCATCCCCTCTTGATCTCGATCATGTTCAGTTTCGCGTTGTCGATGGCCTTCTTGATAGAAGGTCCGACCTCTTTTCCTTTGGCCCTGCCGATGCCGATGAATCCGTCGCCGTTTCCGACGATGCATGTCACGGCGAACCTGACCCTCCTTCCGGAGTCGGTCATCCTCTGGACCATGTTGAGGTCGATGACCTCGTCTTTCAGGTCGGGGAGGAGGATGTCCACGATCTCGGGCTCGCGGAGGGGCAGCTTGGTGGCCAGGGCGTCGCTCATGGTGGTGATCTCTCCGTTGAGGACCATCTGTCCGAGCCTTGTCTTGGGAACCCAGTCAGCCATTTCACTCAGCCTCCATCTTCTCTTTGAGGCTGTTCAGATCAGCCTCGATGCCTTCGTCGATGTGCTTTCCGAGGATCCTCTCCTCGTCGGGGAGGACATCCTCACCGTGGGGCACCTCGAGACCGGCGTCGCACATTCCGGCCACAGTGGCGAAGAGGACTCCGCCGTGCTGGACCTTCTGCATGCCGATGTCGAGCACAGCGTACTCGATTCCTGCTTTCATCGCCCTCTTACCGGCCAGGTATCCGACCAGGTAAGCTGCAGGTATGGACGAGCAGGAGTGGTTCCATCCCATGGCCTTCAGCTCCCTGGTGGAAGCGGCGGCGAGGATGCTGTCTCCCTCCATGCCGAACTCGGCGATCTGGATGGTGACGTTCTTGTTGGACCTCCTGACGATGGCCCTTGCCTCCTGGCCCGAAAGGAGCCTGCGGCGGGCGTAGTAGTCGGTGCGGTTCTCTCTTCTCCTGCGGAATGCTACTTTGTATCTAGGTCCGGTTGCCATCAGATCTCCTCCTCGTTCAGGTGTCCGGCTGCAGTCATGTGCTGCTTAAGGTGCCTGCGGGACTTGAACATGCCTCCCTTGGCCTTCCTGTAGTAGAGCCTGTAAACGGAGGGAGAGATCTTCCCCTCGTCCCTCAGGGTCTTCAGCTCGTCACGGATGGGCCTGATGGTGGCCATCCAGCGCTCCTTGTCGCGGACGCGGGCGTTGGCGGTTCCCTTCCTGGATCCGGGTCCCTTCCTCTTTCCGCTGGCCTTCTGGCCGGCGACGTACCTGGTCCTGGCCCTGGAGGTTCCGTTCTTCGCTTTGGCTTTGATGAGTCCGGACGCGATGGCCGTGCGGATGTCCGCGCGGGTGATGCAGTCCTCGACCTCGTCGAGCCTGTCGGGGTTCATCCAAACCCTGTTCTCGCCGCATTTCAGGATCTCTGCGGCCATCCTTCTCTGGTTTCTCAGGTCTGCCATGGTCACACCATCCTGTTGAGGACCCTGATGCCGAGCTCGTCGGCCCTGTCCTCGATTGCGATCCTCTTCTTGGTTCCGACGGTTCCGCCGATGCGGACCGCCTGCTTCTTGGGGTCGATGCCCTCGAGTCCGTCGACGTTGTAGACGAGGACCTCCTCGAATCCCGAGGGGTGCAGGTCCCTGGCTGCGACGGGTCCCCTGAATCCGACGTCGACCATCGGGGGGCGCCTCTTGAGCTGCCTCTTCATCTTGGAGTGGATACCCTTGGGCTTCCTCCACTTCTCGCCGAGCTTGGAGTATCTGAACCACTCCTGCCTCTTGAAGGCGGGCCTCCTTCCGGAGATCATGGCCCTCTTGGCGAGAGCGTCTGTGGTGGCCTCGTCCAGCTCGGGCTTGGCCTTGACGACGTACTGTCCGGCTGCTGCCTCGACGACCTCGGAAGCGGCCTCCTCTGCGGGAGCCTCCTCGACGTCTGCCTCGGCAAGGGCGGCCTTCCATCCGTTGACGGTCTTGGGACCGACTCCGGACAGGGATTTGATGACCTCCTTGACCTTCTCATCGTCGTTGATCGCCTCGGCGAGTTCCGCGACGTTGTTGATGCCGATGGCCTTCAGCTCCTCGACGTTCTTGTCCTTCAGACCCTGCAGGTCTGTGAGTGCTTTCACGGTCATTCTTTCACCTTGTGCGATTTCTGGACGATGTAGATTCCGTCCTGGAACGTCCTCTTGTCGAATCCGAGCCTGGATGTGGCCCTCTCGAGGTTGGCGGCGGTCTGGCCGCAGGCCTCGATGTCGTTGCCCTCCACTGTGACATCCTGTCCGTTGACCTTGACGGTGCAACCCTTCATGATGTTGGCGTAGCGGGGGGCGTGTCCTCCCATGTAGTTGTTGATCTCCACGCGGTCGCCTTTGACGGTGACTTTCATCGGGAAGTGGGAGAACACGATTTTCAGGTGGTAGGTGAAACCGACGGTGACGCCTTTGATCATGTTGTTGATGTGGGCGACGTAGGTTCCGACCATTGCCTTGTCCTTGATCCTCGGGTACTCGCAGCTGACGCTGACTTCTCCTTCTCCGACGGCAATATCTATGCCAGGGTGCGCGAAGTTTCTGCTAAGTTCTCCCCTGGGTCCGTTGACCTTCATAACGTTGCCGTCGAAGGACACGGTCACACCGCCGGGGATAGCGATGGTGCTTTCGATTTTCCCTGCTATTGTCATCTTTATTCCTCAGTATACATATGCCAGCAGTTTGCCACCGATGCCGAGCTCTTTGGCGCGGTCCTGGGTGATGACACCTGCTGTGGTGGACATGATCAGGAGTCCGAAGTCCTGGGCGGGGAGGAACCTCGCCTCGAACTTCTCGACATCCGCCACTTTGACGGAGTACCTGGGCTTGATCACACCGCAGTTGTTTATGGCCCCGTCCAGCATGACGCGGAACTTGCCTGCCTTTCCGTCCTCGACGTACTCGAACTGGCTGATGTAACCGCGGTCCTGCATGACCTTCAGCACACGGCCGATCAGTTTGGAAGAGGGCTGGATCATGCACTCGCTCTTACCGTTGAGTGCTGCGTTTTTGATGACGCACATGGCGTCGTTGAGTGGATCGCTCTGCATTTATGACACCTCACGAATACTTCTTGAATCCGAGTTCCGGGGCCATATCCCTGAAGCACTGGCGGCACAGGTGCATCCCGTACCTCCTGATGATTCCTCTCCTGCGTCCGCAGCGTGTGCATCCGACAGACCTTCCGAACTGCTTCTTGGGCTTCATTGGACCACCTCAACCTCAAATTTGTCTTTCATGTACTGGATAGCCTCGTCGCGCTCGACGCGGTGCTTCTTGGGGACCCTCCTCTTGAGGAGCGCCCTCTGTGTGATCCTGTTTCCGGGCCTCCTCAGGACGACGTTGATGTCCATTCCGAAGATACCGATCTCGGGGTCGTACTTCATTCCCTCGAAGTCGGTGTAGTCGGAGATACCGAAGGACATGTTGCCCTCCTTGTCGAAGGAGTACTCGGGGACACGCCTCTCCCTGATGGAGAGGGCCTTGTCGAGGAACTCCTCGGCGGTCTCCCCACGGAGGGTGACCTTGCATCCGAGGGGCATTCCCTTACGGATTCCGAGGTCCCTGTTGACGGTCTTGGAGATCGTCTCGACGGACTTCTGTCCGGTGACCATCTCGAGGACCTTCTGGGCCTTTACCAGCCTCTCACCGGCCTCGCCGACACCGATGTTGACGACGACCTTGTCCACGTGGACATCCCTCATGGCGTTCATTCGGAAGCCTCCGGGAGTTTGATGGCTGCGGTCTGGGTGCCGATGACGAAGCAGTTCCTGGCGACGGTCTCGGATCCGTCGGTGAACAGGACCAGGTTGGACGCTGTTCCGCGGACGGTCTCGAGGCTCTTGACGGTCTTGACCGCTCCCGCCTGGGATCCCTCTTTGATGAAGACGACGGATCCGTCCTGCAGGGGGTAGTGGTCCATGACCTGCTGGCCGTCGAAGGCGACCTTCAGGGAGTCTCCGCACTTGTAGTCGTTCTTGTCGAGGACGATGTTCCTGCCGCCGCTGAGGTTCAGCTGGATCTTGCCGCCTTTGACGACGGTCTTGTTCTCGATCTTGCACAGCTCCCAAGCGGCCTCGGCCTCGTCGATGGGGACGAGGGTCAGCTTTCCCTTGTCGGTGAGGAGCATGCGGTAGGCCAGGTTCATCTTTGGGATGGTGATGACGTCCATGAATCCGACGGGTGCCTTGGGGTTCTTGACCGCCTTGCCGTCGACGAACATCTCACGGTTTCCGATGATCCTCTTAGCCTCTCTGGCTGTGTCACAGGCGCCGACCATGTCCCTGAGGACGGTGACGGCGGACATGGAGTCCTCGATGCTGTGCGCACCGGCGGACTGTTTGGTGACCCAGATGCTTACCTTCCTCTTCAGAGGCCAGGACCTGGGTGCTGCCAGTCTCTTCATGTGGTCGCTCATTCTTTAGCCTCCTTGTTCTTGGACAGAGAGTCCATCCTCCAGGCGTCCTCGGTGTTCAGCTTCGTGATGACGAGGTTGGACGCGTGGATGGGACGCTCGGTGGCGGTTCCGTCGGCCTGGTTGATCGTGATCCCCTCGATGGAGACGCGACCGGTCTTTGTGTAGACCTCGAGGACCTTGCCCTCGATGTTCCTGATGTCCTCGTTTCCGCGGACGACGATGACGGTGTCCCCCTTGCAGACCCTGGCGGAGCGGACGCCGTACTTGGCGCGGAGCTCGTCGCTCAGGTGGGCGGACAGCATCTTCCTCTTGACGTGGGCGGACGCGTTGGCCTGGTTCTTCCTCTGAACCCTTGCTTTGCTGCTTACTGCCATACCTCACACCTCACACGATCGTGGACGCGGTCGCGGACACACGGGGCCACCTCTCGGCTGCCTCCCTGGCGACGGGTCCTTTGATGTCTGTTCCCTTGGTCTCACCGGTCTCGGTGGTGATGACCGCGGCGTTGTCCTCGAAGTAGACCATCGTTCCGTCGGGCCTCCTCATGGGGCGCCTCTGGCGGACGATGACGGCGAAGACGATCTGCCTCCTCATCTGGGGGGTTCCCTTCTTGACGGAGGCGATGACGAGGTCACCGACGCCTGCGGAGGGGACCCTCCTGGCGACTCCGTGGTATCCGGGGACGGTGATGATCTCGATCTCTTTGGCTCCGGTGTTGTCGATGACGGTGAGCCTGGATCCGTTCTGCAGACCCCTGGTCTGGTTTCCGGCGATTCCCTTCATCTCACTCCACCTTCTCGATGACTACGAAGGACACGGTCTTGGAGAGGGGGCGGCACTCGGCGATCCTGACCTTGTCCCCGACCTTCAGGCCGAGGCAGGGGGAGGCGTGGGCGGAGTACCTGTTGCTCCTCTTCTCGTATCTCTCGTACTTCTGCTGGTATTTCAGATAGTTGCGCTCAACGACGACGGTGTTTTTCATTTTGACCGTCGCGACGACGCCGTCGATGACCTGTCCCCTGACGGGGAGGCTGCCGTGGAACGGGCAGTTGGGGTCATTGCACTCCATCTTGGGGGAGGCGACGTCGATTCCGATGTCTCTGATTTCTGCTGTCATTTCTTCACCTAACCTTCTTGATTCTGTCCTCTGGTCGGTGCATTATCTCTGATCCACTGATGTCGATGGTTCTGCCTTCGTATGCGAACCTGAACACATTGCCTGGTTTGGGTACCATTCTCTCAGTTCCGGCCGATTCGATGGTGAACGTGTTTTTCGTCTCGTCGACCACCTTTCCGGCTATGCCGGAGAATGGCTCAGACAGCACTTCCACGTCCAATCCAATGAGTTCAGTTCTGACGAAGCGATTGTCTCTCATCTGACCTCGGTGCGGAATCCCATTTCCTCCAGGACAGTCTTGACCCTCTTCTTGTGGTCGCCCTGGAGCTCTATGCGCCCGTCCTTGCATGTTCCGCCGGCGGCGCATTTGTTCTTCAGCTGCTTTGCAAGATCTCCGATGTCGATGTCGTTCTCATCGATACCGTCGATCACGGTAACGGTCTTTCCGTATCTGCGGCTGTCAATCGAGATCCTAACGGTCTGCTGCTCACGTGCGATCTCCTCGCACATGCACAGCTCCTTAGGCAATCCGCATACTGGGCAGATCTCGGCCATCAGATCTCTTCCTCCTCCTTCTGGACGGTCAGGATACGCGCGATGTTGAGCCTGAGGGCGCGGATCGCGCCGGGGCTCGAGGGTGCGCCACCCATGGCGGAGACTCCCCTCTCGTGCATGAGTTCGTCGCGGAGCTCCTTGAGCTTCTGGTTGCGCTCCTCGACGCTCATGTTCCTGATGTCTGCGGTCTTGAGTGCGGCCATATCACTGAACCTCCTCTGCGGGAGCAGCCTCCTCCGCGGCGGGTGCCTCGGGGGCGGGGGCTGCGAACAGGTCGGGCAGGAGTGCGGCGGCCTCGGTCTTGTTGAGCACGGTGATGTCGGCGGGGAGCTTGGCGTCCTTGGCCATGATCTCCACGGT
>CASFMM010000088.1 GCA_949295765.1 uncultured Methanomassiliicoccales archaeon | reverse complement strand
AGCGCGTTGGTGCCGTTCTTGCGGATCTTGGACGCCCTGTGGAAGGCCTTCTCCATGAGCTCTTCCGACGTCAGCACTGTGGGGATCTTGAAGTCCATTCCGGCCATGGGTGACCCCATCCCTTTCCCCCTTATAATAATAGAGGACGCACGCGCGAAGGGTACGCTGTTCATGAGAACCTCACAGTGAGCATCATCAGCCACAGGTCGTGCTCCATGCCGTCCTTCGGGGACAGCTTGGACGGTATGGCCAGTTCGGGACAGTCGATCGCCCTCACCCCCATGACGACCTCGGGCCTCCCGGTGTCGGCGCCGGCCAGCCTCGTGATCCCGGCGAGGTTCGTCCTGAACGTGACGCCCAGGTCCATCTCCGGGAGGTCGGCGCCGTCAGAGAGGATGTCCGGGAACCCGACGCCGGTGTGGACGGTGACCTCCAGGTCGATGTTCTCCGTGAACATCCCCAGAGGGTCGATGGAGTACGGGTTCTCGGCCCTCAGGATGAGCTCCATCAGCATCCCCGTGATGTACCGGAGCACGTCCACCACCAGGTCGCCGTCGGTCCTCAGGGCGACCCTGACCCCGGTCTCGGACACCGACGCCATGTCCCCGACGTCCAGGCTGACGAACACCGACGCCTCGAGGATCCTGCCGGCGACGGCGTCTATCAGCTCCTCCAGCGTGTACCTGACCAGGTACTGCACGAACGTCTGCAGCGATTCCAGGTCGGTGATGG
This sequence comes from uncultured Methanomassiliicoccales archaeon, assembly GCA_949295765.1. GTDB lineage: Archaea > Thermoplasmatota > Thermoplasmata > Methanomassiliicoccales > Methanomethylophilaceae > Methanoprimaticola. Next base: position 11,317 of record CASFMM010000088.1, on the reverse strand, counting down.
TGCCCACCCTGTCGAAGGACTTCTCCACGGCCGTCCACACGGCGTCCTTGAGCTCCGCCGCGGACACCAGGCTGCTGCCGGGGTAGGCGCTGTTGCTCCGGCCCTGGGTACCCTCGGCGAAGACCCACTCGGTGGAGCCGTCGAAGGACCTCTGCCAGGTCATGCCGTCGTTGAACCCATCCTTCTTGGTGGGCGTGCGGTCCACCTCGTTCCCGTCCGGGTCCTTGAGGACGATGGCCTCTCCGTTCTTCGTGTACTTCCCCGACGAGTTCACCAGCGTGAACTCCGGGTAGACGACCAGGAACTCCCCGGGACCGATCGTCCCCGAGAGCTCCATGCACTTGGTCCTGCGGTCGGAGGCGGCCAGCAGGGTGTAGCCGTCCAAGTCGATGCTCGTCGGGGAGTTGTTCAGCAGCTCCACCCACTCGTGGCCCCTGTCCTCGCCGGCGGGGTTGGACTCGAACTCGTTCACGATCAGGCCGTCGTCCATGGGGTCGGAGTACTTCAGGCCGAACCCGGCGTCCAGGCCGACGCGGACGCCCATCACCGGGATGTTGCCTATGGCCTCGCCGATCCCGGGCACGTCGCTCAGGGCGATGCCCATCTCGTGGTAGTCCTCCAGCCTGGGTGCCACCAGCGAGATGTCTGTGTTGCCCACCTCCCCGTCCACGGTGATGAGGTACTTCCCGCCGCGCATCAGGGGGTCCAGGGTGACGTCCACGCTCCAGCCGTCCCCCTCGATGCCGCCCTTCCCGGTGATGATGAGGTTCTCCGCCTCGACCTCCCCGCGGACCTTGGCGGTGATCCCCGCGTACACGGTGAGCCCGGCGACCGGCATGGTGAGCGTGACGGATAGCAGGGTCTTCGTGTTGGCGGCCCAGGTGACCGCGTCCGTGCAGAACTCCAGCGTGCATCCGAAGAACTCCAGCGTGACGGTCTGCTCGTCGAGCCCTATGCTCACCAGGACATCCAGCGCGGCCTCGGTGAACACGGTCTCCACGGCCGACTCGAACCATCCCTTCAGGTCGCTCAGGGGGCCGATCACGGCCTGGTATATGCGCGTCAGCTGCTCCGAGACGAAGGTCAGCGCCTCCATGAGCGCCTCCGATATGGTCGTCATGACGCTCCTGACCGCCTCCATGATCTTCCTCAGTGGCTCAATGATCGGTTCTAAGAGCTCCAGCAGGAGGTTCCAGAGGTCCTCGTAGAGCGTGGTGCTGGGGACGTACTCGATCCCGGCGAGGGCCCACCCGCTCGCCACCGTGACCTCAATGGCGGTGTCCAGGGAGACGGTGTCCTCCATGACCGACGAGGAGGTGCCCATGGCCTCGGACATCGCCCCGCTGCCCACCACCCTGACGTCGATCAGGTCGCTGACGTCGATGACGATGACGGTGGAGTACGCCGCGCTGGAGTCCTCCCTGAACCCCACGGTGTGGACGCACCTGTCCCTGTCGATGGAGACGTTCCCGACGATGAGGCTGCCGGAGACCTCCGCGTCCAGCGACTCCAGGACGGTCATGCCGCTGCCGTCCTCCAGGTGGAAACCCGTGGTTCCCGGAAGCCCGGTCACGCCGCCGTGGGGGTTCATGGCGTTCATCGCGAGGATCTCGTCGCACATCACACCCATCCTCTCCGGGACGCAGTCAGTGATCCCGATGAGTCCCAGCCCGAAGGCGCAGATCTCCGAGAGGACCCTCTTGACCACGCCGTCCCCGTCGGCCACCCTGCGCAGCTCGTCGAACAGTGCCAGATCTGCGTGGACGGAGGCCTCGTAGGCGTGGACAGCCCTCTCTACCGCCCCCGACTCCGCAAGCATCGCGGGGGTGATCCCGGACCCCTCGGGGATGGCCGCCGTCCAGGCGGAGACGAGTCTGGACTCCAGCTCCGAGGAGAGGACGAACTCGTCGGCGTGGGACTGTATCTCGTCTGCTATGGCTCCGTAGAACGGATCGTACACCGTGCCCGAGCTCAGGGACTCAGAGATGGTGTCCTCCACGGCGGACATTCCGTCGGAGACGGCCCTGTCGAACAGCTCCGCCAGCGCGTCCAGGAACGGGGAGTCGTCGTACGCGTCCACCGGGACGGACACGGAGCCGAGGTCCATGTTCTTCGCCAGGGACACCGAGGCGCGCCTGAGCACGTCCAGGATGAAGTCCATGATGAAGTTGGTCTCCCCGGTGTACCTCTTCCCGAAGTCCCTCAGCCATCCCTTGGAGAGGACGTCGGAGGTCGGGTTCTCCACGGTGACCGTGATCCCGGCGGCCGACACGGTGGATGTGCCAGCACCCGGTCTGGAGTACTCGTCCGGGTCGATTCCGGCGAGCTCCATGGTCTTCTCGACGTACGGCACGGCGCTGTAGACGGCCTCGTCTCCCAGCAGGAACGCGGTCAGGGCGGCGACGGCGTCCCTGAACGGGAACAGGACGCGGTCCAGGGCGTCGAGGACCTGAAAGCCCATGACGTAGTCGAACCAGCTGAGCGCGATGTCGTCTATGACCGACATAAGCGCCTGAGAGTACACGGCTGAGAGGTCCAGGACGATCTCGCCGTCCTCCGACACCAGCAGGTCGGAGAGGTCCACCTGCCCGAACCCGGACAGTGAGTTGTCTCCGTCCCTGAAGCAGATCATCGACACGGCCTCCAGGGCGTTGCGGTAAGCCGCCCGGACGTCGTCGGCGGTGATGATCGACGTCGTGCCCCTGGTCCCGTACTCGGACATGGCTCCGTAGCCGTTCATGACCCTGTACTGTGCCAGGCTGGTCAGCTGGTAGGTCATCATCTGCGACACGGACACCCCTCCGGAGCCGGCCATGCCCTCGAACAGGGACTGCCTCTCGGCGGAGAGGGGGAGTGCGTAGCTGCCGTCGGTGGAGATCTCCAGGTCCGCCTCCCCGCGGCCCGCGTCAGACCTGACGGTCACATGCACGGTGCCGGTGCCCTTAAGGTAGGCTGGCGTGTACCCCCCGTCGCCGGATTCGGACGACAGTCCGAGGGCCTCCGCGGTGAGGTCCAGCTCGTAGGGCCCGAGCTCGGCAACCGCCCCGCCGCTGCGGATTGGGAACTGGAACTCCAGCCACTTCTTCGCCTCCGAGCGGAATGTCTCCGCCCTCTCCTCCACCGTGTCTCTGGCGTCGGTCACGTCGTCGGACGCTGTAGACAGACCTCTGACGACCTCCCCCAGACCGCGGTTGACGTACGTCTGGATGTCCGCGACGGCCATGTCGACGGCGTCGATGCCGTCCTCTAGGTCCTCCGCCCCGTCCTCGGTGTCCCCGTACTGCTGCACCACAGCCACCAGGGCCGTCGAGGCCAGCAGCAGCGTCACCGCGATCACGGCGAACGGCATACCTCCGAACCTGTCTGATCCGTTCATGTCTCGTGTTTCGCGGAACCGGTTTTTAAAGGAGGTAGCGTGCGGTCACATTCACAACGGGTGCATCCAGAGGTCCAAACATCGTTGGAACTCGGCCTTTCGCTCCCCCTTTATTTTATAATATTAATGCATCCGACATCTTCAGTAACATGACGATAACAGCGACTAACTATGCAGTGAAGAAGGGCCTTCCCAAGAAGACCCAGTCCATCTGCCCCGAGTGCGGGAAGATCATCGAGGCGAACATCTTCGCCAAGGACGGAAAGGTGTACATGGAGAAGACCTGCCCCGAGCACGGCTACTTCTCCGACGTCTACTGGTCCGATGTCGACCTGTACCTCAAGGCCGAGAAGTACGCATACGACGGAGTCGGGGTCCACAACGCCATGGACCGCACCATCGGCGACGATCCCGACGACACCGTGCACATCGTCATCGACGGACAGAGGATCGACATGCTCTCCTGCTCCGCGATCGCCAACCTCGACCTGACCAACAGGTGCAACATGAACTGCCCCATCTGCTTCGCCAACGCGAACGACGCGGGATACGTGTACGAGCCCTCCTACGAGCAGGTCCACGACATGCTGGTCGCCCTCAGGTCCGAGAAGCCCATCAAGTGCACGGCGGTCCAGTTCGCCGGAGGTGAGCCCACCGTCTACCCCAGGTTCGTCGACGTCGTCAGGGACGCCAAGGAGCTCGGGTTCGCCCAGGTCCAGGTCGCCACCAACGGAATCAAGTTCGCCAGGGACTACGAGTTCCTCAAGGCGTCCAAGGAGGCCGGACTGAACACGATCTACCTCCAGTTCGACGGACTCACCGACGACGTCTACCTCAGGTCCAGGGGCAGGAAGATGATGCACATCAAGATGGGCGTCATCGAGAACTGCAGGAAGCTGAAGGAGGACGGCCTCAAATCCCCGTCCATCGTGCTGGTCCCCGTCGTGGGCATGGGCATGAACGACGACATCATCGGGGACATCATCAAGTTCGCCTTCGAGAACTCCGACGTCATCAGGGGAGTCAACTTCCAGCCCATCGCGTTCACCGGAAGGGTCACCAACGAGGAGGTCGCCTCCGGAAGGTTCACCCTGCCCGACCTGGTCAGGTGCGTCGAGGAGCAGACCGGCTACGCCACGAAGGAGGACTGGTACCCCGTCCCCGTCGTCGCGCCGATCTCCAAGTTCGCGTCCATCATCCTCGGACAGACCAAGGTCACCTTCACCACCCACCCCCACTGCGGTATCGCCACCTACCTGTTCCAGGACGACAAGGGCAACGTCGTGCCCTTCCCCAGGTTCGTGGACGTCGGCAGGTTCTCCGCTGGTCTCAACGAGATCGCGGACAAGGCCGAGAACTCCAGGTTCAAGAAGATGTACGTCGCCAAGCTGGTCAAGCTGCTGAACAGCTGCGTCGACGAGAGCAAGATGCCCGAGGGACTGACCAAGATGAAGTTCGTCAGCCTCATCAAGGATGTCATGTCCGACAAGTCCAAGGACACCCTGGCCGCCTTCTCGTGGAAGATGATGCTGGTCGCCGGAATGCACTTCCAGGACAGCTACAACTACGACATCGAGAGGGTCAGGCGCTGCGGCGTCCACTACATCTCGCCCGACCTGCGCATCTTCCCGTTCTGCGCCTACAACTCCGGACCCGAGTTCAGGAAGGAGATCGAGGCCGAGTTCTCCGTCCCGCTGGAGGAGTGGAAGAAGACGCACGCCGAGGAGGCAAAGGAGCTGGCCGCCGCGCTCATCGTCCCCAAGGACGAGCAGGCGGACTGATCCACCTTTACAAAAACGATCATTTGGAGTGATGTGAATGAAGGTCGATGTCAACAAATGCCTCCACTGCGGTGGATGCGTGGGCTCCTGCCCCAAGAACGCCATATTCCTGAACGACTTCGTTCTGGAGTTCAACGACGACTGCATCAAATGCGGCATCTGCGTCAAGCTCTGTCCTGTGGCCGCGCTTTCCCTGGAGTGATCACCATGAAGACATACGAGTGCGACATAGTCGTCGTCGGGGCCGGACCCGGCGGAAGCATGGCCGCCAGGTACTGCGCCCAGGGCGGTCTGAAGACCATACTGATCGAGAAGAAGGCCGAGATCGGAGCCCCCCTCAGGTGCGCCGAGGGCGTCTCCAAGAAGTGGCTGGAGGAGGTCGGCATCGAGCCCGACCCCACCTGGATCCGCGGGGACATGAAGGGCGCCATTATCAAATCCCCCCAGGGGACCACGTTCCAGCTGGACGAGTCCAAGGCCGGCTCCGAGGTCGGGTACGTCCTGGAGAGGCACCTCTTCGACAAGGCCCTCGCCAGGGACGCCGCCGAGGCTGGCGCCCAGATCATGCTGAGGACCTCATGCACCGGCGTCATCCGCGAGGACGGCAAGCTCGTCGGGATCAAGGCCAGGAGCATGGGTGAGGAGATCGAGATCCGCGCCAAGGACTACTGCGAGTTCGTCATCGGATCCGTCGCCCCCGGAGGTTACATCTGGATCTTCCCCAAGGGCAACGGGGTCGCCAACGTCGGAATCGGGGTCGCCGGTTCCAAGTGCAAGGGCAACGCCGACGCCAAGTACTACCTGGACAAGTTCATCGCAGAGGACTCCCGCCTGAGCAAGGGCCAGTGCCTGGAGATCATGGGCGGGTTCGTCTCCACCTGCCCCGGACTGGACTGCGCCGTGGACGACAACATCATCCTGGTCGGGGACGCCGCGAGGATCATCGACCCCATCACCGGCGGAGGAATCTGCCACGCCTGCAGGACAGGAATGTACGCCGGAAAGGTCCTGACCGAGTGCGCCAAGACCGGCGACTTCTCCAAGAAGGCCCTGATGCCCTACGAGAAGATGTGGCGCGACAGGATGGAGGACAAGCTCTTCAGGAACTGGATGGCCAAGGAGAAGCTGGCCACCCTGGACGACGAGACCATCGACGAGCTGATCAAGCTGATCAAGGACTCCGACATCGGCGAGGTCAACGTGTACAACCTCCTCAAGGTCGTCAAGGAGAAGTTCCCCAAGGTTGTCGAGGGCTTCGAGGACCTCATCTGAAACCTTCAATGCGGGGGCCACGGCCCCTGCGCCCTTCCTTCTTATTATTATCTGAAATATTCGTAGCGCATATCCCGATGCATGCCGCGCCGCTCCCGCAACGAGGACTCGCCCAGATCCGCCAGGGCCGTCAGGCTGCCCGGCACGTCGAGGGAGGTCATCACCCGTGGTGCCCATCCCTCGGGAGCCAAAGGGGTGCCGGTCACGTCCCGGTCCCGCATAGACGCCTCTTCCGCCTCCGACGCCGAGGTCAAGGCCGCCTACAGGGAGCTGAAGTCGTCCTACAAAGGGGACCGCTACAAGCGCAGGCTGTTCCGCAAGTACGGGAGGAACCTGGGCAAGGCCATGAGGAGCGACCACAGGCGCTCCGGGCTCTACATGCTCAGGAAGGCCAAGTGGCTCTCGATCCTGATGTTCCTCTACGGCGGCTACCTGGGGTTCTCCAACGGGATATTCGTGTTCCCGATGAGAGATCCGGAGAAGCTGTTCATAGAGTACGTCCCGCTGTGGGTGAAGGGGAACCTGCAGGGATTCTTCCACTACCTTCCGGACGTGGCTCCCATCGTCGTGGGTCTCTTCGCCCTGGGTGTCGTCGTCTACGTATGCTCCGTCCTGGCCATGAAGGCCGGTGACCGCGGGATAAAGCGCCGTCTGATGGTCCATGCCATGCAGGAGAGCGTCCCGGAGAGGGATGTGGAGCTGTTCCGCGCCGGGTTCTGCGGGAACCGCAGGAGGAAGCTTCTCTACGGGAAGACCAGCGTCTTCAGCATAAGGGACGCCGCATCGTCGACGACGCTGAACGACTATCTGCGCAGCATGAGTCCCGGGCCGAAGTACAGATGAGGTCCGGAACCCTGAGATGAGGGGCCGGAAGGTGCGAGCCAGATTTCTTCAAATACGCAGTATACGATGTTGAGACCATGTACTGCAAGAACTGCGGCGCGGAGATAGACTCGAACGCGAGGTTCTGTCCGTCATGCGGGTTCGACCAGGGGTCGCCGGGTGCGTACGCACCTCCCGGTTCCGGAAGCCAGTACGGCGGTCAGTCCGGTCCATTATGGAACTTCACCGACAGCTCCTCCGCGGAACTCGAGAAGAAGTCGATGATCACCGGGTTCATCGTCATGCTGGTCCTGTCCCTGCTCCTGGGGCTGCTGTGGGCGGTCATCATAGGCATCGTCCTCCTCGTCCTGTACATCCTGGTGAAGAAGGACATCGGACCCGTCAAGGGCGCGGCCATCGGAGGGCTCATCGGCCTTGTCGTTGCACTGAGCAGGAACCTGCCAGAAACTCCTTAACTCAATCATTTCTGATCCTGTGGTGTCTGAGCGACTCGGTGTCGCCCGCCGCCATGGCCACCAGCTCCGAGATGTGCATCGAGGGTATGCCGTCGGGGTACGCGTCGAACTTCACCTGGCACATGGGACAGCCCACGACGATCCAGTCCGCTCCGGCGCACTCCGCCTCCCTCTCGTCCATGAGGGGGTCCGCCACGGTGGTGTTCTTGCCGCAGCATCCCATGGACGTGTTCACGACCTCGCAGCCCATGGCCTCCACGACCTCCCTCATCTCCTTCCTGAGGTCCATCGCGGCGCATCCCGGCTCTATACCCACCTTCAGCGACGCATCCAGCTTCGGGAGGGCGTCGATGTGGTCGTGGAGGTACTTTATCATGTGCTCGGCGGGGACGGAGGACCTCTGGAGCTCCTGCGCGCATCCGGCGCAGAGTGTGACCAGCTCCCTGTCCCCTGCGGTCCTGCCCATCTCGAACCTGTACGACCTGCGCTCGGGCTCGGTCATCTCCCTGAACTGGGTGGGGTGCATGCAGCAGGTGTTGCCGGGGAGCTCCCCGGCCTTCGCCCCCATGGCTCCGAACGCCACGGACGCGGCGTAGATGACGTAAGGCACCTTGGCCTTGGTCACGCATCCGGGCATGACCATGACGTCATCCCCGGTCCAGACAGGCTCGGGCACCTGCTCGACCGGCGTCATGGCGTATCCTGTGTCCCTGAACGCCTGGGAGACGTGGATGTCCCTCTCGAGGGCTATGATGTCCTGCATGACGGCCATGGGGTCGGTCCTCCTGCAGACCGCGGAGCAGTTGCCGCAGCCGATGCAGGTGGACATGTCGGCCTCTCCGCCCATCATGACCTCCATGGGGTCGATGCCGCCGTGCTTCAGCGAGGGGCAGACCTTGCTGCACTTCCCGCATCCGATGCACTTGGTGCGGAGCCTCTCGATCTCGTCGTTCAGATCCATGGTATCACTGTGAGAAGATGTTGTGTAAGTCGTTTCACGGATGCATCATCGCCCCGGGGACCCCTGTCTTGACGACGTACGGGGTTCCTCCCCTGGACCTGATGGCCTCGCAGACCTTCTCCGGCCTGTCGGTGAGCGCGATCATGCATCCTCCGCCGCCCGCACCCGTGAGCTTGGCGCCGTAGGAGTACGGCAGGGACGCGTTGACGAGCTTGTTGAGCTCCCTGCTCGACACGCCCAGGATGGACAGCAGCTTGTGGTCGTCCGTCATCAGCCTGCCGAGCTCCTCCACGTCCCCCCTTGAGATGGCCTGGCTGCCCTGGAGTGTGGCCTGCTCGATGTCGTCGATGATGTCCGCGGCGAACCCGCTCCTGTCCCTGAACCTCTTGACCTTGCTGACCAGGGGCCCGGTGGGGGCCTTGATCCCGGTGTTTCCGATGACGAAGGTCATGTCGGGGACGTCCACGTCGGAGACGCTCCAGGACCTGTCGCCGCGGGTGATGGTCCAGAGGTGCCTGCCCTCGGACTCGGGGAGGTTGACGGCGATCCCTCCGCCGTGCACGCAGGCGGACGCGTCCATGGGGCTGCCTATGCCCTGTGCGAACAGCTCGGCCTCGTAGGCCTCCTCCACCAGCTCCTCCTCCGACATGCGCCTCCCGTCCCTCTCGCTGAGGGCGAGGGCCAGCGCCGCGGAGAGCGCGGCGGACGATCCCAGACCAGACCCGACGGGAATCTGGCTGGACGTCTCGAACTCCAGGCCGCCGGTGGCGTTCCTGGTGAGGTACCTGAGATGGGGCTGCCTGCGGAAGTCTATGCGCTCGCCGTTGATGGTGTTGAACCTGGATCCGCGGACCGCGATCTCCATCCTGAGGTCCACCGCGACGACTATCGCCGGCTTGCCGTAGACCACGGCGTGCTCGCCCAGGATGACGAACTTACCCGGTGCGGATGCCCTGTACCAGTCGGAGCCGTTCATTCGTCCAGACCGTACCTTCTCATCTCCTCGCGGATGGCGTCGTCGGGCGTCCTGCCGTTGAGCAGCGGCTGGGGGATGCTCCACCACGCGTCCTCGAGGTCGGAGAGGCGGCGCTCGTAGTCCTCGTCGCTCTCCCCTTCGTTCTGCTTCACGTTCATGATGGCCTTGCGCAGCTCGCCCATCATGTCGACCTGGTGCTTCTTGTTGGTCAGGCTCATGCCGATGTACCCGTCGAGGCAGGCGGCGACCTCCTCGGCGGTGTCCGGCGCCAGGCACTCCATGATCATGTCGAGGACGCTGTTGGCGGTCATCTTGAAGACCAGCTGCCTCTTGGCCTCCTCGGGGAGCTCGGTGTCCTCGTCGATGGTCTCCATCATCTCCCTGCTGAACAGGTCGGAGATGGCGGAGGTCCTGTTGGGGTTCTTCCCGAACAGCTGCTTGAGGTGGGCCTCCTCCTCGCTCTGATCCTGCTCCTCCCCTCCGAAGAGGGCGGCGTTGGGGTTGAATTCGTCAGCCATGCTTATCTCCCCTCGGTGATGACCTTTTTCAATATAGCCATTCCCGCCTGTATCTTCGACTCGTCCGCGGCGTAGGAGAACCTCAGGTGCCCCTCGCCGAAGGTGCCGAAGGCGGATCCGGGGGTGCAGATGAGCCCGGCCCTGGCAAGGTCGTTGGCGAGGTCCGCGGACTTCACGTCCTTCTCGTAGGTGGGGAAGGCGTAGAACGCACCGCGGGGGGCGTCCAGGTGCATGCCGGGTATGTCGTTGACAAGGTCGGTGATCAGGTCCCTGCGGGCCCTGTAGACCTTCCTAGCGTTGTCCAGGTAGGGCTTCATGTGCGGGAGTGCCGCCAGTATGCCGTACATCGGGGGCATCGCCGGGCTGGCGCAGACGTGGTACTGCATCTTGATGAGGGTGTCCATGACCTCGTGCTCGGCGCAGAGGAAGCCCATCCTCCAGCCGGTGACGGCCATCATCTTGGAGAACCCGTTGGCGACCACGGCGCAGTCCAGGCTGTCCATGAACGAGACGTGACTCCCCTCGTAGATGAACTCGTTGTAGACCTCGTCGGCAAGGATGGTGATGTTCCTGTCCCTGGCGATGTCGCAGAGTGCCTTCTTCGATTCCTCGGTGAGGACTCCTCCGGTGGGGTTGGAGGGGGTGTTGACCACGATCATGGAGGTCCTCGGGGTGATCTTCGACTGGATGTAGTCGATGTCCGGCTGGAAGAGGCCGTCGTCGGTGAGCCTGTACTCGACCGCCCTGCCTCCGGCCAGCTCCGCGTGGGGGCCGTAGATCACGAACCCGGGGCTGGGGACCAGGACCTCGTCCCCGGGGTCGACCATGCTCTGGGTGACCTCCAAGAGGGCGGTGGACCCGCTGGGGGTGATCATGATGTTGTTCCCGTCGATCCTCCCGTACTTGGAGAAGTAGTCGGCGACGGCGTCCCTGAGCTCCATGATCCCGGCGGTGGGGCCGTACTTGTTGCGGCCCGCCGAGGCTGCGGCGTTCATGCCCTCGACGGCCTCCTTCGGCGGGTCCAGGTCGGGCTCGCCCAGGCCGAGGTTGATGGAGTCCGGACCGGCCAGGTCGAACATCTTCCTGATCCCGGACATGGGGATGTCCGAGATCCTCTTCGAAATCTTCATGTCCA
>CASFMM010000087.1 GCA_949295765.1 uncultured Methanomassiliicoccales archaeon | reverse complement strand
CGATAGACACTCTCTTGATGTAGGTGGGTCTTATTCTTCCCATATCATTCACCGAGTGAACCCGATTAAGGGGATGTGATATTTAAAGATTCCAGCCGAGCCTCAGAACCCGGCCGTCGATACTGGCTCCTGCCGCATGTGCGGGAAAAGGGTTTGGGTGGATCCCAATCGTATGACGGAGGTTCACTCGATGAGCTTCTGGACCCAGGCGCGCTCCTCGTCCGACATCTCACCGTCCACGGCACAGACCAGCATGCACAGGAGAACGATGTCGTCCTTCAGCTCCTCGGAGACCAGGCCGAGAAGGTCCACGATGGCGTCCATGGACTGCTTGTAGCCCTCGGGCTTGTCCAGGCCGTTGTCGTAGAAGAACTTCTGTGCGTCCCCGTAGCCCACGTCGGCCTCGAGCGAGAGGTCCAGGATGGGCTTGATGAGCTGATACTCCGCCTCTGTCAGCTTGCCGTCGGCGGCCACGGCGCAGATCACGAAGTCGACGTAGACCTGCACACCGGTGAGGCCGTCGGACGTGATGTCCATGAGCGCGGGTATGATCTTGGAGGACTTCTCCTCCATGAGGGCGTTGTACGTGTCGTCGTCAAGGCGCTCGAGCACCTCGCAGAGCAGGTTGAAGCAACTCATATGTTCCGAACCGATGTCGGTTTATAAAGCAGGGTGGAAAAACGCTTCAGGGTTCGCGAATCATCCCTGCCGATGATCGTGTTCAGGAGCGCGATCTTCCACATGGGGATGTGGCAGTACCCTTCGGGGTTCTTGTCCAGATACTTCTGGTGGTACTCCTCCGCAGGGGACCAGAAGGTCAGAGGCCCGCACTCGACATGGAACTCCGGATACTTCCGAGACTCGCTCTCAAGGATGCCGCGGACCGCGGATTCGTCGCCCGGATCGGTCCAGTACACCCCGGTCTGATACTGGATGCCCACGTCGTTGCCCTGCCTGCGCTCCTGCGTCGGGTCGATGAGGAACAGGAAGCAGTGCAGAAGGTCCTTCAGGGACACCTTCCCGGAATCGTAGACGACCTTCACGGCCTCCCTGTAGCCGTACCTGCCGGAACACACCAGCATGTAGTCCGGGATGAAGTGGGGGTCACCGTTGACGTACCCGCACTCGGTGGAGACCACCCCGTCGAGGTCCTCGAAGGCCTTCTCCAGTCCCCAGAAGCATCCCCCTGCAAGGAATATCTCCCTGATCACTCTATCAGCTGCCGGATCCATGCCTTCTCATCGTCGGATATCTTCCCGTCCACGGCGCAGACGAGCATGCACACCAGGATGATGTCGTCCTTCAGCACGGGGGAGACCGTGCCGAGCATGTCGACTATCCCGTCCATGGTGTCCTTGTAGCCCTCGGGCTGGTCGAGGCCGTACTCGTGAAAGTAGCTCTGCGCATCCTCGAAGCATGTGTCCGCATCGAGCATCCTGTCGAGGACGGGCTTGGCCAGGAGGAACTCCTCCTCGGTCAGCATCCCGTCGGCGGCGACCGCACAGAGCAGGAAATCGCAGTAGAGCGCGATGCAGTCCTCCCTGTCCTCCGACATCGTGCCGAAAGCCGCGAGGATGTCCTGCGTCTTCTTCACCATGAGGTCCCCGTACACCCTGGGGTCGAGGTTCTCGAGAACGCTGCAGAGGTCGTCGAAGTTGCTCATGGGCTCCCCCACTGGCAGGATGATTAAAACCTGTCGCAGGGAACGTTCGAAGTGACGGGAATCATCTTCTTGGCTTCCCGCACGACAGCTTGCCCTCCGGGCACGGACCGCGGACGCACGGCGGGCCCGCGTTCCTGAAGATGACTGGCGAGACCTCCGTGCATAGCTCCAGCATCCTGTCCGCCAGCTCCCTGATCTCCCACTGTGCCCTGTTGCAGCACCTGAGCGAGAAGAAGTGCAGGAGCTCGCGGGCGTTCATGGTTATCGTGATGTTGGTGGTGCATCCGTTGGGCAGAAGGTACCTGGCATCCTCCGCCGGGATCCCCATGGACTCCAGCTTCGAGTACGCGTCCCAGATGACCTTCATGGTGTCGTCGAACACCCTGGTCGCCTCCTCGTCCCCCTCCACGGTGTGGGGAGTGACGTAGGTGGGTTCGTTGATCGAGACGTACCTCTGGCTCTGCTGAGAGAACGAGGCCACCCTGTGCCTCACCAGCTGATGGGTCAGCGCCCTGGACACGCCCTCGACCGAGAACGTGAACACGGCATGCTCGATGACCGAGTGATGCCCCATCCCGACGATCCTGGAGAGCACCTTCTCGGCGTTGATGTCCTCTGCAATCTCGTACGACGGGCGTTCTGAATAACATGAGTTCCCGGCCGCCGCGCATATGGCGTCGGCGTTCGGTGTGTAAGCCAGCAGTTTCACGATCATCTCTCGGCATCCCCTTTCCAAACCATCTCCCTGACCCTGTCCATGCGTTCCCTGTCTCTGAGGTCGGCGAGCCTTATCTTCCTGACCTTCTGATCCTCCAGAAGTTTGCATATCCCCTCCACGTGAGCGTCTCCGACCACGACGACCATATTGCTGTAGGTCTCGGAGGCCTTGTTGATCTGCTCGGCCATGTGGGCGTTCCTCTCGTCGATGAGCTTCCTCACCAGCGTGGGGTACTTCCTGCGCATGCCCTCGATGTAGCGCTCCTCGTCCTGGGCGAAGCTCGTCTGGACGCTCTCCACCTTGCGCTTGCCGCCGATGCTGTCCGAGATCCCGGACATCTTGTAGCGGATCTTCTCCATGGCGGACATCTCAGACCACATGTCGTTGAGGACCTGCATGGCGTTGGTGTCGATCGGGATGATGGCCGCTCCGGCCAGCCTCCCCGTGTTCACCGCGGCCAGGAACTCCCCTCCGACCTGGGTGTCGTACTCCTCGGACATCCTCTGCTGGTACCTCGCGGTCTGCTTGTAGATCGCGGACATCTGCTGCTCGCCCTGGGGCTTGGCACCTTCGTCCTGCGCCTTCATGAGTGCGTTGTAGCGGGAGACGTCCAGTTCTATGAGCACTGCGTCGGGCCAGGTGTTCTTCACGATGAATGACACGGGCTCCGCTAGGTTGAATACGTGGCCGGTGCCGATGATCGTGATCATGTAACCCCCCATAGTGTGTTCCTTTAAATTGAATGCGTGAGCGAGTTCGGCACCTATGTAATCTATATACGTCAGTTTTACAACCGCATCACCCATGGGGATTGCATGAACGCCATCTCTGTCCGTGACCTCCGCAAATCCTACGGCGACCTCGAAGCCGTGAAAGGGATATCGTTCGACGTCCCCGAGGGCTCGTTCTTCGCCTTCCTGGGGCCGAACGGCGCCGGCAAATCCACCACGATCTCGATCATCTGCTCCCTCCTCGGATACGACTCCGGAAGCGTGGAGGTGTTCGGGAAGGACGTCACCGACCCCTCGGTCAAGGGGGAGATCGGCGTGGTCTTCCAGGACCCGATGATGGACGCCAGGCTGACGGTGAGGGAGAACCTGACGGTGAGAGGCGGGATGTACGGGCTGTTCGGAGAAGCCCTGTCGGCATCCGTCGACAGGGCCGTGGAGGTCTCCGACTCGTCGGAGTTCGCGGACAGGCCCTACGGCAAACTCTCGGGAGGGCAGAGGCGCAGGGCGGACATCGCCAGGGCGCTGGTCCATTCACCCAGGTTGCTGCTGCTGGACGAGCCCACCTCCGGCCTGGACCCCCAGACGAGGAGGTACATCTGGGACACCGTGAACAGACTGAACCGGGACACGGGGCTCACAGTCCTGCTGACCACACACTACATGGAGGAGGCCGCGGGGGCGGACGACATCGTGATAATCAACCACGGCGAGATCGCCGCACACGGCACCCCCGCCATGCTCAGGGAGAGGTACTGCTCGGACAGGATGACGGTCGTGCCCAGGGACATGGAGGCGGTACGGAAGGTCCTGGACGGCGCCGGGATAGGTTACACAGTCCGCGCGGACACTGTGGAGGTCCCGCTTGCCAGCACCGTCGACGCGGTGCCGATTGTGACGATGCTCGACGGGATGCTGGACTCCCTCGAAGTGAGGAACGGCACCCTGGACGATGCCTTCATAAGGATCACGGGGGAAGAGATGGAATGAACGGGGCGCTGCAACTTGCGAGGAGGAACGTCCTCTGCTACTTCAGGGACAGAGGAGCGGTCGTGTTCTCCCTGATGGCCGTCATCATCGTGGTGATGTTGTACCTGCTGTTCCTGCGCAACATGCTGGTGGAGTCCTACCCGGACATGGACGGCATGCCGCAGCTCATCGACGCCTGGGTCCTCGCGGGGATCCTGGGGATCGTCCCTGTGACCACATCCGCGGGATCGCTCCAGACGATGGTCGAGGACAAGGCGAACGGGAGGATGAGGGACATCCTGGTCACCCCCATGAGACCGCACGAGGTCGCGGCCGGGTACATCATGAGCACGTTCCTCGTCGGACTGATAATGAGCGTCATCACCATGGTCGTCTGCGTCGCGTATCTTGCCGCCACCGGGTGCCCCCTGTCGGCTTCGGGCATCGCCGTCACCGCGGTCCTGCTGATCCCGTCCTCGCTGTCCGGATCCATCATAATCTACGCGATAACCTCGTTCTTCAGGAGCACCGGCGCGTTCTCGGGGTTCTTCGTGGTTGTCAGCGTGCTCATCGGGTTCCTTGCCGGGATCTACATGCCCATGGGGACCATGCCCGACGGCATGCAGGTCGTAGGGACGCTGGTGCCCGCCAGCCACATGGCCTCGCTGTTCCGCGACTCCCTCGCCGGCGACGCGCTGGACGACGTCTTCGCCGGGGCACCCGCGGACGTGCTGGCGGATTTCCGGACGGACATGGGGTTCGACCTGAGCCTCGGAGGCTTCGGATTCGACCCGTCCACGTGCATCATCTACGTGCTGGTGGTCACCGCGGTGTTCTTCGCGATAGCGGTACTTGGTATCAGGAGGAGATGAGCCCGCATCATCTTTATGTGAAATCGGAGTACGGAGCCCCATGAGGAAATACGATCTCGTCTGCTTCGACATGGACGGCACCCTGACCAAGCTCAGAAGCTCGTGGTGCTGGGTGCACGAGCACTACGGTGTCGACAACGAGCCCGCCTACCAGGCGTTCGTGAACGGCGAGATCGACGAGCCCGAGTTCATGCGCAGGGACATCGCCCTCTGGAAGGGCGTGGACCCTGACGTCACCGTCAACGACATCGCCCTGACTTTCAGGGACATGCCGCTTATCGAGGGGATCCAGGAGACCATAGCCTGCCTGAACGACTGCCACATCAGGGCGGTAATCGTCAGCGGCGGCATAGACCTGGCCGCGGCGATGCTGACCAGGGAGTTCGGTTTCGATGACTACGTGGCGGACGAGCTGTGCGCGTACGAGGACGGCCGCCTCACCGGGGAGGGTAAGATGAACGTGGACCTGAGGGACAAGGGGATCAACGTCAGGCACTTCATCGAGAAGTACGGGACCTCCAAGGAGAGGACTGTGTCCATCGGCAACTCGTTCACCGACATCGGGATGTTCAAGCAGTCCGGTCTGTCCATAGCGTTCAACCCCACGGACGAGTACACCCAGGAGGCCGCGGACCACACGGTGTTCTCCGACAACATCGCCGACGTCCTGGACTACATCCTCGTCGACGATCAGTGACTCCCGCTTGATAACGAGGGCGCGGGTGACCGGCCCGTCAGTTCGTCCAGACCCACCAGCATTATGCCGTTGGTCTCGGCGAAGTCCCTGAAGTCCTCCTCGAACCCGGACAACGAGAACATTGCATACTTAATCGCATAGTCACCGTCGAGACTCTGCACTCTGCGTTCGAGCTTGTTGTACTCGGTGAAGCCGACGGGCCTCCGGCTGAACTTGCACTCCCCGAAGAGATGGACACGGCCCTCCCCGACCTGTATCACCGCCACGACGTCGATGTCGCCCGCCTCGTCGGTCCCTGTATCCAGGTTGATGAAGTTGCCCCAGCACCTGCCGATCTTCACACATGGATAGTTCATGGCGATATAATCGGAGCACATTTCCTCGAACCTCATCCCCAGGAAGGTGTCTATGCGCCCCTTTATCTGCTGGTAGACTGCGTCAGGATCCCTGCTCAGCATCACCATGCGGCTGCGGTTGACCACATCGTAGTGGAACCTCACGATTCCGTTGCGGATGTAGTAAACCGGATGCTTCGGCGCCCCGCACATCGGCACCAGACGGGACACCAGTCCCATGTACTCCATCTCGTCCAGACAGCGCTTGCATGTGTCCCTGTTCTGCTTCGTGTACTCCGCGATCCCTTTGATGGATGTGGTTCCAGAGGAGATCGCGTCCAATATGGCCATGCAGCTGTCGCTGTTCTTCAGCTCGAGCACGATGTTCCTCGCCTCGTCCCTGAGGAACGCGTTGCGCCCGAGGTATGCATCCCTGATGACTTCCTCGTACGTCGTACCCGTGATGCCCTCGTGATAGAACGGGCTGCCTCCGAAAGTCAGGTACATCCTGGCCTTGTCGGCATCGGACATCCCGGGATGGAACTGGCAGCACTCCTCGAACGACAGTGGCTGGAGATGGATGCGGAAACGGAACCTGTTGTAAAGAGGCCTGGTGGGATCTGTGGTCTCCTTCTCCATGGATGAGACGGACGACCCGCAGACGATCAACACGGTCTCCTCCCCCCTCATCCTGACATCGATGAAGTTCTGGAGGTACCCCGCGACATGGGGTGCGGAATCCAGAAGGAAGGGCAACTCGTCGATGACCACGACTGTCTTGGATTCATGACAGTAGTCGGCGAGGTCCGAAAGAAACTCGGGGAAGGTCCCGTACTCGACCCTCCTACCGAGTATCCTGGACATCTCCTCTTGTATCGCATCCAGGTTCTGCCTCTCGGAGCCCGGCGCCATCATGAGGAACACGGATCTCTT
>CASFMM010000086.1 GCA_949295765.1 uncultured Methanomassiliicoccales archaeon | reverse complement strand
GCGGCCCAGGTAGTGGGAGTGACCCTCTCGCCGAAGACGAGCAGGGCGATGAGCGTGGTGGCGACAATCTCGAAGTTGTTAAGCAGCGAGACAGACGAAGCGGGGGAGTTCAGCAGACCGTACATCAGAAGGATGGGCGCCGCTATGTCCAGGACGATCATCCCGATGATGTAGGGGGTGTCGCTCTTGATGAGAGGGCGCTCCTCGGCGCGCTTCGAAGGGGACAGGGACCTGACGACGGCCATCCCGATCCCGGCGCCGAGGTAGAGCAGCGCGGCCATGAGATATGGCGACACGTCCTCCAGTAGGACCTTAGAAACGGGCGAGCTCACGGCGTAGAACACCGCCGCGAGCACCGCGAAAACCACCGCCTTGGCCGCTCTTCCCGCCATGTAGTCGGACTCCGTTTCGAGCGGTTTAAAGGTTTCTGTTATGCCAGCGTTGGGAACATAACAATCGGAAAATCGTGACACCGTGTTATCCGAGGTCGCGGAAACGTGCTACCGTGTTGCCAACATATTCCGAAGAGTAACACCGTCATGTTCGCCGGAGCCGAGGCGAATATAAGAAATCATTTTATAGAAGTTCTAACAGTAAATCGCATCAGAGCACCCCCGTCCGAAGGGCGGGAGCCATCATTGATGAAGGTGAAAGGATGGCAAAGAAACAGTTCAAGGCGGAATCCAAGCAGCTTCTCAACCTCATGATCAACTCGATCTACACCCACAGGGAGATCTTCCTGAGGGAGATCATCTCCAACGCGTCGGACGCCATAGACAAGCTCCACTACAGGTCCATCACAGAGCCTGACAAGGTCAACGTCGCCAGGGAGGATTTCAAAATCGACGTTTCCTACGACAAGGACGCCGGCACGATCACGGTCTCCGACAACGGTATCGGCATGACCAAGGAGGACATGGACGCCAACCTCGGAGTCATCGCCCACAGCGGTTCCCTGGACTTCAAGAAGGAGATGGAGGAGGGCACGGCCGACGTGGACATCATAGGTCAGTTCGGCGTGGGGTTCTACTCCGCGTTCCTCGTATCAGACAAGGTCACCGTCAGGTCAAAGGCCTACGGCCAGGACCAGGCCTGGGAGTGGACCTCCGAGGGCGCCGACGGGTACACCATAAAGGAATGCGAAAAGGACTCCTGGGGCACCGACGTCATCATGCACCTCAGGCCCGACGACGAGAACGGCGCCTACTCGGAGTACCTGGACTCCTACAGGCTCAGGGACCTGGTGAAGAAGTACTCCGACTACGTCCGCTGGCCCATCCACATGATGGTGGAGCACGAGGACTACGTGGAGACCGGCGAGACCGACGAGGAGGGCAAGCCCAAGAAGGACTGGGTGAAGTCCGTCAGGGACGAGGTGGTCAACAGCATGGTTCCCATCTGGCAGCGCGGGAGGGACGAGGTCTCCGACGAGGACTGCAGGAAGTTCTACATGGAGAAGTTCCGCGACTGGGAGGAGCCCGTCGCCGTCATCAGGATCAACGCCGAGGGCGCGGTGAACTACAGGGCGATGCTGTTCATCCCCAAGGTGGCGCCCTTCAACTTCTACAGCAGGGACTTCGAGCCCGGGCTGGAGCTGTACTCCTCCGGCGTCATGATCATGGAGAAGTGCAAGGACGTGCTCCCGGACTGCTTCAGGTTCGTCAGGGGTGTCGTGGACTCCCCAGACCTGTCGCTGAACATCTCCAGGGAGCTGCTGCAGCACGACAGGCAGCTGACCACCATCAGGGCCAACATCGAGAAGAAGGTGAAGGCGGAGCTGACCAGGATGCTGGAGGAGGACAGGGACACCTACCTGGAGTTCTTCAGGGCGTTCGGGCCCCAGCTCAAGTACGGCGTGATCGAGGACTACGGGATGAAGGCGGACATGCTGAAGGACCTGCTCCTGTTCCAGTCCTTCGAGAAGGACTCACTCGTCACCCTGAAGGAGTACAGGGACGCCATGCCCGAGGGCCAGGAGAGGATCTACTACGCGGCGGCGGAGTCCGTCGCCAGGGCGAAGCAGGTCCCCCAGACCGAGCAGGTCAGGGCAAAGGGCTACGACATCCTGCTGTTCGGCGAGGACATGGACGAGTTCGCCGTGAAGACCTTCAGGGAGTACGACGGCAAGGAGTTCTGCGACGTGGCCGGAGGTGACCTCGGGCTGGAGTCCGAGGAGGAGAGGAAGGCCGCCGACGAGAAGGCGGAGTCAGAGAAGGGCATCCTCGCCTTCGTTAAGGAGACCTTGGGAGACAGGGTCGTGGACGTCAGGGCCTCCAGGAAGCTGAAGACCCACGCCGTGTGCCTGAGCACCGACGGCGACGTGTCCCTGGAGATGGAGAAGTACTTCTCGTCGATCCCAGGAGGCGAGGCCCAGAACGTTAAGGCGAGGCGCGTGCTGGAGGTCAACATAGACCATCCAGCCTACGCGGCGCTGAAGAAGGCCTACACCGAGGACAGGGACAGGGCGAAGGAGATGGCCGAGATCATGTACGACCAGGCCGTTCTCATCGCCGGGATGCCCCTGGACGATATGCTCGGGTACTCCGACAGGGTGTTCAGGCTGTTCGGGCAGTGAACCTCAAACTCCAAGGGGCGGGCTCCGCCCGTCCCTTCCGAAACTCCTTCAGGCGACTTTTATCATCATGTGCGGTATTCCCCCATCATGGCGGGCGTCAAGCCGGTGAAGGCCGGATGGTACAACGCGTTCAGGCCGTGGACCCTCCACGGCGCGGTGGTCCCGGTGTTCATAGGCGGCGCCCTGGCGTACCACCACCAGGCGTTCGGCGTCCTCGAGTGGGTCCTCCTGGCCCTCGTCCTCGTCGGCGGGCTGCTCCTGCAGTCTGCATCGAACCTCTTGAACACCTACGGCGACTTCTCCAAGGGAACGGACACCGTCGAGAACGAGACCCGCTCCCCCGAGCTGGTCACGGGCGTCCTGAAGCCGAAACACGTCCTGCTGGCGGGGATGCTGTGCCTGCTGGTGACCTGCGTCATAGGTCTGGTGTTCGTATGGCACGTGGGCTGGGGCATCCTGGTCTACGGCATCCTGGGGGTGGCCGGCGCCGGCATGTACACGGTCGGCCCGGCGTACAAGTACTACGGCCTGGGGCAGCCGTCCGTGTTCCTGATGATGGGAATCCTGATGCCCCTGGGCACGTACTACGTCCTGACAGGGGACATCTTCTCTTGGGAGGTGCTGCTGATCTCGCTGCCCAACGCGTTCATGATAACCGGCGTGCTAACAGGGAACGAGACCAGGGACTGGCACGAAGACATGAGGGCGGGCGTGGGTACCCTGTGCGGCCACATCGGCTACGCGAACAGCCTGCGCCTGTACCTGTTCATGAACCTGGTGTCCTACCCGATCCTGCTGGTCCTGATGGTCGCGGGTGTCGCGCCATGGGGATGCGCACTGGCGTTCGTCGCGCTCTACAACGCATGGAAGCTGGTGCGGAACGCCAGGAAGGCGCCCACGGACCCGCACGCCAGCTTCATGCTGGTGCCGATGGCCTTCAGGCAGAACTGGCACTTCGGCGTGCTGCTGGTGCTGGGCTACATTATAAGTTACTATCTCATTCCGGTGATCTGACATGGCAGAGGAAGAGCTCAAGAAGGGCGTCCAGTTCGAGGGCAAGGAGGAGTACATCAAGGATGTCTTCACCGAGATCGCGGACTACTACGACGAGATGAACGAGATCATGAGCATGCACATGGTGCAGGGCTGGCACAGGTTCATGATGAGGAAGGCCGGCGACATCAGGGGCAGGAGGTGCCTCGACGTGGGCACCGGCACCGGGGAGATCGCGTTCCACGTGGCGAGGACCGCCGGCGAGGGCTCCACCGTGGTCGGCGTGGACATCACGCCCAGGATGCTGGAACTCGCCGAGAGGAAGGAGTCCGAGCTGCAGCTGCCCGTGAAGATCGACTGGCAGGTCGGCGACGCACTGGACCTCCATTTCCCCGACGGGTCCTTCGACCTGGTGACCTCCGGATACATGCTCAGGAACGTCTGCGATATTCAGAAAGCGGTGTGCGAGATGCACAGGGTGCTGGCCCCCGGAGGGAGGGTGGTCGTGGCCGAGCTCTCCAAGCCGAAGAACTCCGTCGTGCGCTTCTTCTACAACATCTACATGAGGAGGGTCAAGAGGTACGGCCGCAAGTACGACAAGGGCAAGTCCATCGACGGCCGCCAGTCCGCGTACGAGTGGCTGACATGCTCCATCGAGGGGTTCCCCTACGGCGAGGACATGGTCAAGATCTTCAAAAAGGCCGGCTTTGAGGACGCGAGGTTCTACGTGAAGTCCTTCGGCGCCGTCAACATCTACGTGGGGACCAGATGAGGGAGTACGCCCTGTACCTCTTCGACTTCGACAACACCCTGTTCGACACCAGGTGCGGGATAGAGGCGATCCTCAGGGAGGCGCTTCCCGTGCTGGGCGTGGATTACAATCCTGCGAGGTTCGACGAGTGCCTGGGCCTGACCATGGAGCAGGTGTACCGCAGGTACATGGGCCCGGACAGCTCCAGGTTCGCGGATTTCGAGGAGGCGTTCATGAACGTGGTCCGCTCCGACGCGTACCTGGGGGCGCCGCCGTTCCCGGAGACCGCGAGGGTCCTGGAGTCCCTGAAGGACAGGGGCAGTAGGATCGGCGTAGTGTCGGGGAAGAAGAGGTACAAGATCGAGAACCTGCTGAGGTCGCAAGGCCTGGATGGGTATCCGGAGACCATAGTCGGGTTCGACGAGACGCCGTTGCACAAGCCGAACCCCGACCCACTGCTTCTGGGGATGTCCCATTTCGATGTGCCGAAAGAGGACACGGTCTACGTGGGCGACAGCCCGAACGACGCCCTGGCCGCGAAGGCGGCGGGCGTGGACTGCGTGATAGTGGACAGGCACAACCAGCTCAGCGTCGAGGGTATCGAGTGCACCTGTCAGGTGGACTCGTTGGACGAGCTCATCCTCTGGTGATCCTGGACAGGAGCTCCACCGCTTCCTGGACGCCGGCGGAGGCCGCTCTGACGAGCAGCTCCATCGCCTCCTTCTCGTCCATCTTGATCATGCCGGAGATCCCGAAGGCGCCCAGGTTGTACATGGCCGTGGGCTCGCCCTGGGCGGCGGCCTCCCTGTACCATGCGGCAGCATCCTCGACGTCCCCCTTGTTGTAGAGGATCCCGGCGAGACTGGTCTGGGCGTAGACGAAGCCCTCCTGGGCGGCGGACTCGAACCACTCCCCCGCCTTGTCCATGTCCGGTTCACCGAGCGAGCCCTCGGAGTACATCAGGCCAAGGTTGTACATCGCCTTGACGTCCCCCTTGAGGGCGGCGTCGGTGA
Organism: uncultured Methanomassiliicoccales archaeon; assembly: GCA_949295765.1. Lineage (GTDB taxonomy): Archaea > Thermoplasmatota > Thermoplasmata > Methanomassiliicoccales > Methanomethylophilaceae > Methanoprimaticola. Next base: position 1,665 of record CASFMM010000086.1, on the reverse strand, counting down.
AGTAGTCCTCGGCCTCCTGGAAGTCGCCCCTCTCGTAGAGGATCCCGCCGATGCACAGGCACGCGTCGGTGTCGCCCTGGTCGGCGGAGAGCCTGAAGAGCCTCTCGGCCTCGGCGCGGTCCTGTGGAACGCCTTCGCCGGCGTCCAGCATGAACGCGAGGTCGTACTGCGCATCCGGATCGCCGAGGTCGGCGGCTTTGCGGTAAAGCTCCGTGGCCCCGGCCTTGTCGACGGGTATTCCATCGCCGTTGCGGAGCATCGAGGCGAGGACGCACATGGAGTCGGCGTCCCCGAGGTCCGCCGCCTTGCGGTAGTACTCCGAGGCGACAGCCTTGTCCAGGGGGACGCCGGACCCCGTCGAGTACGCCGCGGCGAGGTTCTTGAGGGCGCGGAGGCTGCCCGCCTCCGCGGCCCTCCCGAACCATGCGATTGACTCGTCTGGCACTGTGCCGGAGAGCAGGACGCCGAGGTTGCACATGGCGACGGTGTTGCCGGCTTCCGCGGCCCTCCTGAGGTGGACCTCGGCGGCGGACGCGTCCGCGGGGACGCCCTCGCCCACCATGAGCATGTATCCGACGGAGGACGCAGCCTGGGTGTCGCCGAGCTCCGAGGCCTCGGCCAGGAGCCCCACCGCCTTCGCGGGATCCTTCTCGACCCCGTCGCCCTCGCGGTATCTCGTTCCCAGTTCCCTCAGGGATGCAGCGTCCTTGCCGTCCGTCATGCCCAGGTGGATGGCGTACTCGTTGATAACTGGTCCGATGGCCCCGGAAGCATCCGACTGCAATGTGCCAGACATCGCCGGCGGGGCATCGCGTGAGGCGGGGGGATCACCTCGGTTCATCCCCGCCCTCCCCATCGTCCTTCTTCAAGTCCCTGTCGCGGGAGCACTCCCCGATGAGCCTGTCAATGTGCTCCGCCAGCTTCTCCGATGCCTGCTGCGCCCTCTGGTCGTAGGCGTCCACGTAGCACTTCAGTGTGGTCGAGACGTCCGCGTGGCGCATCAGCCTCCTGACTGTCTGCAGGTCGCAGCCGGTCTTGTAGTACAGCGTGGTGGCGAAGTACCTCCTCAGGGAGTGGGTGGTTATCCTGATCCCGGTGTCCTTTCCCAGCTCCGTGATGGCGCCGGAGATCCTGGTGGGCGACACGCGTCTGAGGGTCCCGTCCCTGGAGCGGGCCTGCAGCAGGAAGTCGTCCCCGCGCCTGCCCTGGTCCTCCAGGGAGGCCCTGAACTCCTCTATGGCGCGGACCACCGGGTCGGGTATGCGCATGTACGCCACCAGTCCCTCCAGGCCGTGGCCCTTGCCGTGGATGGTCAGCGTGCCCCTGTCCATGTCCTCGTCGCGGATGGCGCCCATCTCCGACCTCCTCAGCCCCATGTAGGCGCCGAGGCAGAGGATCAGCCTCTGGAACGGGTCGGCGGCGACGTACGCGGTGCGGAACTGCTCGTCGTCGATGAACACCCTCTCGCGGGACTCCCTGTTGTGCAGGAGGTCGGCCTTCTTCACGACGTCCACGCCGGTGTGGTACTCAATCATCCCGGCCAGGCTGCGCAGGTACGCGCGCCTGACGTCCTCCTTCACGGGGAGGACCTTCCACAGGTACTGTATGTCGTCCTGGTCGATGTCCTCGGCCTCGGTGCTGCGGTTGTCGGCCACCAGGAAGACC
>CASFMM010000085.1 GCA_949295765.1 uncultured Methanomassiliicoccales archaeon | reverse complement strand
ACGAGATCGACTTCGGGGACTCCCCCAAGCGTCCGCGCGCACCCATCAGGAGATGGCTTGAGGACAACGGGCGCGGAGACGAATTCCGGCAGGTCAGCGATGACATCGACCGTGCATTCACGGAGTGCGAGTGCGAGTTCGTCTCGGAGGCCGAACCGTTCCCGGGATCGACGGAATGCCTGCCCGTCCTGAAATCCAGAGGATTCAAGGTCGGCATCCTCACCCGTGGCAGCCTCGAGTACGCCACGAGGGCGCTGGGACCGCTTTTCGATGAGTTCGATGTTGTCATCGGAAGAGACCATTCCGAGTACGACAACGCCAAGCCTTCACCGAAGGCCATGGACGAGTTCGCGGAAGAACTCGGTGTGAGTCCCGAGGAGATCCTGTACGTCGGGGACAACTCCACCGACTGGATGTCCGCGCACGGAGCAGGGGCGTCGTTCGTGGGAGTCAGGACCGGCTCCGGCTCGGACGAGATGTGGGCGTCCGTCGATCCGGACATCCCTGTGATAGACTGCGCAGGCGACGTCGTGAATCTCCTCTGAATCCCTCAGAGACTGATCTTTTGCACCTTTCCACGAACAATTTTGCCCCAGAATGCAAGACCTATGAGGATGACATCGCCATTCATACCGAGGTAGTACTTCCGATCGTGGATCTGGTCTATGGCTCTATCGACTTCCTTGGTCAAATCGTCCGCTGAATCCGCAATTTTTAGTTCGATGATGATCGGAACCGTCCCCTCGCGCCTTGGCTCCAGAATGAGATCCACCCTGCCGTTTCCGGATTCCTTCTCCGATTTGACCGTGTATCCGTTCAGGATCCCATGCATCATCGTCAGCAGTATGTTCTCATATGACGTCTCGTCCCTCAATGCGAAATAACTGCCGTCCACAAGGACGCTCTGCAAGGCTTCCACCATGGAGTCCGCATCCCCGTCCAGAACGGCGTTGTTGAACCTGGAGAACAGTTCGTCACCTACACGCCTGTTGAGACAGAGAAGCGAGTCCACGATTCCTCTGACCTCCCTGTTGGGAATCGAGATCTCGTACAATCCTTCATGGGCCTGTCTGGCATCCAGGTATCCAGTCATCACCATCAGCGAGAACAGATCCATAGTGTCGGAGATCCTCATCTCCTCGTAGCTCATTGTGCCATGGAGCTCGGAGACGACCTTCCCACCGTTTATTAATTCGACCATGGTCTTGAATCCTATCGATTCCGTCCTCTGAATCATCCAGACCATCGGAAGGTTCCTACCGGAATCCTTCCAGTAACTATCGGGGATGAATCCCTTCTGGACGTACATCATCACACTGAACGGGTTGTAAATTTCGGCATCTCCGAAATGATAGCCGTCATACCATGTTGCGATTTCATCGAACTTCTCAAGATGACCATAGTATCCGAGAATGTCCCTGACTTCGGCTTCCGTGAATCCGAACCTCTCATCGGAGTTCGAAGAGAGGACCGTGTTAACATTGAGATTGTTCATTCCTGAGAAGAACCCTGCTTTCGCCACCTGCATGACTCCGGTGACGTATGCCATCTGCAGATCGGGATTGCTCTTGAGAGTTGCTGACATGAACCTCCCTATGATGTCAAGAGCCTTCCTCTGAGAATCCGAGTCGAAAGCGTTAGTTATGGCGCGATCATACTCGTCAATCAACACCACGATGTTTTTTCCGGTGTTGTTACGTATGATTCTGCATAGCATGGACACTGACCTTACAATCTCGTCTTCCGATGCACTACGGGTGCAGATACGCTCATAGCTGCTCCGGTCTGCGAGGGACATCTTCCACCCCCTCATGCGTTCATCGAATGGCGAGAACGCATCGATCACTGCCCCGTTCAGAGAGTCCAGAAGTGTCTCTTCCGATGCAGAGTTGATTTCCATCAAATCGATGTGGATGACCGGATACGCGTTCTTGTATCTGTCATACGAATGATGTTTCGTTATCTCCAACCCTTCGAACCAATCATTCCCCGAATAATCGAAGTTGAAGAAAGCGTCAAGCATGGTGATATTGGTTGTCTTACCGAATCTGCGGGGACGAGTGTAAAGGAAAACACCGCTGTCGTCGACATCCAGCATATCCTTTATCAGAAGTGTCTTGTCGACATAGTACTTCCCACGTTTGCGGATTTCCTGGAAAGCAAGACCGCCGGTGCTCACCTGCTTCATAGTTTTCGATATCTATTGACAGATGATAAACCCGTGCTTCCCTGAAGAACTCGAATCACAAATCCGATCGGATCATCGGAAGAGATTGAACGGGTTTTAGATCCCGGCGGGTATTCCGCCGGGATGTTGAGGTTTACTGGGTTCCGTCTCCGAGCTTGTGGACACGGTCGAGCATCTTCATGTGCTCGAGGTCGTCGTACCTGAACCTCTCGAGGTTGTAGGCGAAGGTCCTGTCCGCGGGCATGATCTTCTTGACGACCTGGATGAGGGTGCTTCCCATGGACATGAGACCCTTGTTCATGTCGACTCCGAACCTGGTCATTCCGCAGACCACGTGTCCGGGGCTGACGACGTCGTGGGGGTCCAGGACGGTCTTGAGCTCCCTCTCCATGGATGCGGTGGCGGCGTTGTGGATGACGTCGGTGTTCCAGGCGAAGAACACTCCGAATCCGGTGGTCCTTCCTCCGTATCCCATGGCGACGTCGCCGAGGTAGAAGTTGAATCCGAAGGACAGCATTCCGGTGATCATCTCGTCGTCCTTGAAGTAGTAGGGCATGAACAGGGTGGTGTTCCTGTCGACGAGGACTCCGATGATTCCTCCGGCCTCCATCTTCATGTTGACGAATCCCTGGTAGCACTCGTCGGTGAACTCTCCCCAGTGGACGGTGGGCACGATGACCTCGGCGGGGATCTCTCCGACTCCGACCCTCCTGGCCCTGAACTCGTAGCACCTCTCCTCCCACTCGTGCTCGGCGATCTCTCCGGCGATCTTCCTTCCGCCGGCCTTCTCGGCCATGGCGTCGACGGCGGCCTCCTCGAGGTCGTTGTGCTTCTCGTCTCCCTGAAGGGTGACGAGCCAGAGGTTCTTCACGTCGGGTGCGTGGCATCCGGCCCTCTTCTGGTTCTCGAAGTGCTTGTAGTCGGACCAGGCCACGTGCAGGGGCCTGACGGACGGGTGGTGGACGAGCTCCTGCATGGGGCCGTCCATCTCCTTGAGGTTGTCGAACTCGTAGGCGAGGCACCTGATCTGTCCCATGGGGTGCAGCCTGAAGGTCATGGTTCCGATGACACCGAGTGTTCCCTCGGCTCCGGAGAAGAACTGGTTCAGGTTGAAGGACGCCCTGTAGGATCCGGTGTCCGGGAATCCGGTGTTGACGATGGATCCGTCGTCGACGATGATCTCTGCGTTGACGACGTTCTCCCTGGCGCTGCCGTACTTGTAGGAACCGATACCCATTCCGTTGGTGGAGTACCAGGCTCCGATGGTTCCTGAGGGGAACGAGGAGGGGTAGGATCCGATGATGTAGCCCTCCTTCATGCAGGCCTCGAGCAGGTTCTTCCATGTGCATCCTCCCTGGACCTTGACGGTCAGGTTCTCCTTGTCGATCTCCACGACGTGCCTCATCTTGGAGGACATGTCGAGCAGGATACCGGCGTTGGTGGGCATGCATCCGCCCAGTCCCCAGGAGGCGTTGCCTCTGGGCGTTACGGCGATTCCGTTCTCGTAGGCCAGGGCCATTACCTTGGAGATCTGCTCCACGGTCTCGGGCCTGACGATGACGTCGGGGAGGTTCTTGAAGGCGAGTCCGGCCTCCTTCGGGAGGGGGGCCATGTCGTGGCTGTACAGGACCTTGTCCATGCCGCTGACGGACACGTTACCGGCTCCGACGATCTCCTTCAGCTTCTCGAGGATGGCGGGGGTGACCTGCCTGGGGAGCTTGACGTCCTCGACGGGCCTTCCCATGTAGGCGTCCTCGATCCTCCTGATGAACCTGTTGGTGGCCTCGTCGCGGTACTTGCTGGGGCACCTGATGCTGGCCCTTCCGCCGAGCTCCTCGGCCTTGTCCGCGGCGGCGTCGTAGTCGGCCTCGGACACGTCGCCGGTCAGTTTGATCGCGACGGTGCTCTTGTCGGGGACGTTTCCGGCGATGTCGAACCCGGCGACTCCCTTGAAGGCGTCGATGGCGGCGGCCATGTTCCTCAGGGGGACGTACATGGTTGCGGCGTCGGGGTTGACGCAGGCGCCGACTCCGATGTTGCCGAACTTGTCGTCCACGACGGACTGGTCGGCCTTCGTCGCGCCGGCCTCGGCCATCATGGCGTCGAGGGCCTCGAGGTCCGCGTCGACGAACTCCTCGGCGCCCTGGAAGGCGATGATGGCGAGGTTGCCGTTGAAGGAGATCTGCAGGGGCTTGACCGAGGGGCTCTGCCCGATGGCCTGGAAGACCTCCTGCATCTTGTCGGCGGAGGGGAACTCGTACCCGACGGCCTTGGTCACGCCGAGGGGGTGGATCTTGAATGTGACGTCGGTGATGATGGCGAGCCTTCCGGAGGACGCGGCGAGGGTCTGGATCATGTTGTATCCGGACATGTAGTAGCCGATCTCGTCGTATCCGGTCTCCAGGAGCTTCCCGGCGGCGTCGACGGCGCGGATGTTGATGACGGAGTCCTTGACGGTTCCGTACTTGTAGGATCCGATTCCGTCGGTCTCGGTGTAGACCCAGTCCTCGACGGTGGGGTCCTCTCCGGCGGGGCGGACTCCGATGGTGTATCCCTCGGCCTCGACGGCCTTGACGATGGTGCTGAACTTGCATCCGGCCTGGGCCCTGACGGTCTGGGCGACCGTGTCGACGTCGACGAGGGCGTTCATGTCGGACATGTCGACGAGGACGTCGCCCTCGGTGTGGCTCCCCTTCCTGCTGAGGGGGGAGATGGAGCCTCCTGCGGCCATGATGGCTGCGACGGCCTTGGCCAGCTCGTCGGCGTTGGCGGGCTTGATGACGGCCTTTCCCTCGCAATCGGAGACCTTCGAGTTGCCGATCAGGGAGCACACGTGCTCGAGTGTGTCGGCGGACACTTTGGTGCATTCTGCGTTGCTTTTCATGATCTTGACCTCCACTGTTCGGCGCAGTGGCTGTATCTGGAGAAAGGGTACAAACTGATGCGTTATAAGGGTTTCCAGCTCGGAAAAGAAATGAGAGAAAATGAGATAAGTCCGGCCTCCCGGATCAGTCTGGCTATGGAATCGGGGTCGGCTCCGAACAGGTGAGTCCGGCACCTGCAGTCGGAGCATCCGAAACCGTCGGCGAAGGGTGTCATCCCGCACCCCTCGGCCATGGACGCCAGTGTGCACTCGGGAACGTAGTCCGGGTAGGAGACGTATGCCTCGACGGAGTCCGCCGCCAGCGTGAGCCTGTCTATGTGCCAGCGCACCTTCTTCTCCCGGGACAGGTGCCTCGACACCCTCTGGTCCAGGCCGCCCATGGCGCTGCCCACGTAGCAGTACGTGCCAGCGGGGAATCTAAGTGTGCCCAGGGCCCCGACCTCCAGTTCGGTGTCGGAGCCGAGGGCGATTAGAAGTATGTAGGTTCCGGGACGCTTCATGCGCTCGCGCGGCGACGGTCCTCGTCCTCGACCTGAGAGCGCGTCTTGATGCGTATCAGGACGCTGCTGTCGTCGATCTTGGACGGGGAGATGTCCGCGATCTCGCCGAGTCTCCTTCCGTAGATCTCGACGTTCTCGAGGTACTTCCTGTGCTCGTTGTACGGGATCTTGACCCTTATGCCGTCCAGGTGCAGGACCATCGGCGATGGTCTCAGGCACATGTTGATGGGCTCGTACTCCTCCAGCACGGTCTTGACCTCCGCGGGATGGACGAACAGGGGGTCCTCCTCCAGGCTGCGCTTCTTGTCCTTCAGGACCGCCTCCATCGTGTCGGCGATCTCCTCCAGCTTGGCCCTCTCCGGAGGGGTCCTCATCCTGGCGGCCTTCCTTCCTACGCCGGTGACGATGGCGTCGCACGTGTCCTCGATGCCCTCGGGCACGGGCCCGGACACCAGGACGGTTGGGGCGTGTATGTCCCTCATGAGCTCGGCCTTGGTCTCGACGCAGCTCTTGAAGTTGCCCATCATGAAGATGACCCCGTCGTACTCGTCGAGGGTGAGCCTCTCGGTCATGGAGATCTGCGAGGTCGCCTTGCCGCGGCCCCTGGCCATTCCCATGACCACTGTGACGGCACCGTACCTCCTGAGCTCCTCGGCGATGTCGCAGATCGGGTGCGGCATGTGGTGCCTGCCCAGCGTGGGCCCGACCACCGCGATCTCCGTTCCCGCCAGCGGGACGCTCTTGACGACGCCTCCGATGTCGTTGCAGACCCTCTCGATGGCCTCCCTGTCCTCCTCCGGGACGGACATGATGACCGTCAGCATCTGGGAGCTCCTGTTCTTCTGGAGGACCACGCCTCCGACATCGTCGATGAGCTCGTAGAGCTCCTCCGAGCGGTAGACTCCCCCGTCGTACATCATGACCTCAAACATCGTCTGAACCTCCCATGGCCTTGTGGACCTGCCTGCCCCTCTCGATCATCTCCGGCAGCAGGACCTCCTCGGTGGCTATGACCGTGATGACGTTGTCGCTGATCAGGGTCTTCCTGTTCTTGATGCCCTCGGGCATCGTCCTCCAGATGGCGCCCATGATCTCGCGCCTGTCGTCCTCTCCCGACGCCACCACTATGGGTTCGACATCCTCCTCCTTGGCGCCCTGGACGTCCAGGTCGAACCTGGTCTGCTGGTAGACGGCCTTCCTGCCGAACCTCGCCCACAGCTCCTTGAGGATGTCCGGGGCGTAGCGCTCCTGGGTGATCGTCACGTGGACGCCCCCGACGTCCGTCCTGACGGTGGCCACGTCCGCGACCGTCTTGGCCGCGGGCGCCGCCCTCAGGACGATGGAGAAGATGAACAGGGGGGTTGCCGGCTCCAGGGTCAGCTGGACCCTGTCGATCAGCACCGCCTTGTTCAGGTCGCTCATGATGTCGTCGAAGAGCTTGGCGTAGGCTTCGTTGCCGTAC
>CASFMM010000084.1 GCA_949295765.1 uncultured Methanomassiliicoccales archaeon | reverse complement strand
GGGAGGCCTGCATGGTCCGCCCGCGCCGCACCGGGTTCCCCTTCGAGAGGAACCTTGGGACGGAGGGGATGTCCTTCATCTGCGAGGTCAAGAAGGCCTCACCCTCCAAGGGGGTCATCAGCGAGGACTTCCCGTACCTGGAGATCGCCAGGGAGTACGAGTCCCTGGGGGCGTCTGCAATATCGGTCCTCACCGAGCCCAGGCACTTCCTCGGGGACGACAGGTACCTCGAGGAGATAGCCGACACCGTGGGCACCCCCGTGCTGAGGAAGGACTTCATAATCGACGAGTACCAGGTCTACCGCGCCAGGGAGATCGGCGCCTCGGCCGTCCTACTGATCGCGTCGATCCTGAACGACAGGCAGCTCGCGGACTACAGGGAGCTCGCCGAGTCCCTGGGGATGTCCGCCCTTGTTGAGACGCACACGGCGGACGAGGTGGAGAGGGCGGTGTCCTCGGGAGCCTCGGTCATCGGGGTCAACAACCGCGACCTGAGGACGTTCCGGGTCGACATAGGCAACAGCCTGCGCCTGAGGGAGAGGATACCAGACGGCGTGATCTGCGTGTCCGAGAGCGGAATCTCCACACCCGAGGACGTCCGCAGGCTCTCCGATGCTGGGTTCGACGCCGTCCTGGTGGGGGAGGCGTTCATGCGCAGCCCTGACAGGAGGGCGCTGATGGAGGCCATGAGGCGATGACTCTGGTCAAGATCTGCGGACTGACGCGCCCGGAGGACGTGGACGCCGTAAACGGGCTGAGGCCGGACATGGTAGGGTTCGTGTTCTACGGACCCAGCTGGAGATGCGTTTCGAAAGAGACCGCAGAGACGCTCGCATCGTCCCTGGACCGTTCCATAACGAAGGTCGGGGTGTTCGTGGACGAGGACCCGCTCTTGATAGCGGACATCGTGGATTCGGGGATAATCGATGCCGTGCAGCTACACGGCGTCGAGGACTCCGCGTACATCCACGGACTGAGGGGACTCACCGACGCCCCCTTGGTGAAATCGTTCATCGTGAGAGACGAGAGGGACGTCTCATCCGCCAACGCCTGCGACGCTGACATGGTCCTCATGGATGCGGGGATGGGGTCCGGGAGGCTGTTCGACTGGTCCCTCCTCGACAGGATGGACAGGGATTACATCCTGTCAGGGGGCCTGAGCCCAGACAACATCTCCGAAGCGTTGGAGAGACTGCACCCGTTCGGGGTGGATGTGAGCTCCGGAGTGGAGACCGACGGCAGGAAGGACCAGGCGAAGATGTCGAGGTTCATAAGGTCTGTACGCGGGTCCGAGGTCTGAACCGCATCTTTTTTCAGAAAGATGGAACCCGGACCCTTCGGAGAGTCCGGGCCCCGTTGTGACATGAGGGGGTCAAGGCCTGTCCAGCTCCTCCCTCATCCTCCTTACGTAGTCGGCCACATACGGAACTGAGTCCCTTCCGTGCTCAGCGATTATCCTGACGATCGCCGACCCGACGATGGCCCCGTCTGCGAAATCGGTCATCCTGCGGGCCTGTTCCGGCGTCGAGATGCCGAACCCTATGGCGCACGGGATGTCCGTGGACCTCCTGACGGCGGCGACCATGTCCTCCAGGTTGGAGCTGAAGGACGTGCGGACGCCGGTGACGCCCATGGACGACACTATGTACACGAAGCCCTCAGCCTCGGAGGCGATCATCGCGATCCTGTCCTCCGACGTGGGGGCGATCATCGAGATGAGCTTGATCCCGTACTTCGTGCAGTAAGGCTGCAGGTCCCCCTTCTCCTCGTAGGGCATGTCGGGGACGATTATCGCGCAGATGCCTGCCCTCCTGCAGCGCTCCATGAACCTGTCGCAGCCGTAGACGAAGACCGGGTTGATGTAGGTCATGACCAGCATGGGGACGTCGATGTCCCTCCTGACACGCTCCGCCATGTCGAAGATGTCGTCTGTGGTAACACCGGAGGACAGCGCCCTCACGTCGGCACCCTGGATGACCGGGCCCTCGGCTATGGGGTCCGAGAACGGAATGCCCAGCTCTATGAGGTCCGCGCCGGCCCCGGCCATGGCACGCACCAGCCTCTCCGTCGTCTCGATGTCCGGGTCGCCGCAGGTCACGAACGGTATGAACGCCCTGCGGGAGAACACCCTCTCGAGATCCTTCGAATGGTCAGTCATGGATGTCCCTCCCCCTGTACCTGGCGATGGCGGCCACGTCCTTGTCCCCGCGTCCGGAGAGGTTCACCACGATGATGTCGTCCTTGGACATGGTGGGAGCCAGCTCCCTGGCGTAGGCAATGGCGTGGGCGCTCTCTATGGCCGGGATGATGCCCTCGGTCCTGGAGAGGTACTCGAAGGCGTCCACCGCCTGGTCGTCGGTCACGGCGACGTACTCGGCCCTGTCCATGGCCTTGAGGTAGGCGTGCTCCGGGCCGATGCCAGGGTAGTCCAGGCCGGCGGATATTGAGTACACGGGGGCGATCTGGCCGTACTCGTTCTGGCAGAACAGGGACTTCATGCCGTGGAATATACCAACGGTGCCCTTGGTCATGGTGGCGGCGTGCCTGTCGGTGTCCACGCCCTTGCCCCCGGCCTCGCAGCCGACCATCCTGACGTCTTTGTCGTTCACGAACTCGTGGAAGAGTCCGATGGCGTTGCTCCCGCCTCCGACGCAGGCGACGAGGCAGTCCGGCAGACGGCCCTCCGCCTCCGTGATCTGCTTCCTGACCTCCCTTCCGATGACGCTCTGGAACTCGCAGACCATCTCCGGGAAGGGCGCGGGGCCCATGACGGTGCCGATGACGTAGTGGGTGTCGGAGACGCGGTTGGTCCACTCCCTCAGGGTCTCGTTGACGGCGTCCTTGAGGACACCCGTCCCGGAGGAGACCAGGTGCACCTTGGCTCCCAGAAGCTCCATCCTGTACACGTTCAGGGCCTGCCTCTCCACGTCGTGCTCGCCCATGAAGACCTCGCACTCCAGTCCGAGGTAGGCGGCGAGGGTGGCGGTGGCGACCCCGTGCTGGCCGGCGCCGGTCTCGGCGATGACCCTGGTCTTGCCCATCCTCTTGGCGAGGAGGCACTGCCCGATGACGTTGTTGATCTTATGGGCGCCGGTGTGGTTCAGATCCTCCCTCTTCAGGTAGACCTTGGCGCCTCCGAGGTCCCTCGTCATCCTGTCGGCGTAGTAGAGCATCGACGGCCTGCCGGTGTACCTGTGGTTGAGGTCGTCCAGCTCCCTCAGGAATTCGGGGTCCCTGATGTACCTGTGGTACGCCTCGTCAAGCTCGATCACCGCGTTCATCAGCGTCTCGGGGACGTACTGTCCCCCGTACTCGCCGTATAGGCCGTCGTCTCCGGTCATGTGTCTCGACGATGATTAAGGTACGGCACTATTTCAATATATTGTTCATTGTAGTACAATAATATACATCTTATGAACGCGAGAGGACCTCATCCGAATCACACACCCGTATGGAAATCGGAACGATCAGGGTTCGGAGACCTTGACGGCCACCTTCATGACCCCGTCACGATGCTCCGCGAACAGCTCGTAGGCGTCCATGATGTGGTCGAAGTCGAACCTGTGAGTCACCAGTACGGAGGGGTCGATGTCCCCCGAGGCTATCATGTCCATGATGTCCTGGCAGTGGGACGCGTCCACGCCCCCGGTCTTGAACACCAGGTTCTTCCCGTACATGTCCGGCAGCGGCAGCATCTGAGGTTCCTCGTACATGGCGACCACGACCACAACGGCGTTGGGCCTGGCGATCCTCCAGGCGGTCTGGAACGTGTCCTTCCCTCCGGCGACCTCCATCACCACGTCGGCGCCCCTGCCGTAGGTCAGGGACCTCAGGACCTCCTCCGGGTCCTCGTCGGGGACGAGGGCGGTGACGTCAGCCAGGCCGTGGGACTCGGCGAACTCCAGGCGCTCCCTCTGCACGTCGATCATGACGATCTTGGACGGTTTCCTCATGCGGACGCACATGGCGGTGCATATCCCGGTCGGCCCGGCGCCGATGATGGCGACCACATCGCCCTCCGAGACCTCGCCGATGTCGGCGGCCCAGTAGCCGGTTGACAGGAGGTCCCCTGTGAACAGGGCCTTCTCGTCGGAGACATGGGCGGGTATGGGGGTGAGCCCGTTGTCGGCGAACGGGACACGGACGTACTCGGTCTGGCAGCCGTCGATCCTGCATCCCATGGCCCAACCGCCCGCGGGGTCGGTGCAGTTGTTGACCCACCCGTGCCTGCAGTAGAAGCAGTGACCGCAGAACGTCTCCACGTTCACGGCCACGCGGTCGCCCACGGAGAAGCGGCTGACGCCCCTGCCGACCTCCTCGACGACGCCGACGAACTCGTGCCCGACGGTGATGCCCGGCACGGCCCTGGGGACGGCCCCCGCCCTGATGTGGAGGTCGCTGGTGCAGATCGAGGCTGTGGTCACACGGACTATCGCGTCCGTCGCATCGATGACGGACGGCTTCGGCTTCTCGCGGATCTCGAACTTCCCCTTCTCGGCGTAGACGACTGCCTTCATGTGGAAGGAGACCTGCTCACGCGTATTTGGAACCGCCGTCACACTCACCCAAGGAATCCTTTGGATGAGTATTCCACAAGATATTTCCGGAGATTCTGCAAACACCGTCTGCCAAATCCTCTCTGTTCTCCTTGTCCCACTACCAGAAACTGATGTTGTCTAGAACGATGGCGACCGCCTACCTCTATGTGAACAGAGCACTGATCGCACGCAACTGACTGCTGGGGAAGCGTATCGTGGAGGAGGAGCTGATCGGCGGCAACAAGGAGAACTACGGTAAGAGTGTGATCAAGAACCTGTCCGAAGAACTGACAAGGGAGTTCGGAAAGGAGTACTCCGAACGCAACCTGTACGCGTTCGTACAGTTCTTCAAGGAGTTCCCCGAGATTCTGCAATCACTGGTTGCATAATCTCCCCTGCTGTCCTGGACACATCACATACGTCTGATGAGAGTCGCGAATCCGGATGCCAGACTGTGGTATCACAACCAGGCGCTCGAAGGCAGATGGAGCGTTGCGACCCTCAATCGCAGCATAGACACCAGGACGTACGAGAGACTGTCGGATAATACGTCCTTATCGACCTGAAGACCAGAGAACTAACGCATCAGGACATCTGACTGATGGACATGTACGTCAGGATGTACGACAATGGTGAAGAGGCCCACGGACGGGCGGACCAACTACTCCGTCCTAAACGACAGCGACCGCCTGTTCGCCTCCTAGCACCTCATACATGCCCGACGGGGAATCCCTTCGCGCCGAGATCGAGGCACAGAAGGCGATCTACTACGCCGAACACCCGGAAAAGAAAGAGGACTGAACGGAATGAAAAGACGGACGGGGTTCCGGGATGAACCGAGACCCGTCTGTCACTTGTTTCAAAGCTCCGGCGACATCACCGACTCGATGTCCCTGAGCCTGCGGGCCACGTCCCTGCCCAAGTCGGTCAGGGACAGGACCCTCACGTTGGACCCGCGGTAGCCCGTCTGGACTATGAGTCCAGCCGCCTCCATGGCGTCCAGCCTCATTGGCATGGAGCTGGTCCTGGAGACCGATTCATAGAGCTGAGACTTGGTGCAGTCCCCGAACTCGTCCAGGAACAGGATCGTCCTGATGACGTTGCTCTCACAGAGAATATCGAGAAGGAATTCTGCTTAAACTCATTGAAATTAAGTGGTAGGGAGTGCACCCCATCGAAACCCCCGCCCCTTCGAAACCGCCGACGCGACCTTAATATAGAACCGCCGTCTATGTGGTTCCCAGCACGGTCGAGGACGGTGCGAGTTTTCCCATTCACTAGGAGAATGACCAATGACAGCCGAGGACGCTCTTAAAACCGGTACGACAACAATCGGAATCAAACTCAAGGACGGAGTCATTCTGGCCTCCGACCAGAGGGCCACGATGGGCAACCTTATCGCCCACAGCCACGTCCAGAAGGTCTACCAGCTCTCCGACAACATCGGCATGACCATCGCCGGAGTCGTCGGTGACGCGCAGCTCATGGTCCGCTTCATGCAGAGCGAGATCTCCATCTACTCCATGAAGAAGGGAGCGCCCATGTCCGTCACGGCCGCCGCCACGCTCGTCGCCAGCGTCATCCGCCAAGGCTTCTACCTCGGACTCATCGTCGGAGGCTACGACAGGACCGGCGGTCACGTCTTCAGCATCGACGGCGCCGGAGGCTACATCGAGGACAACTACATGTCCGTCGGGTCCGGGTCCGTCTTCGCGCTCGGCTCCCTGGAGGGCAACTTCAAGGAGGGCATGTCCAAGGACGAGGGGATAAACGTCGCCATCGCCGCCCTCAACTCCGCCAGGAGGAGGGACAACTGCACCGGCGACGGCATGCTGGTCTCCTACATCGGGCCCGAGGGCTACGAGGAGATCCCCGTCGAAGAGATCAAGTCAAGATGCGAGGCCATGGGCTTCGCGTTCCCGAACTGAGGTTCGGTTCACCAAACCCCTTCCAAACGCCTTACATTCTAAACCGGATTTAATTCAAAATTGACGAAGCTGGATTCCCATGAATGTCGACAGACTGTTCGAGACCCTCACCGAGGAGGTGAAGAGGAACATGCCCCCGGACATTAAGATCAAGGAGATCAAGTTCGAGGGGCCGCTCGTGGTCGTCTACACCGACGAGTACGAGAAGATATCCGCAAACGACTCCGTGGCCAGGACCCTGGCGCAGACCATCCACCGCAGGGTGGACATCCGCCCGGACCCCGCCAACCTGGAGGACCCGCAGACGGTCGAGGAGAAGATCAGGGGCATGATCCCCGAGTCCGCCAACATCTTCGACATCAACTTCATCGAGGAGACCGGCGAGGCGCTGATCGAGGCCGTCAACCCCAACGAGGTCGTCGGCAAGGAGGGACAGCTTCTGGCCGACCTGAGGAAGGAGTCCGGATGGAACGTCAAGGTCATCCGCGCCCCTCCGATACCGTCCAAGACCGTGTCCGACGTCAGGGGTTACCTCAGGGCGAACCACGACGAGCGCCAGGACATGCTCACCAGGGTCGCCAGGAGGCTCGCCAGGCCCAAGCTCGACGGAGAGCAGTGGGTCAGGGTCACCGCCATGGGAGGATTCAGACAGGTCGGGAGGTCGTGCTCC
>CASFMM010000083.1 GCA_949295765.1 uncultured Methanomassiliicoccales archaeon | reverse complement strand
CGAAGGAGAAGTCCACGACTCCTCCGTTCATGGTTCCGGCTTCGAATCCCATGGCGAAGATACCGATCAGCATGACCAGGGACGCGACGTGCGTGTAGATCAGGAACTTGATTGCGGCATAGTGCCTCCTGGGACCTCCGTACCACGAGATCATGAAGTACATCGGGATCAGGGTGATCTCCCACATGACGTAGAACAGGAAGTAGTCCGACGCCAGGTAGACTCCCATGAGTCCGACTTCCATGGCCATGACCAGGGTGTGGAAGTAGTTCGGCCTGTCCTTCTCCTCGGCGGAGAAGATGACGACCAGCAGGGTCAGCAGGGCGGTCAGGAAGACCATCAGGATGCTGAGCCCGTCGACTGCGAGTGCGAAGTTGATCACGATGTAGCTCGTGTCGATCCACGCGTAGGACTCGGACAGCTCTCCCATGTCGGTTGCGAACATGATGTAGAGCGAGAGCACCAGCGTGACGGCGGAGAACACTCCGGCCACGTACTTCGCGTATTTCTGTCTCTCACCGCCCATGAACAGAGTCGCGATGGCTCCGATCAGGGGGATCAGGATGAGCAGGGAAAGTATCGGTATATCCATCTCACATACCTCCCATGATAACGGCGATTGCGATCAGGAACACAGACAGGACTGCGACACCGATGAGCACGACCGAGGAGTAGTCCTGGACGTGACCGGTCTGCATCTTGCTGAGGGAGTCTCCTCCTCCGACGACGGCTCCGGAGAGACCGTTGACGGTTCCGTCTATGACCTGCCTGTCGACGAAGTTGACGCCGCGTGCGACGCCGTATCCGACCTTCCAGGAGATCTGGTCGTACATCTCGGGGAAGTACCACCTGTTGGCGAAGAGCTTGTAGATCCAGGACTGGCCGTTCTTGTTGAACTTGCCAGGGTCCACGGTCTTCTTCGCGTACATGAGGTAGGCGATTCCGATACCCAGCAGGGCCAGGACGATGGTCAGGTAGGTGTACACGTTGGTGAACAGGTGCTCGAAGTAGTGCGCGGCTCCGCCGGCCTCGGCTCCTCCGACCACGAATCCGGCATCGGTCACGTTGAACGAGACGACACCGTCGAGTCCGAAGAGGATGAGGAATCCGCTGCAGACGGCGAACACGGAGAGGATCACCAGAGGCATTGTCATGGACTTGGGGGACTCGCCGTGGCAGTGCTGCGAGGCGTGGCCCTCCTCTCCCATGAAGGTCATGAACCACATGCGGAACATGTAGAACGCGGTCATGAAGGCGGTGATGACACCGAGGACCCACAGGACGGTGAACCAGACGGTTCCGTCGTGTCCGGCCTCCATCGCGATCTCCAGGACCAGGTCCTTGGACCAGAATCCGCTGAAGAACGGGAATCCGGCGATGGACAGGGATCCGAGGAGCATCGTGATGGATGTGATCTTCATGTGCTTGTGGAGGCCTCCCATCTGCCTCATGTCCTCTGTGCCCACGGCGTGGATGACCGATCCGGAGCACATGAACAGCAGGGCCTTGAAGAAGGCGTGGTTCATCATGTGGAAGCATCCCGCGGTGAATCCGGCGACACCGGCTGTGATCAGCGCGGTGCCCTCGGCTCCGCCCATGTCGAGCCCGAGCGCGACGAGGTACCCTCCGGCACCCAGAGCGAGAATCATGTATCCCAGCTGGGAGACTGTGGAGAACGCGAGGACCTTCTTGATGTTCATGTTGTTGAGCGCCATTGTGGCGGCGAAAATCGCTGTGACTCCTCCGATGATACCGACGAAGAGCATGACCTCGGGGTTCTGGACGAACAGAGGGTATCCCCTGGCGACCAGGTAGACTCCGGCCTTGACCATTGTCGCGGCATGGATCAGAGAGGAGACTGTTGTGGGACCGGCCATCGCATCGGGCAGCCAGTCGTGCAGGGGGAACTGAGCGCTCTTTCCGATGACTCCTCCGAAGACGAGGAGCATTCCGAGCGACAGCATGTCGGGGTCGGCAGCCGCGATGTTGGCGGTGTCGAACAGGGTTGTGTAGTCGAGGCTCTGGAACTCTCCGAGCAGGATGAACAGACCGGCCATCAGGCACACGTCTCCGAGACGGGTGACCAGGAAGGCCTTCTTGGCTGCGGATGCCGCGTTGGCGGAGGCAGCGTCTCCATCGTTGTGCCTGAAGGACCAGAATCCGATGAGCAGGTAGGAGCACAGTCCCATGACCTCCCAGAAGATGAACATCTCCAGGAAGTTGCTGGAGACGATCAGTCCGAGCATTCCGGTCAGGAACAGGGAGACCTCGGCGTAGTACCTCGTCCTCCTGGGTCCCTCCTCTCCCATGTATCCGATGGAGTACACGAAGATCAGGGTGGAGATGAACGAGGAGAACAGCATCATCATGCAGGTGAGACCGTCCACGTAGTATCCGAGGTGCATCGTGATGTCGCCGATCGAGAACCACTCGATGGACTGGGTCACGGCGTTGGGGTACTGGTCGCCGGTGAGATACTCGTAGGAGATCAGAGCGGCGATGATGAACGAGATGAGTGCTCCCGCTATAGCGATGTATCCGCCTTTCTGGGGCGTCTTCCTGCCGGCGAGGCCGATAATCAGGAAGCAGAGCATCGGGATGAGGGGCACCAGATATGTGTATTCTATGAACATCCTTACCACCTCATCGATGTGAGCTCAGCGTCGTCGAGGTCGCTAGTCTTCCTCATCTTGTACGCGTTGAGCAGTATGGCTATTCCGACGGCAACTTCAGCAGCTGCGACGGAGATGGTCATGACGACGAATGCCTGACCGACCACGTCGGCGTTGAAGGCGCCGAATGCGACGAAGTTGATGTTGGCCGCATTGAGCATGAGCTCGATGCACATGAGCACGACGATGGCGTTGCTCTTGGTGACGACTCCGTAGGCACCGATCACGAACAGGATGGCGCCGAGGATGAGGAAGTACTCAATTGGAATCATCGCCCTCAACCTCCTCTCTAGATATGCAGACACCGCCGATCATGGCACCAAACATTAGCAGGGCCAGGGGGATCAGTACGAGACCGTACTTCTCGAAGACGGTGTAGGCAAGGCTGTCTTCCCTGAGGTCGCCGTTCTCATCGTAGATGGAATCGGGACCGCTGGTATCGATGTCGGGGATGGACTCCGGGACATCGCTGCTGGTGTAATCGTCCCAGTCGACGGTGACGATACCGACGACGAAGACGGCCAGGAGGATGACAGAGACTGTCGCTCCGATCGCGACCTTCTTACTGCTCATTGCTCACCCTCCTTCTTCATGATGTATCTCCTTGTCAACATGATGCTGAACGCGAACAGGATGGTGATGGCTCCTACGTAGACGAGGATCTGCACCACACCTATGAATTCGGCTTCAAGGAAGAAGTACACGAACCCGACACAGAGGAAGACGAGCGCGAGGTAGAACGCGCTGTGAACGACCTCTTTCTCGGAGACGACGAAGAGTGCTCCGAGGACAGCGATGGCTGCCAGTATCAGGAACGCGACAAGGTCCAGGTTGGACAGGCAGTACTGCCCGAAGTCGCCGAGACCGGTCCAGAACGCGTTCCACAAATCCATGAGCGCTCCCATCAGAGCACCTCCTTGATCTCAAGGGCATCCTTCGGACAGTCGTCCACGCAGTTGCTGCAGCAGATGCACTTGCTGTTGTCGATCACCGGGCGCAGGATGGGCTTTCCGGTCTTCTCGTTGGTTCCCTTCTCCACCATCTCGATGGCGTTGACGGGGCAGACCTTGGCGCACTTCTTGCATCCGATGCACTTGCTGTCGATCAGCTCGGGCCTGTCCAGGTCGAACAGGGAGACACGCCTCTCGGGGTTGCCGTTGGCGATGTCGGACGGGAGTGTGACCTCCAGCTTGACCTCCATTCCCTCGGTAGTTCCCTCGTAGTTGAGCCTCCTGGGGCCGTAGAGGAGATCGAACCTCGTGTACTCGGCGATCTCGTACTCGGGCGTGACGGTCATGGCGTCCACAGGACAGTACTCGGCGCAGTATCCGCACATGGCGCACCTGCCCATGTTGACCTGGGGCCTCTTGACGGTCTTTCCCTCGTCGTCGACGGAGTCCACGATCTTGATGCACGCGGTGGGGCACATGCGTGCGCACATGCCGCATCCGACGCATTTGTCGTATCTGAGTCCCGGGCGTCCGCGGTAGTTCTCGGGGACCCACTCCTTCTCGTAGGGGTAGAGAACGGTCACGGGCCTGTGGATGATGTTCTTGCAGAACAGCTTGAACACCGCCCACTGGGGCTTGAGTACCCACAGGCTCTTGGCCAGGTTCTTCGGGTACTTGTCAAGGTATTTCATTGTCATCAGAACACACCTCCGACCTTGAGCAGCAGAACAACTGCCAGGTTGATCACGGACAGGGGCATGAAGACCTTCCATCCGATGTTGAGGATCTGATCGGGCCTGACACGGGCCAGCGCAGCCCTGACGAGGATCATCAGGAAGAACACGAACCATGTCTTCAGCAGGAACACGATCTCGGGTATGGGTCCGTCGCCGATGAAGGGCAGGGTCCATCCACCGAGGTACATAATCGTGACCATGGCGCACGCGACGTAGCCTCTGAAGTAGTCGGCCAGCATGATGAGACCCCACTTCATTCCGGCGTACTCAGTCTGCCATCCCTCGACCAGCTCGGCCTCTGCCTCGGCGATGTCGAAGGGCAGACGCTCGGACTCCGCGGTGGCGCAGAAGAAGAACGTGATGAAACCGATGATCTGGGGGATGAGGTACCAGACGGTGTCGTTCTGTGCGTAGACGATGTCTCCGATGTTGAAGCTACCGGCCAGCAGGGCTGTGGTGGCGATCATGATGAGCATCGGGACCTCGTACGAGATCATCAGCTCGGCCGCCCTCATTCCTCCGATCAGGGAGTACTTGTTGTTCTGAGCCCAACCGGAAACCAGGATGAAGAACGGAGCCAGGGCGAAGAACGCCATGATGATGAGCAGACCTGTGTCGTAGTCCACGACGTACCATCTGCCGGACAGGGGCACCATGCAGCACACGAGGACGGACACACCGATGACCAGGGACACTGTCCACATGTAGGTCATCCTGTCGACCTTGCCGGGGATGGTGTTCTCCTTCATGAAGGTCTTCAGACCGTCGGCGACGCACTGAAGGAATCCCTTCATACCGACCATGGTTCCCCTTCTGTCCATCATCCTTCCGAGGAACTTACGCTCCATCCACAAGGATATGAGCGTGACCACGAAGACGACGATGAACACGATCAGCATGAAGATGATGAGCGCGAACAGCGTGCTCGCTCCGTCGGAGACGAGCCACTCGGACACGCAGTTGCCGGGGAAGATCAGGTTGATGAGCCAGGCGATGGCTCCGCCGATGATCTCCCAGAGGCCGTAGGACACGGCGTAGGGCAGGTTGAAGTTCTCGAACGGGTAGTACGCGTTCGACATCACATCCGTGTGGAAGTTGATGAAGTTCAGTATGCTGTCGTAAGTGTACACCATACTCACCTGTCAGTCTCCCCGAGGCACATGTCGATCTGGGCGAGGATGGCCGGAACATCGGCGATCCTGCATCCCTGGCACATGACCTTGGATGTGGATACGTTCGTAAAGATCGGACTGCGGACCTTGAGCCTGTAGGGCTTGTCGGTTCCGTCGGAGACGAGGTACATCAGGGACTCTCCGCGGGGGTCCTCCATCCTCATGAAGGCGGAGCCGGCGGGGACCTTTGTGGGGGTCTTGAGCCTGTAGGGGGCGTTCTTTCCGAGCGCCCTGATCTTCTGGACCGCCTGCCTGATGATGTCGCAGGACTGGAACATCTCCTCGATACGGATCATGTACCTGGCGTAGGAGTCTCCCTCGGTCAGCACGGGGACCTCGAAGTCGACCTTGTCGTAGTTGTCGTAGGGGTCGTCACGGCGGATGTCGAAGTCGACACCGCATCCCCTCATGGCGGGACCGGTCATTCCGATGTTGGCGCACTGCTCGCGTGTGAGGTAGCTGACGCCTTTCATCCTGGACACGATGATGGAGCTCTCGTCCATCAGGTCGATGATGTCCCACATGGCTTTCTCGAAGCGGTCCACGGTGCGGATGATGTCCCTGTCGAACAGCTCGGTGACGTCGTTCCTGACGCCTCCGATACGCGGGAAGTTGGTGGTCATCCTTGCTCCGCAGAGCTTGACGTTCAGGTCGAGCTGTTTGGAGTTGAGCGATCGGATTTCGACCGTTATCTTTTTTGTCGGCAGCGATACCTCGCTCTTGCCGAATCCCGTCATCGACTTTACCATATCGAAAGGATTTAAACAGTTGATCCGTAAAGAAAAATTCGAATCCGCCGCCACGTGTGCGGCAGACATCCGGAAAATCCCGACAAAGATAATAATCGACGCCCGTTAAAACAAATTTCGCCTATACAAATGTACCGCATGGTTCATGCAAGGCGTACTATGCAACGTCTCCACACGCACACGGATATCCCAACCCGATAAGATACCGCCCCACCCTTCACGCACAGACGGAAAAGGTCCCCTATTGCATCACTCCGCCGCAACAACGCCGCAAGTCGGCGTGACATAAGACGCATAACTTTGCGGAGGTTAACAATTTATAGGCGGCGCACGCATACGCGCACTATACCCCGATTCAAAACATCGCCCCGATATGCCTTTATGCATGCTGCGGCCGAATATGTTAAAAAGTGTAACCGCGGCAAATTGTTTCGATTTATTACGCATTTGAGCGGGAAGGATGCCATATTGTTATTAAAAAATATTAATAACTAAACATTTCACATGATTTTTGTTAAAAAAAGCTATGAATCGAGTAAAAAAATATGCATTATTATTTTGATTAATCATAATTTTCGAGTTACTTTGTAATGCGAAGCCAAGTAATAACCTTATAAAAACATTTCGACAGTATGAAGAAGTACAATTTCAATGCGGGACCCTCGATCCTGCCCAACGTGGCGCTTGAGGCCGCGGCAAAAGCCATTATCGATTTCGACGGAACGGGATTGTCGCTGCTCTCCATATCGCACCGCACAAAGGAGTTCGAGGGCGTATTGGAGGAGGCCAAGAGCCTGTTCAAGGAGCTGCTCAACATCCCCGACAACTACAGCATATATTTTGTCGGCGGCGGCGCCAGCACCCAGTTCTTCCACATCCCGGCCAATTTCCTCAAGACCAAGGCCGGATATGTCAATACCGGCGTATGGAGCAAGAAGGCCATCAAGGAGGCAAAGTATTACGGCGAGGTGGAGATCATAGCTTCTTCGGAGGATCGCAACTTCACATACATCCCCAAGGGCTTTGACATACCGTCGGATATCGACTACCTCTATATCTGCAGCAACAACACCATCTACGGTACCGAATACAAGACCGACCTCGACTCGCCCGTGCCCCTGATCGCCGACATGAGCTCCGACATCCTGAGCCGTCCCGTCGACGTCTCGAAGTACGCCATGATCTACGGCGGCGCACAGAAGAACCTCGCCCCCGCCGGCGTCACCTTCGTCATCATCCGCAACGACATGCTCGAGCGCGTAGTGCGTCCCCTGCCCACGATGGTCAACGTGAATACCCATGTGGCCAACAACTCGATGTTCAATACGCCTTGCTCTATGCCGAGATCGACCGCAACAGCCTCTTCCGCGGCACCGTCGAGAAGGAGGACCGCTCGCTGATGAACATCTGCTTCGTCATGAGCGACGGAAACGAGGCTCTGGCCCCCGAGTTCCTCGAGTTCGCCAAGTCGAAGGGCATGGTCGGCATCAAGGGACACCGTCTGGTAGGCGGCTTCCGCGCTTCGTGCTACAACGCCTGCCCCAAGGAGTCGGTAGAGGCACTTATAGCCTGCATGCAGGAGTTCGAGGCCATGCACAAATAGCATAACACGCCGTCGTGAGGTGCATGCGGCACCAGTATGCACCTCCGGAACGCGTGTGCAGACCGGACCGGCAAAACCGCTAAACGCTAAACACGGATACCGGTCAAACCGACATAACCGTTAAAACAAGCAAACCGATGAAAATACTCATAGCAACCGAAAAGCCCTTCGCACACGAGGCCGTGGAGGGCATCAAGGCGATATTCGCCGATGCGGGATACGAGACTGTCCTGCTTGAGAAATATACCGACAAGGCGCAACTGCTGGATGCCGTGAAGGACGTGGATGCCATCATCATCCGTAGCGACAAGGTGGATGCCGAAGTCTTGGATGCCGCCAAGCAATTGAAGATTGTCGTTCGTGCCGGTGCCGGATACGACAACGTGGATTTGGAAGCCGCTACCGCCCACAAGGTCTGCGTGATGAATACGCCGGGACAGAACTCCAACGCCGTGGCTGA
>CASFMM010000082.1 GCA_949295765.1 uncultured Methanomassiliicoccales archaeon | reverse complement strand
ATGTCCACGATAACGACGGAGATCGTGAGCCCCGACACCGACATGGACGTCGTATACAGCGACGGTGGGATGATGCTCCTGTGCGCGTTCGGCAGCCTCGTGGTCTCGATAGTGGTCGGAGGCCTGGCGGCATGGATCGCCACATCCTTCTCCAGACGCCTGAGGGACCTGGAGTACGCCAGGGTGCAGTCGTTCTCTCTGGAGGAGATGAACAGGTTCTCCACCTCCAGCCTCATAACTCGCTCCACCAATGACATCACGCAGATCCAGATGACGACGGCGATGGGACTCATGGTCATGATCAGGGCCCCGATAATGGCCGTCTGGGCAATCATGAAGATCCTGGACAAGAACTGGGAGTGGACCGTCGCCACCGCGGTCGCCGTGGTCGCCGTCATCTCCGTGATCTCGGTCATCATGATGTACGCGATCCCCAGGTTCAAGAGGATCCAGGGTCTGACCGACAACGTCAACAGGGTCATCAGGGAGAACCTCGCCGGGATCCGCGTAGTCCGCGCCTACAACGCGGAGGGTTATCAGGAGACCAAATCCGAGAAGGCCAACGCCGAGCTGACGGACACTAACCTGTCCGCCAACCGCGCCATGGCGGTCATGTTCCCGACCATGATGCTGGTGATGAACGGCCTTGCCCTCTCCATATACTGGATAGGGGCCCTGCTGATCGACGCCGCATCCCTGCCGATGGACAAGATGGTCCTGTTCTCGGACATGATCGTGTTCTCGTCCTACGCCATGCAGATCGTGATGTCCTTCATCATGCTGGTCATGATCTTCATGATCCTGCCGCGTGCCATGGTGGCGTCCAAGCGCATCCAGGAGGTCATCAACACGGAGCCCTCGGTCAGGGACGGTCCGGGTTCCGCCGGGGATGTCCCCCGCGAGGGGTCCGTGGAGTTCAGGAACGTCTCGTTCAGATACCCCGGCACCTCGGGGGACGTCCTCCACGACATCAGCTTCACCGCCTCCAAGGGGGAGACCGTCGCGTTCATCGGAGCGACCGGCAGCGGGAAGACGTCGGTCGTTAACCTGATCCCCAGGTTCTACGACGCATCCGAGGGCCAGGTCCTGGTCGACGGAGTCGACGTCAGGGACTACCGTCTGCAGGACCTCAGGGACAGGATCGGATACGTGCCCCAGAAGGCGTTCATGTTCAAGGGCACGGTGGACTCCAACGTGAGATACGGAGACGGGTCCGAGGACGTCACCGAGGAGCAGGTCAGGAGGGCGGTCCGCATCGCCCAGGCGACAGAGTTCGTCGAGGCGAAGGAGGGGCAGTACCAGTCGGAGGTCGCCCAGGGCGGGACCAACCTGTCCGGAGGGCAGAAGCAGAGGCTCTCAATCGCCAGGGCGGTCTGCCGCGACCCAGAGATATACATCTTCGACGACTCGTTCTCCGCACTGGACTACAGGACGGACAGGACGCTCAGGGAGACCCTGAGGAACGAGATCGCCGGCGCCACCACGCTGATAGTGGCTCAGAGGATAGGGACCATAATGGACGCCGACAGGATCGTCGTCATAGACGACGGGGCCGTCGTCGGAGTCGGAAGGCACGAGGAGCTGCTGCGCACATGCCCTGTCTACCTGGACATCGCCAGGTCGCAGTTCTCCGACGAGGAGTTGGGACTATGAGCCCGGCACCTAGGAGTGGACCGCACGGGCACGGACCGATGCCCCGCGAGAAGGCGGACGACTTCAGGCTGGCGTGGAGGCGCCTGTTCCAGTACATGGACCGCTACAGGGCGCCGTTCCTGGCCGCCCTGGTGATAGCCTGCGTGGGGACCGTCCTCACGCTCGCCGGACCCAACATCATCAGCGACGTCACGGACCTGATCGAGAAGGGCCTCTACGGACCTATGGACCTGGACGGCATCGTGTCCCTGTGCCTCATGCTCATCGCGCTGTACGCCGTGAGCGCCGTGCTCACGTTCGTGCAGCAGTACATAATGACCACGATCTCCCAGCGCACCGCGTCCAACTTCCGTCGCGACATATCCCGGAAGATCAACAGGCTCCCGCTGCGCTACTTCGACTCCAACACCACCGGGGACGTGATGAGCCGCGTCACCAACGACGTGGACACGCTCGGTCAGTCGATGAACCAGAGTATCAGCACCATGGCCACCGCCATCACCCTACTGGGCGGCTCCGTGATCATGATGCTCTACACCAACGTCACCATGGCCGTCACTGCGATCCTCTCGTCGATGGTCGGGTTCGCGTTCATGGCCGTGGTCATGGGCAGGTCGCAGAAGTACTTCGAACGTCAGCAGCACGACCTGGGCGAGATGAACGGCCACGTAGAGGAGATGTACTCCGGACACCTTGTCATGAAGGCCTACGGCGGCGAGGCCGCGGCGAAGCAGGAGTTCGACGGGATCAACGACAGCCTGTACAGGTCCGGTTTCATGTCCCAGTTCCTGGGCGGCATGATGATGCCCTTCATGAACTTCATCGGGAACTTCGGCTACGTGATGGTGTGCATCGTCGGAGCCCTGCTGTGCATAGACGGCAGGATCTCCTTCGGCGTCATCGTGGCGTTCATGATCTACGTCCGCCTGTTCACACAGCCGCTGACGCAGATCTCGCAGGCCGTCGTGTCCATGCAGTCCGTGGCCGCCGCCGCGGAGAGGGTGTTCGAGTTCCTCGACGAGCCCGAGATGGACGACGAGTCGGGTAAGTCTGTCAAGCTGGACAAGGTCCGGGGGCATGTGGAGTTCAGGGACGTCCACTTCGGATACTCCCCCGACAAGGAGATCATCCACGGGTTCTCCGCAGAAGTGCTCCCGGGTCAGAAGGTGGCCATCGTCGGCCCCACGGGCGCCGGGAAGACCACCATGGTGAACCTGCTGATGCGCTTCTACGAGGTCGGCAGCGGGGACATCCTCATCGACGGGGTGTCCACCAGGGACATGAGGCGCGAGGACGTGCACGACCTGTTCTGCATGGTCCTCCAGGACACCTGGCTGTTCGAGGGGACCATCAGGGAGAACATCGTGTACAGCAAGGAGGGCGTCACGGACGAGAGGCTGGACGAGGTGTGCAAGGCCGTGGGCCTCTACCACTACATCCAGACCCTCCCCGACAAGTACGACACCGTGCTGGGCGACAACGCCAACCTGTCCGCCGGGCAGAGGCAGCAGGTGACCATCGCCCGCGCGATGGTGGACGGCTCGCCCCTGCTGATCCTGGACGAGGCCACCAGCTCCGTGGACACCAGGACCGAGAGGGTCATCCAGGACGCCATGGACAGGCTGACCGAGAACAGGACCTCCTTCGTCATCGCCCACAGGCTCTCGACGATCAGGAACTCCGACCTCATCCTGGTGATGCGTGACGGCAACATCGTCGAGCAGGGCACCCACGATGAGCTCCTCTCCGCGGGAGGGTTCTACGCCGACCTGTACAACAGCCAGTTCGACCCCGAATGAAACCGCTTACCCCCCTTAAACCCCTTTAACGCCGTTTCTCCCAGTTGGATGAGACAGTCAACGTTTTATGTCTATTAAGGCGTGCAAGTGTCCGGTATTTAGAATGGACGCAATGACCATACTCGCGTTCGTCATCTACTTCATCGCCCTGATCGTCATCGGAATCCACTTCTGGAGGACGAAGGACAAGGACAGCATGGAGGACTACATCCTCGGAGGTAGATCGTTCGGACCTTACGTTAGCGCCATGTCGGCGCAGGCTTCCGACATGAGCGGCTGGCTCCTGATGGGTCTCCCCGGATCCATCGTCCTCGCCGGTCTCGGACAGGCGTGGATCGGGATCGGACTGCTCATCGGTTCCTACACATCCTGGCTCTTCGTCGCGAAGAGACTCAGAAAACACTCAGTCGTCTCTAAGAACTCCCTGACGATGCCGGAGTTCTTCTCCAACCGTTTCGCGGACCACAAGGGCTATCTGAGGATAGTCTGCGCCGTGGTCATCCTGTTCTTCTTCACGATCTACGTCGGTTCCGGGTTCCAGAGCTGCGGTATCGTCCTGGACATGCTCCTGGACAACGGCGGATTCGAGATCGGAATCCTCGTCGGCGGTATCGTCATCATCCTGTACACCTTCCTCGGAGGGTACAAGGCGCTGTGCTGGACTGACTTCTTCCAGGCCATCCTGATGGTCGTCGTCATCGTCCTGGTCCCCCTGGTCATCCTCGGGCAGACCGGATGGGACACCATCTCCGCTGGATGGGACGAGCTGGCCGTCACACAGAACCTCGAGGGCTACACCAGCCTGTTCTACAACGCGGGTGTGCCGATCTCCGCGGTCGTCGTCATCTCCGGACTCGTCTGGGGACTCGGATACTACGGAATGCCCCACATCGTCGTGAGGTACATGTCCATCAGGAAGGTCTCCGAGATCAAGGTCGCACGCAGGGTCTCCCTCATCTGGGGAATCCTCGCCCTGTCCTTCATCTGCCTCCTGGGAGTCATCGCCGGAGTGTACCTGCCGGACCACGGCATCAACATCTTCGACTCCGCCGTGTACGACTCCGAGTACGTGTTCATGTACACCGCCCAGCAGCTGTTCCAGGACACCGCCCCGTTCATCCTCGGTGTCGTGTTCGCAGCCATCCTGGCCGCCATCATGTCCACCGCGTCCTCGCAGCTCCTGGTGTCCGCCTCGTCGATCACCAACGACATCCTGGCGAAGACCGACAAGGTGCACATCTCCGCGAAGAACCTGATGTGGCTCGCGAGGGGCATCGTCGTGGTCATCTCCATCATCGGAATGTGCCTGGCGCTGTTCGGAAGCGACAACATCATGGGACTGGTCTCGTACGCCTGGTCCGGATTCGGATCCGCGTTCTCGCCCGTCATGCTCCTGGCGCTGTTCTGGAAGCGCATGAACTGGCAGGGCGCCATGGCGGCAATGATCACCGGATTCGTGGTCGTGGTGTTCTGGGAGACCTTCATGGGCTACACCGGCCTGTACTCCCTGTTCCCCGGATTCATCCTGGCGTTCATCGTCGCCGTCGTGGTGGCGATGCTCACCCCGCCCCCGTCCCAGGAGGTGCTGGACGAGTTCGAGGCCGCACAGAACTACAGGGACCCCGAAGAGGCCTGAAACCTTTCCAATCAAGGCCCCCTCCGGGGGCCTTCCCTTCCACATTCATCCCTTTTGTGTCTGAGTTTGTTCGGAGCCCACTCTGGCGTTCTGACTTCGGTCCAACATATTGTTATATTGCTATCGTATGGAAATTCTTTTTATCACCCATTTTCACTGTCACTTAACACATATTGAATTTTTACAAATAATTTAAATAGTATAAGTGAAAAAACCGATGAAATCGAATCATCTGTTCGAAATTCTTTTTGCATCTCGTTTTCACAATCACATATTCCAACCCATGATGGTCTATCAAAAGTTTGAACAACAACCCGTCCATCCCCCGCGTATGGACCGCATCTCAGACTACGACACGGTCAAAGGGACCTGCGAGGACGAGCTCACCCTGAAGGGCTCCCGCTTCATAGGGATCGTCATGCCGTGCCCCGACGAATCCTGCATACAGGAGAACCTGTCGAAGGTCATGGAACGGTACAGGGACGCCACGCACTACTGCTACGCGGCCGTGTACAACGGCTCCGAGAGGAAGGAGAGGTCCAGTGACAACGGGGAGCCCTCGGGCACCGCCGGGAAGCCCATTCTTTTCACCCTCAAGGGGGCGCAGCTATCCGACGTCATGTCGGTGGTCGTCAGGTACTTCGGCGGGACCCTGCTCGGTACCGGCGGACTGGTCCATGCCTACACCGAGACCTCCAAGCTCGCCCTCCAGAAGGTGGAGAGGGAGACCAGGCACGCCTGCGCCGTGTACAGGTTCACACTAGACTACGGCTACTACAGCCAGTTCGAGAACAAGATGCGCGACCTCATGGCGAAGCGTCCTGAGTGCGAGTACTCCGACAAGGTAGATATCAGGGCTTGGATCCCCGTCGGGAAAGATGAGGAGTTCGAGCGCAGAATCACAGACCTCACCGAGAGGCATGTGAGACTGTGGAAGATGGATGATGAGTACATCTGAATTCTAATTAATTTAAGTTTGAATTAAACTACAAATCTGTTTAAGTTTGAATTAAACTGGCTGTCGAAAAACAAGTTCGAAAAGCCTGTAGAAGATATGGTCCTTGTCGGTATGGACGACATCCGGAAGTGGGCGGAGAGCACCGACGCTCACGAACCGTGTGATCAGAACACCAACCGAATCCGATATCAAACATGACGGGATAATCCCGAGCCATGCTCATAAAAGCCCAGTCCATCACCAAGGCCTTCGGACCTCACAAGGTGCTGAAGGATGTAAGCCTCCAGATCAACGAGGGGGACAGCATCGGCCTCATAGGTGTGAACGGGGCGGGCAAGACAACGTTCCTCAAGATAATGCTCGGGGAGATGAAGCCGGACACCGGCGAGCTCACCCGCAACACCGAGAGGGTCGGCTACCTGGAGCAGTTCGCCGAGGACTCTCCGGACGTCACCGTCCGCGACGTGCTCGGAAGGCCTTACGGCCACATAGAGAACATCAAGCGCAGGCTCAGGGAGATCGAGGAGCAGATGATGGCCGGGGGCGACATCGACTGGAACGCCCTGGCGGAAGAGAACGCATCCCTCGAGGCGCAGCTGGCTAAATCCGACATGGACGACGAGGGCAACAAGATCGCCGCCCTGGAGAAGGTCGGACTCTCCACGGACCTCATGGACCGCCCCATGTCCACCCTCTCCGGAGGGGAGAGGACCAAGGTCATGCTCTCCAGAATCGTGGTCCAGGCCAACGACTGCGACATCCTGGTCATGGACGAGCCCACGTCCCACCTGGACATCACCACCGTGGAGTGGCTGGAGGACTACCTCATCGACAGCCACTGCTCCGTCCTGGTCATCAGCCACGACAGGTACTTCCTGGACAAGATCGCCACCCGCATGCTGGAGATCGACCACGGGAAGTCCCGCGAGTACAAGGGCAACTACTCCGACTTCATCATGAAGAAGATGATCGACCTGGACAGGATGGAGAAGGAGTACAGGAAGTACGCCACCCAGAAGAAGAAGCAGGAGGAGATCGCGAAGCAGCTCCACGCCGACCAGTGGTACATGACCACCCACAAGACCAGGGAGAAGCTCATCGCCAAGATGGAGGAGAAGGAGAAGCCCGAGAAGAACAGGGAGATCACCGTCAGGATCCAGGCCGCCCACAAGTCCGGGAAGAACGTCATCACCACCAAGAACCTGAGCGTGGAGTACGACGGGAGGACGGTCCTGTCCGGCGTCGACCTGGACATCCAGAAGGGCGACAAGGTCGGAATCTTCGGGGCCAACGGCGAGGGCAAGTCCACCCTGGTTAAGGCGCTCCTCGGCATCGTACCCTCGAAGGGGGACCTCTGGGTCGCCCCCGGGGCCAAGATCGGGTACTACTCCCAGAACCACGAGCGCCTCGACATGAAGCTCACGGCGGAGGAGCAGCTCCTCCAGGTCACCGGCAAGGAGCGCAGGGGCGAGGTCAGGAAGCTGCTGGCCAGGTTCCTCCTGTTCGGGGAGGAGGTCGAGAGGCCCATCTCCACATTGTCCGGAGGTCAGAGGGCCAGGGTCGCGCTGTGCCTGATGCTGCTGGACGAGACCAACGTCCTCGTCCTGGACGAGCCCACGAACTACCTCGACATCCCGGCCAAGCACGCCGTGGAGGAGGCCCT
>CASFMM010000081.1 GCA_949295765.1 uncultured Methanomassiliicoccales archaeon | reverse complement strand
GGGCCCCAGGTGGGCCAGGGAGGTTGAGAAGCCCCGTGACCTCCGCGGTGCGATGTCCGCGCTCCTGATATACATGGGGCGCGAGCGCAGGTGCCTCTATGCGGGGATGGCCTGCGCCCTGGCCTCATCCGTTCTGGCGCTCATCGGTCCACAGTACCTGGCTCGGATCACCGACAGCATATCGGGCAGCGTCCTCGGCGGTCTGCCGGTGGATTCCAGACTCATCGCCACTCTGGGTGTCCTGCTCATCCTCGTCTACGGTGCCAGCTTCCTCCTGTCCGTGGCGGAGAACCGTCTGATTTCCTCCGCTTCGGAGAGGGTGGGCGACAGGATGCGCCGCGACCTCTCGGCCAAGTTCGACAGGCTGCCGGTCTCGTACATCGAATCGCACAGCATAGGCGACCTGATGAGCCGCATGACCAACGACACCGACACCGTCAGGACCGGCTCCGCCGAGAGCTTCAGCACCACCGCGGTGGCCGTGTGCATGATAGCGGGGTCCCTGGTGATGATGCTGTACACCGAGTGGAGGCTCGCTCTGGTGGCGGTCCTCCCGACGCTGCTCGGCGTGGCGATCATCTACGTGGTCACCCACCGCTGCAGGAAGTACTTCGCGGCCCAGCAGGCTGATCTGGGGGCGATCAACTCCATCGTGGAGGAGACGTACTACGGTCACGACATCGTCAGGACCTACAACGGGCGCCGGAGGGAGCATGAAAGGTTCAAGGAGGTCAACTCCAGGCTCCTCACGTCCACGTTCAGGGCCAGGATCGCCACGGGCATGATGCCCCAGCTGATGAACTTCGTCAGCAACCTTGGCTATGTGGTGGTCTGCATCGCCGGTTCCGTGTTCATCATGGAGGGCACGATGGGATACGGGGTCATCGTGGCTTTCATCGTGTACATCAAGAGGTTCAACCAGCCGGTCACGGAGATCGCCGACATCATCTCGCGCATGCAGTCCGTCGCATCGGCCACCGAGAGGGTCTTCGACGTCCTGGCGAAGGACGAGATGCCTTCCTCTCCACCGCTGCCCGGGGAATTCAGATCCAAGGGGGAGGTGGAGTTCAGGGACGTATGCTTCGGATACACCCCCGACAGGGAGGTCATCCACGGGTTCAGCCTTAAGGTCGAGCCAGGATCCAAGGTGGCGATAGTCGGTCCGACGGGCGCCGGGAAGACCACCCTCGCCAACCTGCTGGTCAGGTTCTACGACCCGGACTCGGGGGAGATCCTGATCGACGGCATACCGACGACATCGATGTCCAGGGCCCAGGTGAGGGGCCAGTTCTCCATGGTGCTGCAGGACTCCTGGCTGTCCGACGGGACGTACTACGACAACGTCGCGTTCATGAGCGGTGCGTCCCTGGAAAGGGTGAGGGAGGCCTGCGACATGGTAGGCTTGGGAGGCTACATAGAGTCACTTCCGGACGGGTACGACACGGTCATCGGTAGGGGAGGGCTCTCCGCCGGCCAGAGGCAGCAGCTCGCGATAGCCCGCGCCATCGTCAAGGACGCACCCATGACGATCCTAGACGAGGCCACCAGCTCGGTGGACACCAGGACCGAGAGGAGGATCCAAGAGGCCATGGACAGGATGATGGAGGGAAGGACCTCGTTCGTCATCGCGCACAGGCTATCGACGGTCAGGGATGCGGACGTCATCCTGGTGATCAGGGACGGAAGCATCGTCGAGAAGGGCACCCACGAGGAGCTGATGAAGTTGGACGGCTTCTACAGGACGCTCTATGACAGTCAGTTCGAAGGTTGTGACTAATTAGAATCCTGTAATGGAGTTCTGCATCTTGTTATGCCTATATCTCAGGTGTAGTACATCCCGATGTCATCACTCCAGGTGTAGTACATCCCGATGTCATCACCTCAAGTGTTCAATCTACCTGTACAGGTCGGGGGTGTCTGCATCGAATTGCTGTCTCCTGAATGTGCCTCCAATCGCCTCTGTTATATACGGTTCGGGCATCAGAGGTTTCATGGCAGTCATTAGGGACTCAAGCAACATTGCCGTCTCCGAGCCGTCTCCGACGGCACCGCCACCGTCCACGGGTGGGTCCAGGACGTCAGGAACCTGGGAGGCATCTCCTTCCTGACCCTCCGCGACAGGCACGGCACCCTCCAGGTCACCATGCCCAAGAAGAAGATCGAACCCGAACTCTTCGAGACGCTCACCAAGCTCCCCAGGGAGTCCGTCGTCGCCATCACCGGCGACGTCAAGGAGAGCAACCAGACCGCCCTGGGCCTGGAGCTCATCCCCACCTCCGCAGAGGTCATCGGCGAGGCCGCCGTCCCCCTCCCCATGGGGGTCATCGACAAGGTCAACGTCGAGATGGACACCCGTCTCAACCACAGGTTCATGGACATCCGCAAGCCCGAGATCAAGGCCATCTTCGAGCTGAAGTCCATGATGGTCGACCTCATCGAGGAGGCGGTCAGGGAGAACGGCTTCACCCGCGTGTACACCCCCAAGATCGGGGCCGCCGGCGCCGAGGGAGGGGCGGAGCTGTTCAAAGTCCAGTACTTCGACAGGCCCGCGTATCTTGCGCAGTCCCCTCAGCTCTACAAGCAGATCCTCATGTCCACTGGACTGGACAGGGTGTTCGAGATCGGGCCCGCGTTCAGGGCCGAGCAGTCCAACACCAACCGCCACGTCACCGAGTTCATCTCCTTCGACGGCGAGATGTCCTGGATCCAGAGCCAGAACGATGTGATGGCAATGATCGAGGAGATCGTGGACCACGTACTGAAGGGCCTCAAGGAGAGGGGCGCCAAGCAGCTGGAGGTCCTCGGTAAGGAGATCAACGTCCCCGCAAGGCCCTATCCGATCCTCACGTACTCCGAGTGCCTCAGGATGGTCAACGACGCCGGACTTAAACTCAACGAGGGCGACGACCTCGGAACCGAGGGGGAGAAGATCGTCGGCGACATCATGGGCCAGAAGGGCATCGACCTCTACTTCATCGCAGAATACCCCGAGGAGGCCAAGCCCTTCTACATTATGGAGAAGGATGGGACCCCCTACTCCTACAGCTTCGACCTGGACTACCGCGGACAGGAGGTCTCCTCCGGAGGGCAGAGGGAGCACAGGTACGACGTGCTGGTGAAGAGGATGGAGAAGAAGGGCCTCAACCCCGAGGACTTCGAGTTCTACCTCGAGGCGTTCAGGTACGGCATGCCCCCGCACGGCGGATGGGGAATCGGTATCGAGAGGTTCCTCGTCAAGATGCTGGACCTGCCCAACATCCGCGAGGCAATCCTGTTCCCCAGAGACCCCAGCAGACTGGAGCCTTGAAAATCCTTATCAAAGGAGGGGGAGACCCCTCTATCTTTTACAATTCGTACACGTATCCTTCGAGGAATTCTCTCGTACTGATGAGGCTGACAAGTAGGATTTTCTGCTCTGTTTTCGAAATCGTGTATATCAGACGATATCTAAAGTTGTGTATCAGAGCGCTCCTATACTCGTTGCCCTCCATGTCTTTGAAAGCTACAGGAAACATCTCCGGTAATCTCATAAGGTCGTTAACCGTAGATTCCATTTCTTCATCCAGTCTGTCGATTCTCTCAAATAGTCCATCATCAGTCGAATTCATAAGAAAGCGTTGAGCACGGACTACATAATCCTCGAAGTTGTCAGATACGACGATCCGGTAGGCCATTTCTTCTCCTCGCATTACTCAGCGCTTCGTCTAAGGTTTTTCCTTCTAGGCCCTTCAGGACATTCTCTGTACTGTAGACGCATTCCAGGAAGACGAGCCGGTCCATCATCTTTCTATAAGCATCCTCCGAGAGTATCCTAAGATGTGCATATCCGTTCTTTGTGACGCACACCATACCATCGTTTGCAAGTTCGGACACCTTGCTGGTGTCCCTCATGTCGGAGATGGGAATGATACGTAGGTTAGACTCGTAGAACATGTAATCCTTCCCAGGCTCGCCAGGATCCAGATTAAGTTCACCTTCTCTGCCTAAAATCTTGGTTTTCATAATGTACATAATCGTGTTCAAAATATAATACATTTACCAATGTAAGAATTTAGGTATACCATAATTATATAGTACGACCAAATACGGGGTCGCATGCGCGTCACGACCAACGGCGTCTCCATCTACTACGAGGTCCGCGGGAAGAAGGGCCCTGCACTCATCATGCTCCACGGCAACGGCGAGGACCACAGGATCTTCGACCGCGCGGTGGACTACCTGGAGCAGGTCTTCACGGTGTATCTGGTGGACACCCGCGGCCACGGCGAGAGCTCCCCCGTAAGGGAGTACCACTACCAGGACATGGTCGACGACCTATCGGAGTTCATCAGGAAGCTGAAGCTGGATAAGCCGGCCGTCTGCGGGTTCAGCGACGGAGCCATCGTCGGCCTGATGTTCGCGTCCCAGAACCCCGGCGTCCTCTCGTATCTGATCGCCTGCGGGGCGAACACGCGTCCGGAGACCCTGGGCGGGTTCAGGATGGCCCTGGACAGGATGGGAGACCTGTCGAAGAAGGATCCCCTGCTGCGCCTGATGCTCACGGAGCCCGACATAACGAAGGAGGACCTCTCGAGGATAGACGTCCCCGTCACGGTCGTGGCGGGAAGCAGGGACTGCGTCAAGAGGAACGACACGGAGTTCATCGCGAACTCCATCCCCGGAGCGGAGCTGGTCATCATGAAGCGCGCCGACCATTCCAGCTACATCGCACACAGCACCAGGATCGTCGACGTGATCTTCAGGGCGATGGGTGTGGACACATCGGATGTCGCATTTGTCGACCACTTCTGAGACAGGGCAGATGAAACCCTCGGGCGAGGAACGAAGTAAGGTGCCGGGGTACCCCGGCGTTTGCGTCGGATCACCCGACGGTCTGTACCAGGTTGCAGTCGACGAGCACCGATTCGACATGACCCTCATCCCACACGTCGCCATCGTACGTGATGTCTGTGTAGTCGGTCCAGGTCATCAGGACGACGTCAGTGTCCGGGTCCACCAGCAGGTTGGTCTGCCCCGATCCGAACTGGTTCGTTGGTACGAGCTCCATCGAGTAAATCTCGCATTCCATCAGTCCCCATTGGGTGCTCACGGTCCTGGTCCCGTCAAGGGTCATTGCAGACTTTTCTTCCTCGCCCATCAACAGCGCGGACATGTACTCCTCGATGGTGACCGGATCCGCCGATTGCACGAGGTTGAGGGTCCCGTCCCCGTTGACGGATTCGACCTCCATCGCTTCGGAATCTCTCCCAGAGTAGTAGTCACCATCGTCCATGCTGTACCAGAAACTCTGTTCGATGGTGTAGGAGCTCCCCTCCCGGGGCTGAGAGAGCGTGATCCCGGTGTCAGTGACCTCGATGGGATCGAAAAGGGACGTCCCGGTCATCACGTCAGTGCTGGTCGCTCCGTAGATTGAAGTGAACTCGGTTATGAACACCAGACCCGTAGAGGGTTCCAGGTAGTATTCGTAGTCGCCGAACATGTTGGAGGCTCCGTACACCTCGCATCCGATCTCACCGAGGAAGGTGTCGACGGTCTCTGTCCTCAGGAACTGGACGTTGTCCGTTTCGGGGTCGATCACCGTGAAGAAGTAGCTGTAGGGCACGACCTCCTGCTGGTCTCCGAACATGGTTGTGAGGTAACCATCCACGTATGACACGCCCTCTACCGTGAGCCTCATCGCCTCTCCGTCGTAGAGATACTCCACCCAGTCCCCTTCTACGAGGAACTCCCTAATCTCGAGGTCGTCGTCCGTGTCCTCTTCGGAATCCAGGAGGAAGCTCGCGTACATGGCCCCTGCAACTATTATCGCGACCACGACAATGATCGCCACAGATTTCGGGTTCATGACTTACTGAACGGTTCGTAACTTTTTAAAGGAACCAGATTCCCGTTTCTGAGCCGTGCGTAGTTCGCCCATTCCCTATCTGAAACGGAGGTTATTCGGAAAAACCTGGGGGTATTCAGTCACCCCCTGATTCGCCTTATATACTGTCTCGGGAATCGAGAACCGATAAGATGGCCGCACCCGGTGACACCTACGAACGCGAACTCAAGGCACTCCTGGCCGGAGACGAGAAGGCCGTTGCGAAGATGGTCAAGACATGCAACGCCATGGAGACCGCGGCGTACAACACGATGCTCATGGAGCCGTTCCTGGTGATCCGTGCGGCGGGGTCGCTGGGCGTGGACCTGGTCGCCCTGAGATGGGATTTCTCGTTCCCCATCGAGGTCAAGAGCTCATCGGACCAGGTCCTGCACTTCAGCCGCAGCCAGAGGCTGATAGAGCAGGCCGACACCATGCTGGGGGAGTGCAAGCGCTGCCATCTGGTCCCGATATACGCGTTCCGTCTGAAGGGCTTCCGCGGGGACCCGTGGAGGGTGTTCACCATCCCGACGGATCACGAGTTCAAGGGAAGGCACTCGGTCCTGTACAGGAGGCTGCCGAAGCTCGAGGTATCCAACAGCGGCAACTACATAATGAGATGGGAGGAGGGGATGAAGCTGTCCGACTTCCTCCTCTACACCGGGATGTCCGACTACCACAGCACGGACTGAGTGGAACCGCCGTCAGAACTCATAGGGCTCATCACGGGTCAGCCTCGGTCAATCATCATCCGGTACCGGTTCCGACGACGCATGGTTGCGGTCGTAGTTATCGGTTTTGTGGTGCCGACCCGTCTGGCTTTGCTCAGTGTTATAACCGAAAAATCCATTTTCCTTCCATAGGCCACAGGCCACACGGCTGGATTAACATGGACGATCTATTCAAGCAGACGGAGACGGTGAACAGTCTCCTGGCAAGGTACGGGGTGAAGTTCGGCATCTACAAGGACGGCAAGTTCAACGAGCAACTCTTCCCCTTCGACCCGATCCCCAGGGTCATCAGCAAGCAGGAGTTCGAGTATCTCGAGAAGGGGCTGAGGCAGCGCGTGGACGCCCTCAACCGCTTCCTGGCGGACATCTACGGGGAGAAACGCATCATCAAGGACGGCATCGTCCCCGAGGAGTTTGTCTTCACATCCTCCGGGTTCCTGAAGGAGTGCGACGGCATCGTCCCGCCCAAGGGCATCTACAGCCACATCTCCGGGATCGACCTGGTCCAGGCCAAGGACGGCACATGGTATGTCCTGGAGGACAACCTCAGGGTACCTTCCGGCGCCTCATACCCGCTGATCGCGAGGAAGTTCACCAGGATGGCCTCCCCTGCTACGTTCAAGCACTACCAGGTGGAGGACAACAGCGACTACGCCGACATCCTGAGGAGGACAATGGACCACGTCAACACCGGTGGTATCAACGTCATCCTCACGCCCGGACGCTACAACGCGGCCTACTTCGAGCACTCCTACCTGGCCGAGAGGACCGGGGCGATCCTGGTCACAGGGCAGGACCTCACGGTGGAGGACAACGTCGTGTACTACACCGACTACCACGGCGGGAAGCAGAGGGTAGGGTGCGTCTACAGGAGGATCTCCGACGACTACCTGGACCCGATGGTCTTCGTCGAGGACTCCGTCATCGGCGTCCCGCACATAATGTCCGCCTACAGGGCAGGCAACGTGGCCCTCATCAACGCCCCCGGCAACGGCATAGCCGACGACAAGGGCATCTACTACTTCGTGCCGAAGATGATCAAGTACTACCTGAACGAGGAGCCCATACTGCACAACGCCCCAACGTACCTCCCGTTCTACGAGGATGACAGGAAATACGTGCTGGAGAACTTCGACAACCTGGTGATCAAGGACGTCGCGGAGGCCGGAGGGTACGGTGTCGTGTTCGGCAGCAAGCTGGATGCCGAGCACAAGGCCGCTCTGATCGACCTGATCAAGAGCGAGCCCAGGAGGTTCATCGCCCAGGAGGTCATCGACTTCAAGGACCTGGACATCCTGGACGACGGCCAGAGGGTGTTCAGGAAGGCGGACCTGCGCGCGTTCGTCCTCACGGGCGAGAAGACCGTGGTCTGGAGGAGCGGACTGACCAGGTTCTCCAGGAACCCCGACTCGTTCATCGTGAACTCGTCGCAGGGCGGAGGCTTCAAGGACACATGGGTCCTCTCGAGGTGATCAGGAATGAGCAACATCACTACGGAGAAGGCGAACGAGCTGTTCTGGCTCGGAAGGTACGTCGAGAGGGTGTACACCACCTGCATGGAGTTCTTCAAGGGATACGACAGGATGATCGACGAGCAGGAGGTCTCGTATCCGGACTACTGCCGCAGGGTCAGCATCCCCAACGTCTACGCCGACAAGGAGGACTTCCTGAGGAACTACCCCTTCGACGACAGCAACCCCGACTCCATCATCAGCAACCTCATCCGCGCCTACGACAACGCCGTCGTGCTCAGAGACGACATCGGCTCCGACACGCTCTCGTACATCCAGCTGGCGATCTACGACATGAGGAAAGCTTCCCTGGGCGTCGCACCCCTGATCGGGTTGCAGACGGTCATAGACGACCTATTCGCCTTCTGGGGATGCCTGGACGACCGCGTGGTCGACTACAGCGAGAGGAGCATCGTCAAGGCCGCCAGGAGGATCGAGAGGATAGACCTGTACCTGAGGTTCGGGCTGCCCGCGGACAAGATCTCGTTCGAGGTCAACAGGCTCCAGAACAGGATCGTCAGGACCGGGCTGAACTACGACCAGGACGCCATACCCAGGCTCAGGAA
The DNA here is from genome assembly GCA_949295765.1 of uncultured Methanomassiliicoccales archaeon. Taxonomy (GTDB): domain Archaea; phylum Thermoplasmatota; class Thermoplasmata; order Methanomassiliicoccales; family Methanomethylophilaceae; genus Methanoprimaticola. Next base: position 1,095 of record CASFMM010000081.1, on the reverse strand, counting down.
CATGCTCGCCCAGGAGAACGTGCCATACGCGGACGCCATACGTCTCATCGAGTCCATGGTGGACGTCTGAGTCACAACGTTAAACTACTGGCTCACGTTAGGGCTGCCGGAGGGATGCTACCCTGGACACCGAAAAGAATCTTCTTGGGTTCCAGTACCAGCTGACGCTGGGCTTCGACGGCGAGGCCGTCAAGCACTCGTACACGCTGCGCTGCGTCCCTTCGGACACGCTCAGGCAGACCGTCGTCTCGACCCAGGTCTCCCTGGTCCCGGATGTACCGTACACCTTCGGAAGGGACGGCTTCGGGAACGCCACCATCGAAGGCACCGTCCACGACGGCCACACATCGTTCTCCGTATCCGTGCAGGGTGCTGTTGAGGTTCCTTCGGAGGATCCGGAGACCCCTGTCCCGGAATGTCTGGCGGAGGGCGACGACGGGATGGTGTTCAAGTACCACACGTCACGGACCGCACCCGGTCCCGCCATCGAGGGCTTCCTGTCTTCCGCGCCGGAATGCGATTGCGACGACCTCTCCCGCGCAGTTGGGCTCATGCACAGGCTCCACTCCAGATTCGTCTACGAGAAGGGGGTCACAGGCCCGGAGACCACCGCCGAGGAGGCCATGGCAGTCGGAAGGGGGGTCTGCCAGGACTACGCCCAGATCATGCTGTCCCTGCTCAGGTGCAGTGGCATCCCGTGCAGGTACGTCGTCGGCTTCACCGTCGGAGAGGGCGAGAGCCATGCATGGGTGGAGGTCCTCCATGAGGGGACCTGGTACGGGTTGGACCCGACGGGGGACACATTCGTCGGCCCGCGCCACATCAAGGTGTCACACGGCAGGGACTACGATGACTGCCGCATCAACAGAGGGGTGTTCTTCGGTGCGCATCCGGTCTCCCAGAGGGTGCACGCCAACGTCTCCCCCGTCAACGACCAGGAGGTCAGCTCATGATCGAGAACGTCGTCTCTATCAAACTCCCCGTGGACGAGGAGCTCAGGGTTCAGAAGAACAGGATCGCGCCCGAGGGCGTCGGGCCTGATGCGAAGAGGATATGCATAGTCACCGGCACCCACGGCGACGAGCTGGAGGGTCA
>CASFMM010000080.1 GCA_949295765.1 uncultured Methanomassiliicoccales archaeon | reverse complement strand
GCGAAGCCGAAGGCCGAGCCCACCTCGACCTCCGCTTCCTTCAAGGCAGAGCCCGCACCCGCCAAGACCGAGGCCCCCAAGGCGGCCGCACCCAAGTCCGACGGAGCCAACCCCGGCCCCTACGACTTCATCGTCCCGCCCGTGGCCACATCCGGCGACGCAGACGTCCCCAAGGACGCCATCCTGCCCGCGGCCGACCTCGGACCCCTCCTGCCCGGCGCACCCGCCGGAGGGAAGATCAAACTGGCCGTCTACTGGACCGCCGCCTGCGGTGGATGCGACGTGTCCCTCCTGGACACCCACGAGAGGCTGCTGACCATCGGCGACATGGCCGACATCGTCATGTGGCCCGTCGCCGCCGACGGAAAGGAGAAGGACATCGAGGCCATGGAGGACGGAGAGATCACCGTCTCCCTCATCAACGGAGCCATCAGGAACACCGAGAACGAGCACATGGCCAAGCTGCTGAGGCAGAAGTCCAAGATCGTCGTCGCCTACGGAACCTGCGCCATGTTCGGCGGAAGCCCCGCCCTGGCCAACCTGGTCCCCGGAGGAGCCGAGGAGATCCTGGACTACGTCTACACCAAGACCCCCTCCTCCGCCAACTTCCAGGCCGACTACCACAAAGACGCACCCGTGATCCCCCAGACGTCCTACCAGGCCCCCGAGGGAGAGCTCACCATCCCGACCCTGTACGACACCGTCAAGACGCTCGACCAGGTCGTCGATGTAGACTACTACATCCCCGGATGCCCGCCCCTCCCCGAGTCCATCAGCCAGCTGCTGAAGGCCGTCGCGGACTTCGTCTACAACGGAGTGCCCCTCCCGCCCAAGGGAACCGAGGTCGGAATCACCACCAAGACCCTGTGCGAGGAGTGCCCCAGGAAGAAGGAGAACGCCAGGATCACCGAGATCAAGGAGCCCCACGAGGTCGACATCAAAGACGGCGTCTGCCTGATGGACCAGGGAATCCTCTGCCTCGGACCCGCCACCATGGGCGGATGCGGTGCCAGGTGCACCAGGGCAGGACAGCCCTGCCGCGGATGCTACGGCCCGTCCCCCGATGTGCAGGAGCAGGGTGCCAGTATGTTCACAGCCGTCGCCTCTCTGTTCCCCGTCCTGGACGAGGACCCGACCTGCGGCGAGGATGAGATCATCAAGATCATGAGCACCATCAAGGACCCGCTCGGGTACTTCTACGCCTACACACTCGGAAAGTCTCTCATCAAGAGAGCAGTCAAGGAAGGAGGTCAGTGAAATGACAGCACCTATCATTTGGGATGACAAGCAGAAAGTCACCGGAAACCGCGTGACCGTGGACCCTATCACCCGTCTCGAGGGACACGGAAAGATCGAGATCTTCCTGGACGACAAGGGAGATGTCCAGAACGCCTACTGGCAGGTTCCCGAGCTCAGGGGATTCGAGAGGTTCTGCATCGGAAGGAAGGTCACAGAGCTCAACCAGATCACCGCCAGGCTCTGCGGTGTGTGCCCCGGCGCCCACCACATGGCGGCCACCAAGGCGATCGACGGATGCTACAACACCAAGCCCACCGACACAGCCTACCTCATCAGGGACACGTTCTACAACGCCCACTTCGTGCACAGCCACATCGCGCACTTCTACGCCCTGGCTGCGCCCGACTTCGTGTGCGGACCCGCCGCCCCCGCGGCGGAGAGGAACGTCCTCGGTGTCATCGGACGCGTCGGACTCGAGCTCGGTGGAGCCGTCGTCAAGACCCGCCGTGAGGCCCAGAACATCCAGGCCATCATCGGTGGAAAGCCCACCCACCCCCTGATGGGAGTTCCCGGAGGAGTCTCCAAGGGAGTCTCCAAAGAGGAGCAGCAGCAGATCATCGGCTTCGCACAGGACATGGTCGAGTTCTCCAAGACCACCCTCCAGGTGTTCAAGGACGTCGTCCTCGGCAACAAGGAGTACATGGACATCGTGCTCAACCCCGACCTGTACTACCACGAGACCTACCACATGGGTCTGGTCAACGACAAGGACCAGTTCGAGATCCACGACGGAAAGGTCAAGGTCGTCAACCAGAAGGGCGAGCAGACCCACCTGTACGACCCCTACGACTACCTCGACAACATCGCCGAGGCCGTCGAGCCCTGGTCCTACGAGAAGTTCCCCTACCTGAGGAACCCCGGATACAAGGGACTCGTCGACGGACCCGACAGCGGACTCTACAGGGCCTCCCCCCTGTCCAGGCTCAACGTGTGCAAGGAGATGCCCACGCCCCTGGCCAACGACGCTCTGCAGGAGTACCGCGGCATCCTGAAGGACGCCGGAGTCGAGGGACCCTGCCAGCACACCCTGGTCACCCACTGGGCAAGGATCATCGAGCTGATCTGCTGCGCCGAGAAGTGTCTCGAGGACGCGCAGAACCCCGACCTCACCAACGGAGACATCAAGCAGAAGGACATCGTGCCCGGCGGACGCGGAGTCGGCTGTGTCGAGGCTCCCCGCGGAACCCTGACACACGACTACACATGCGACGAGAACGGAATCGTCACCGCATGCAACCTGGTCGTCGGAACCACCAACAACAACGGTCCCATCTGCATGGATGTCGCCAAGGTCGCCAAGGCCCTGATCCACAACTTCGAGGTCTCCCCCGGTCTGCTGAACATGGTCGAGATGGCGTTCAGGGCTTACGACCCCTGCAACTCCTGCGCCACCCATGCTCTGCCCGGCCAGATGCCTCTGACCGCTGAGATCAGGAACGCCGACGGATCCGTCTACGACGTCATCAGCCGCAACTGATACCGTTGAAAACCGGAGGGGGTCTCCCCTCCCTTAACAAACCCCTTTTCCCCTTCTGCAACGGAAATTCTATTCTCCGGGTTCCAGTGGAAATCCGCTTGACCGATTGGCGGTTTCCTTCGATCATCAACCTCCGATGGAGCCAAAACGCGAGTTTATGTACACTTCTGGCCTGTTTTTATAGTCCCAACAGCCGGTATTTCAAGCTCGGTAACGATGCGTACACCTTCGGAGCAACTACGGAAAAGGAGGGAAATCTCCAGTGGAAGTAATGGGGGGTTTCAGGAGTACTTGGCCCTTCTCTGTGGGGCGTCCTTGTACCTGCTGTAGTCCTTGCCGGTCACCATGAGGTCGGAACGTTTCCCCAGGTCGATACCGTCCAGGAGGTACAGATGGGCGTTGTCCACATCGACCAGGTCGCTGTTGAGGACAGGGCCCAGAAGGTCCTCCCCTATGACGTTGACCGGGGATCCTCCGAGCATGCGGTTGAACGCGGGGATCACGATGAAGCCTCTGGGCAGTTTCGGGAACCTGACGTCCTGAGCATCTTCTTTGAACGATCCCCTGAACCAGCAGGGCTCGGTGGTGCGCCTTCCCACACCGTCTCTGAACATAACGGCCGGGTGGTTGTGCGCCATCACCAGGGTGTCGCAGTCCATGACCTCCTCGGACGGCCATGTGTGTCCGTGGATGAACCCGACGTCGCCCAGCTTCAGCCCGGTGGCGGGGCGTATCTTCACCCTGCCGGGTAGGAACTCCTCGATGCTGGTGTCATGGTTGCCGCGGACAACATCTATCATGTCGAACCTTTCGAAGAGGCTCTCGAAGAAGTCGGGAATCTCGCGGTACTCCTGCTTCGTCGAACCGGGAACGGAGTCCTTCACATCCCCTATGACGATCAGCCTTGTGACATCGTCGTCAGCAGCGGCGAGAATCGCCTCATGCATGTCGGTGGTGCGGGACACCAGGTGGAATCCCTTGGATCTCAGGTGGGATTCCACGCCGATGTGGAGGTCGCCGATGACAAGGCAGTTCTCCACCTTGAGGGCGGGGATGTCGTACACTGGCTGAATCTCGGTCATCTCAGGCCGCCCCTCAGAACATGCGGGATCTCGTCGATGACATCGGTGGCGATGAGTCCGTAGGATTTGTCTTCGAAGGCGTACTCGCCCGCTTTGCCGCAGATGTATGCTGCCAGGCATGCGGAGTCGAAAGGCGTCATGCCCTTAGAGAGCAGGGCGGCTGTGGCTCCCGCCAGGACGTCGCCCGTGCCGGCTCCGGTCATCGCAGGTGTCCCGGTGCGGTTCAGCCTGGTCCTCCTGCCGTCGGAGATCTCGTCCGTAGCTCCCTTCAGGAGCACGACGGCGCCGAGCTTCTCCGCGAGTTCGTTGGGACAGCATGTGCCACCCAATCTTCTGAACTCGTTGTGGTGCGGGGTCAGCACGACGTTTCCTTTGAATTCCATCCCGACGACGGCAGTGATCCCGTCTGCGTCTATGACCATCGGGACTTCGCATGAGGACACGAAGGACCTGACGGCATCCACGGTGTCCGGATCCGTGCCGAGTCCGGGGCCTATGAGGACGGCGTCGTAGTTCTCTGATTCCGAAAGAAGGAACTCCACCGACTCCGTGGTGAGTCTGTCGCCCGGAAGCTTGGTCACCATGAGCACGGGATTGGTGCCGGCAACCGTGTCGAAAATCGACTCGGGGGTGTAGAGCCTGACGATATCCGCTCCGGTTCTGAGCGCAGACATGGACGACATGATGGGAGCTCCGAAGTACGGTCCTCCGGCAACGATCATCAATCTGCCGTTCTGGCCTTTGTGGCTCCCAGTCCCAGGGATGGGGTATCTGAGTATGTCCCCGGGGCCTGTTGCGTCAACGGCTTCGGCCGGGATGCCTATGTCGGCGATGGCTATCTCCCCGCTGTTCTCGCGGGACATGCCTTCCTTGAGATCATGGAAGGTGACAGTCGCCATAGGGTGCACGGACACATCCGAACCGAGTCCGGACGGCACGTCCACGGATACGACGGCATGCAGTCCTGTAGTTTCGACTATGAAGCTCCTGTAGGGTTCCCTGACGTTTCCGCGCATCCCTGTTCCCAGGGCGCAGTCCACAACCACGTCGTAGGCGTTAAGGTCGGCTTTGGAGTAGTCGATTATGGGGCAGCGCAACTCACTGTAATAGTGCCAGGCAGCATCCGTGTGGATCTCCGAAGGCTTCTTCAGTAGAGCCACGGAGACCAGTTTAGGGTCCATGAGGGACGCGGCGGCGAATCCGTCTCCGCCGTTGTTCCCGGGTCCGCAGACGAACAGCACGTTACGGCCTGGATATCTCTTCTCGATGAATTCGGCAACCGCCTTTCCGGCGTTGCCCATCAGCTCTGTGACGGACACCCCCAGCGCCTCGGCGTTGGCATCCATCACCCTGGAGTCCAGAGGACTCATCAAAAGGATCACTTCCTCTGGTTGCTCACCAGGATCTCCCCGATCTTAGGGAGGAGCTCGGTCTTGGACATAACCCCCCTCTCGACCTTGACGCAGCCGTGCTTTGCGCGCGGGGCCTTGGGATAGGACATGTCCTCGCGGACCTCGTATTCCAGGTCGAGGATCATCGCGCCCTTGGCGATGATGTCCAGGTCAGGATTGGACACGCACAGCTCCTTGGGGAGCCTCCTTCCCTCGGACCTGGTGCGGTTGATGTCGAAGTACTCGGGCCAGAGGGTTATCGCTATGTCCGGATCGTATGCCATGAGTTCGGCTATCCTTCCTCCGTATTTATTAGTTCTTCGTGGGGGTTCCGCGGTCGTGGATTTATACGATATCGCCTTTCCTATATCATGGATGCCAGTCTGAACAGGCTCAAGACCAGGGAAATCCCTCCTGTGCCGCAGAACATCCTTGATTCCTTCGAGGATCACAGGACCACGCTCATTCCTTTCGAAGAGCGCTCCAGGGCACTCGTCGAACCGGCTTTCAGGAAGGAGAACGGTGTCAGGGAGTTCCAGGATGGGTCGTTCATGATGTCCGTCTCATGTCCGATGCACGGGGTCACGAAGGACATGCTCGCATGGTGGGCCTGGTGGTTCCCTCAGGATGTGGAACGCTACCGCGCCTGGATGCCAGGCTCCAACCTCGACATATCGTATTCGGAGGACGATGCGGACTACTTCAATGCCGACAGGATGCCTCCTTTCAGACCTGTGACGCTCTATCCGCTCCAGAAGACGGGGGATCTGAAGCTTCCCTTCCGCATAGACCTGGTCATGCCGTCCGATTTCGGTTTCACCGACGAGGATATAAAGGCGGCAGGCGACCCGTTGGTCATCTGCGGGAGGATAAAGTCGGTCAAGGGGGAGCTCCTCTACTCCGACTTCTACTATGCGGCATACCAGACGGATTACGGCTGTCTGTTCAACGTCAGATGCTGGATTGGACGCACCAACGGGAACCTGCTCCTCCAGCTCCTTTTGTTGAACGAGAAGCGGATGATGGCTATCGCACGCTCATGCTTCGAGCATTACATGGATTTCGATCAGATTCTCCCGGAGCTCTACTGGAAGAACCACCGCTGAGGGTTCTATGTAATCAACGAAGAACAGAAAAAAGGAAGACCAACCCAGATGGGTCGGTAAGGGGTTTCTTGGATTCGATTACTCAAGTAGAAGAGAATTGATGGCGCCATCCTGTCCAGATCTGGATTGGACACGCACAGCTCCTTGGGGAGCCTCCTTCCCTCGGACCTGGTGCGGTTGATGTCGAAGTATCCGGGCCAGAGGGTTATCGCTATGTCCGGGTCGTATGTCATACACCTCACCATTCGTCCTCTGTATCATTGTTTCGTTGCCGTCATTCCTTCAATCCAGAATAAATACGATGCAGGCATCCTCCATTCATGGATGCCACTCTGAACAGGCTCAGGGTAAGGGAGATACCTTCTGTACCCGTGGAGGTTGTCGAGTCGTTCAAAGGACACAAGACGACGCTGGTCCCATTCGAGGACCGCGTAAGGGCGATAAGCGACCCCTCGCTCAGGACGGAGAACGGTGTCGCTGAGTTCCCGGACGGATCGTTCATGGTGTCCGTTTCCTGTCCTATGCACGGTGTGACCAAGGAGATGCTCACATGGTGGGTCTGGTGGTTCCCCCAGGATGCGGAACGCTTCCGTGCATGGCTTCCGGAATCCAACCTGGAGCTCACATACGCGGAGGATGATGCCGACTACTTCCAATCCGAGAGCATGCCTCCTTTCCGTCCCGTGACCCTTTATCCGTACCAGTCCGTGGGTGACATCTCTCTGCCGTTCAGGATAGATCTGGTGTATCCGAAGGATTTCGGATTCTCGGACGAGGATGTGAGGTCTGCGGGAGACCCCCCTGATTTACTGTGGGCACATCAAGGCCCGCAAGGGGAGGATACTGTATTCCGATTTCGTCTATTCTGCGTATGAGACGGATTACGGCTGTCTATTCAACGCCAGGTTCTGGATCGGCCGCACCAACGGCAACCTGCTTCTGCGTCTCCTGCTGCTGAACGAGAGGCGGATGATGGGGCTGGCAAGCACATGCTACCAGCAGTACTCCTGTCTGGACGGGATACTCCCCGAGGTCTACGGGGAACACCATCGGTGATGAACCGTTCATCGTGATATTGGTTGGAAAAGGAAAGACCGACCGAGTGGGTCGGTAAGGGGTTTCTTGGATTCGATTACTCAAGCAGAACAGCATTGATGGCGCCATCCTGTCCAGGCCTGGACGTGACGATGGCGTCGCCGATCTCGGTAGTGATGGTTGCCCCTTTGTTCATGATGTTACGCTGAACGTAGTTGGGGTCAGCCGGGTTGGACTTCACAGTCAGGATCTTGACCTTCTTGACTGTGTTGGTCTTTTTGTCGACCACATTGGCGTACTGGGCGCTGAGCATTCCAACCTTGACACTTCCGCCGGCTCCGCGATACTGCTTGAGGCTCTGCTCACCGATCCTGGTGAACTGCTTCTCTCTGCCGATCTCGAACTTCCTCTTGCCCTGGTTGGCGACGAGCCTGCCGCCTGTGGGCTTCCTGCGAGCCTGCCGCCTGTGGGCTTCCTGTTGGATTTACCCTGCCAAAGTGCCATTGTAATCAAGCAGGCTAATCATGGTTCCATATTTAAAGTTAAGCGTGAGAAAAATGAGGGGGAGGACCCCCTCGGAGCTGTTATCACTCGGAGGCCGGTCCGGTGAGCTCCACATCGACCTTCCCGTCGGTGATGTCGATGACGGCGCAGCGTCCCTCCTTGGCGGGTCCGGGGTTCACGAAGGTGGTGCCGTCGATGACCTTGCAGCCGATCGCCTCGTGGATGTGCCCGGAGAGCGCGAGTATCGGATGGAACTCGTCCACGATCCTCTTGATCGCGGGACTGCCGACGTTGGCTCCGGAGGGTATCTCGTCCAGTATACCGTAGGACGGGGCATGGGTCATGAGGATCATTCCCTCGCAGGCGTTCTTCCTCAGTCCTTCGTACAGGTCCTCCTCCTCCAGTTCGAACGCGGTGTGGAATATCGTGATGTTGGAGCCTCCGAGGCCGACGAGCCTGTAGCCTCCGACATCCGCCGCGTTCCCGTGCATGTCCACGGCGACACCGCCGATCTTCTGCGGGAGGTCGAGGGGATCGCAGTTGCCCGGGATGGCGTAGACCTTGGACCTTATTTTCGAGATTATGTCCGCCGCCTGCTCCCCGGTACCGAAGTCGGTGACGTCGCCCAGGAAGAGGACGAACTCCGCTCCGCTCCTCTCGATCTCGGCGTTGATGCGGTCGATCATGGGGACGTTCTGGTGCAGGTCGGTGATGACGAGGAACTTCATGGCACCCGAATCGCGTCATGTGTACTTCTATCTATCATGCAAGCCTGTCGGCGCCCGGCCTGCGGGACTCGTCGAGGAAACCCTCCACGATGATCCGGAACATCAGCTTCCTGTTCCTGCGGTAGGTGGAGATGACGCTCCTGGCCCTCCTGACGCACTCCTCCTCGTATGCGTCCAGCCCCTCCATGTTAACCAGGGGCAGCGGGTCGTCCGTCTCGGGGTCCGCGGCCAGCATCCTGCCAACCGCTTCGCGGCACGCCGGCGACATGGTCGGTATGGCCTTGTAGAGGGACGAGCACTGTACGGACAGCGAGTCCTGCCTCATCAGGAACCTCTTGGAGAGGGGATCGTCTAGGTCGTCGGAGTTCAGGAGCATCTTCTGGGAGATGCTGGCGGACCTGGCGGAGAGGTACGTCTCCTCCTCGGCGTCCGGCTTCCCGTCCACGAGGTCGCGCAGGTTGAAGATCCTCTCCAGGCTTATGCGCATGGACCTGACCGAGAGCTCCATGTTCTCGTCCTTGACACGGTACGGCAGCACCACGCGGTTGGCGATGATGCTGATGACCATCGCCATGACGGTGAACTCGATGCGTTCCAACGCAATGCCGGAGGTGACCGGCGCGGGGGAGGACAGCGACGACACTATCAGGATCAGGAGCGTGTAGAAGAACATCTTGCGGTCGTACCTTCCCGTGTCCAGGAGGACGTAGAGGTATGCGGCCAGCATGCCAACGGCCATCAGGGCCGTCGTGTATCCGCCGATCGCAGCGAACACAATGATGAAGGTCAGGCCTCCGGCCACCGTCCCGCTGAGACGCATCGCCGAGCGCTTCCCGGACTCCTCCAGATAGGGGACCACTATCGCGATGACCGTGAACACCATGACCTTGGCGTCCGCCCAGTCCCAGTAGTCCCATGCGAAGACCACCAGCGAGAACACGAGCGCCATGCGGACGGCGAACGTGAACCTGATGGAGTCGCGGCGGGCCTCGTCCATGAGCGTCGCGAGAGCCCTCCTCATGTCCGGCATCCTGTGGGTGTCGTACTCGTTCTCCCCGGACTCGAGAACCAGCAGGGCGTTGGCCACGTCCCTGAGGATCATCCCGGTGCCGTAGGCTATGCCAGGGTTCGCGGCGAGGTACTCCTCCACCCTGGAGGACACGAGGGATGCCGTTGTGTCGCCCCTCTCGTGGGAGATGATGATCCCGATCACCTCCTTCAACCCTTCCAGGGCCTGCGGGGACCACTCCCCTCTGCAGACCACCCTGCCCAGGTCGGCGAGCGAGACCACCAGGTCCATGGCGGTGCGCTTCTTCGGTGTCGTGATGAAACGGCTCTTCATCCTGTCGTAGAGCCTGCGGTTCAGCTCCACGGCCATCCGGTCTATGTCCTCATGGTCGGGTTTCCCTCCTTCCAGGACGTCGGACGCGCAGCGGTCGATCTCCTGACACAGGGCGATGACCCCGTTGTGCCCGGTGCGGTTGCGGCTCCTGCGGTTGACGAACACGTTCAGGCAGACGATGAACACCGCGCTCACGGCGAGGATCAGGATGCGGTCCGGCATCTGGTCGACCGTTATGGGCATGGTGACCATCGACGCGTAGAAGAGCAGGAGCGGGAAGTGCATCGGCGAGTTGAGGTCCTGCATCGACAGGAACACGACAAGGAACACCACGACGAAGTTGACGACGACTCCCAGGTACGGGTCCAGCGACCCCATGTACGAGCCCACGCCCATCAGGACGAGCATCCCCAGGATGCTCCCGAGGTTGGAGAACGGCCTTACGGACATGTCCTTGGACAACATGACCAGTGCGGCCACGGCGACGTTCACTCCGAGGACCGCGTATCCGGTGCCGAAGAGGTAGAGGAACACCGCCATGAAGACGCAGATGATCCCGAAGACAACGGTCTTCCCGATAACGGTCCTGCCGTCCATGGGGAGCCCAGGATGTACGCCCATATAGATGTGATTGGGTCGCAGAGGTAACAGAACGGATACCTCACGGTTATATTCTGGAGTTGGATTCAGGTCAAGTATAATCCGGGATTCCGGAGAGGTGATCGGATGAGGATCGCAGTCATAGAGGGAAGTCCGCACAGGCACGGTTCGTCGAACCTGCTGGCGGAGAGTTTCATACGCGGTGCCGAGGAGGCGGGGCATGAGATCAGGACATTCGACGCCGCGCATTCCGACTTCCATCCGTGCATCGGGTGCGACCGCTGCGGGATGAACGGCGAATGCGCGATAAAGGATGATATGCCGAAGGTCAGGGATCTGCTCCTGGACTCGGACATGGTGGTGTTCGTCACGCCGCTGTACTACTTCGGGATGTCCGCCCAGCTCAAGATGGTGATCGACAGGTTCTACAGCTACACCACCAGACTCTCCGGGAAACATCTGAGGTCGGCGCTGATCGCTGCGGCATGGGACAGCAACGACTGGACCATGAATGACCTCGAGAACCACTACCAGACATTGTGCAGGTACATGAACTTCAGAGACGAGGGCATGATCCTGGGCACCGGGTGCGGAACACCGCAGATGACGGAACGCAGCGGGTTCTGTGAGAGGGCCTATCAGCTGGGAAGGTCTCTCAGGGACTGAGCCAGGAACCGTCGGGCTCCAGGCTCTTCTCCATCACGAGACGCTTCCCCTGGAGCCCGGCTCTGCCCCTGCCCGCATAGCCTTTCCTGACATACAGGCGGATCGCACCGGTGTTCTCGGAGTTGACCTCCAGCCGTATGACGGAGACGCATTCCCTATGGGCGAAGCTCTCTACGAGCTCAAGCGTCTCGGAGCCGACGCCTCTCCCGCGGAAGTCCTCGAACAGGTACAGCTTGCTGATGACCATCGTTCCGTCGGAGATCCCGAAGGCGACGTAGCCGGCCGTCTCACCGTCCAGTGTGATGAAGGCGTACCGGATGCCGGCACCCATCTGCATCCTGATGGATTCCGGAGACTGGTTCTCGTCGAGGAACTCCCTGACGACCTCCTCCGATTCGTACGGGTAGACCTCGAAGAACAGCCGGTATGCAATCTCCGAGATCTTCTCTGCGTCCTCGGGCCTGATGAATTGGAGGTCAATCATCCGATCGGATCCGTATGGAACTCCAGGGATAAACGAAGTCGGAAGGGTTTGTCTGTTGCCCGTAGGTACAATGGGCCGATTCACGACCAACCTGCGGGTCTTATCGAGACGCTTGATAATGGATTGTGGATAATATAATGGCGTGGAGAGGGGGATTCGAACCCCCGGGTCCTTTTGGGACATAGGATTAGCAGTCCTACGCCTTACCAGGCTGGGCCATCTCCACAGTTGCATACG
>CASFMM010000079.1 GCA_949295765.1 uncultured Methanomassiliicoccales archaeon | reverse complement strand
AAAGGGTTGAACGCAACGACGAACGCGAACAACGAGTACATCTGCTCCCGCGTTGAGAGAGCGCAACTCACGGAAACCTGAAGACCAAACCGGGGGCCCCGAATAAGGGCGGGGCCTCCACCTTACACAATTCTCATGTCCGACACACTCATCGGCGCACTCCTGTCATCCTCCGGAACAGCGGACATCATCGCCTTCGTCGTGGAGAACCCGTTCTGCTCCAGATCGGACGTCTACAGGGAACTCGGCAGGAGCTCGATGGTCCGCAGGAAGATCGAATCCCTCGTCGACTCCGGCATGCTCTCGGAGACCGTCGTCGACGGGAGGTCCCTCCTCGAACCCACCGGGCGTGGAAGCAGGATCGCCTCGGTCCTGATGGACCTGGAGGCAATCGCCACGGATGCATCGGAACCGCCGGATGGTTCCGATGACCTTCCGCTCACCTCAGGATCTCCATCACACCGTCCGCACGGAACAGGAGATTGCGCTTCCTCCCGGTGACCTCCCTCAGCACTCCATCGGATTCCAGCCTCCTGAGCACCTTGAGCGCCGTCGGCGGCGAGATCCCCAACGCCTCGGCGACATATGCAGAGGACACATACGGGTTCCTGAACAACAAGTCGATGGTACGGGATTCGTTGATGTCCGCCGCGCCGTTCCTGAGCTGGTCACGATACTTGATCAGCGAATCGACAGTGGTGGCGGTGGACCTCGACTGCTGGAGCAGGGCGTCCGAGAAGAACCCCAACCACTCGTCGAGTGCGTCGTCCGTGCTGACCCTGTACATGAGGTCGATGTACCTGTCCCTGTTCAGATTGAGATACCCGCTCAGATACAGGACGGGGTGGGTGAGGAGACCGTCGCGGCGCATGATCATTAGAATCAGAAGCCTTCCGATTCTACCGTTCCCGTCTCTGAACGGATGTATGACCTCGAACTGATAATGGGATAGGGCCACCTTCTCCACGGTGTCGATATCGTCGGAGTTGACATACTCCAGCCAGTTATCCAGGAGGAAGTCAACGGACTCCGGCGAAGCAGGCACCATCTTCGCCGTCTCGACCGTGTCTGATACGCGCCCGATGGCGTTCTGGTGAGTCTTGAACTCGCCGGGGGACTTGTCGGAACCGCGCACCCCGCGCATCAGCATCCTGTGCAGATCTCTGATGAGATCCACCGTTATCTTCCCTCCAACAGGCAACCTTCTGAAACCCATCAGCAGAGCCCTGCGGTAGTTGACGACCTCACGGTTGTCCCTGGCCTTGGACTCGTCCATCTCCTCTTCCCTTTCCGAACGAAATATGTCGTCAACCGTGGACCTGGTCCCTTCGATGGACGAACTCAGCGTGGACTCCCTCAGGGACAGGTTCATGGTCAGGATCTTGACGGTTTCAGGGTCGATGAACCTGAGCATCCCGTCCAGACGGGCCAGCTCATTGGACGCACGTCTCATCTTGGACATGGATTCGCGGGAGCACAACCAGTCATAGGGCAGGTTGTACGGATGGAAATAGCAGTATGCGCCGTTCATGGCCCATCTGACCTCTCCGGTCACCTTACCTTTGAAATCCGATTCCTTCATGAAATTAAATAAACCTATTATTTAAAGAACTTTTCTTAATTTGTTTTTAGAAAAATATTCGGTGGAAAATTTTTGTTAGTTTAGAATTACGAAAGAATCCTTTCGCATACGCGATGTAAGAAAAGCGGTTTAAATACCCATTTTCGTAACTCAGTTCCTGAGCTCCCTCACCGCGTAATACACGGCATCGCCCAGGTTACGCTCCGGCTTCAGCATGTCCTCGAACCCCAGCGACGCCAGGAACGTCACGTCCAGCCTCGACAGCGCCGGCCTGGTCAGCCTGTCGCAGGCCATCAGCCTGTTCGTGTACTTGCCGTTGACCATGAACTCCTTGTCCCCGGACACGCCGTAGGACATCCCCCTCATCAGCGCGGCCACGTCCGGTCTCTCCCCCGACAGGGCCAGCGTCATGATCCTGTGCACCCTGACGGAGCACCTCTTTAGCCTGGACATCCCGCTGGTGGCCCTGCTGGGCGCGTCCAGGAACAGCCTGCTGAACGCCATGTCCGTCCACACGAACGCGTCCATGGCGTCGTCCGCCATGTACAGGTCCTCGTCGTCGGAGCGCCATACCGACTGCAGCAGGAACGGCGACTGCATGTCGTTGAACGTTGTGACAATCTCGTCCAGCGTCCCCTGCACCTCGTCGGCCACCGTCGACGCCGACTCCCACGACGTCCAGTCAACGTCGTCCGGGATGTCCCCCTTCAGGACCTCCAGCGCCTTCTCTTTTTCAGACATCAGCAACGTCGCCATCGACAGGGCGAGGTTCGCCGCCGTGTCGGTCTTCACGTTCATCTCCGGGCCCGACATGGTGGGCGGCAGCCCCTTGGTGGTATAATCCGGAATGACGGAGGACATCACGTCCAGGCGGCGGAGCGGCCTTCCATCGGCGTCTCTTATGACCAGCGGGGACTTCGGCACGTTGTCGGCGATCTCCGAGAAAGCTGGATACTGGGAATCGAAGTCGAAGGACAGCGTCGGTATGAGCTTCACCGGCGCGTTGTAGAGCTCCTCCACATCCATCTCCCCGACGTGGCACACCCTCGCCTTGTTGACGGTCACGAGGTTCACCGGTTTGTGGGCATCGACCAGGTGGTTCACGACGGAAACGGCCAACGCTCTCGGGAAGTTGATCGGCTTCCACAGGTCGGCGTACTGCACGTTGGTCTTTCTGATCCCCCTGAACTGCGGTACGTCGGCCATGGTCGCCCCTCCGGGGTGACTATGGCCCGTCTAGTCATAATGCTTCCGCCCCTCCGCACCGACCTCGAACGTCTCGGTTCTCCGATGTGCCAGCATTTTATTATCATGGCACCTATAACCCTTCATGGGCTTCGAGAACATCGACCGGATCTTCAGCTCGGCCAACTCCGTCGAGATCATATTCTTCATCGCCAACAACCCGATGTGCAAGAAGTCCGACATCTACCAGTACGTCACCCGCAACGCCCACACCAACGAGAAGATCGGCAGGCTGGTGGAGGAGGGGCTGATCCAGGTTCACCCCACCAACCACAGGAACATGACCCTGCTCTCGCTGACCGACAAGGGGATGCTGGTGTACAACATCCTGATGCAGGCCGAGGAGATTCTCCGCGGACCCGCGGAGGATGTCCCCGAGGATGATGAGGAGACATCATCCGAGTGACTTTTTCCGACAGTCTGGCTATTTTGTTCCGAGACCTTTCCGGACCCTGCACAAACCCGATATACCATCAGCCGGATTCCCCGAGGTCCCCGGTCGTGTCGGCTGCTCTAGGCACGGGCGGGGACACCCTCCTTCCTCCATGGGAGGATGACGGCCCTGTGGCAGAGCCACAGGGCCGCATCCCTCCCCTTGAGGATCGGGACGCACATTAGAAATAGGGCCGCCTCATCACAATCCCGTCTCGGGATGGCCCCTTGGAACATCTGCGGGCGTGTCTTTCGTCCCGGGACACCTTATCTGACATACCCAACCCATCCGATGTTGTGCGTAAACCGTTGACCGCCTATACGCGGCCATGAACCGCAACACAGTTCATTTCTCGATGGCTCAGACTGATGAATGGCTCGACCACCTCAGGGCGGTCAACCGCAAGGACAACACCATCCACACCCACCGCAACAACGTGAAGCGCTGCCTCATGTTCCTGCACGCCGACTACCGCCCCACGGACGCTTTCGAGATCGGCGTGGACGACATCAACTACCTCTGGAGGGCCATCCCCGTCAAGGAGACCGTGAGGATCGCCTACCTCCGCAGCCTCTCCGGCATGGTTGAGTACCACTCCGGGATCAACATCCTCAAGCGCACCGAGCTCCTCCGCAACCGCGACTCCCACGACAGGGTGTTCATCCGCGACGGGGAGTTCCGCAAGGCGTACGTCGCCGCGGACCCCCTGCAGAGGCTCGTCCTCTGCCTGGGGGCGTACATGGGATTGAGGAGATGCGAGATGCACGCGATCCGCGACGGCGACATCGACCGCGGGATCCTCACGATCCACGGCAAGGGCCACGGCTCTGAGGGTTTAGTAGCGTACATGCGTATCCCCGCCCCCGTGCTGGAGGCCATAGACGAGTACCGTGTGTCCGACTACAAGAGGGGGATCCGCAAGGACGACTACCTCATACAGTGCAGGAACCGCGACGGGAGGATCGGCCACATGCCGATCTCCAGGATCTCCGACTGCATGACAGACCTGGCCCACGACACCGGCGTGAGGATCACCACCCACTCCCTCAGGAGGTACTACGCCACCACGCTGTACTACACCACAGGGACCGACCTGCAGACCGTCAGGAAGCTCATGCGCCACGCCGACATCTCCACCACGCTGAAGTGCTACATAGACGCCTACGACGAGACCGCGATGCTGGCGTCGGACAGGCTTACCAGGCACATCGAGGAGGTGCTGGACGGGACGGTCTCGGCGAGATGAATGCTCGCCGCGTTCCTGATCCTCGACAGATGCGCTGAAACCCCAATCAAAGGCCGTCTCCGCGACGGCCACCCTTTACTTTCTCAGAATACCGAAGTGACGGCGGATGCGTGGATGGATGCCTCCGTCGTCGTGATGCGATTGCCTTGCTGATTATTTCTGTCCATTGGCTGGTTTATAAGCACTTTCCATTCCCATCGTCCCACCGCCAATCCCCCTGTCCCCGCCTTTACCTTCGCCCGGGGCTGTCCACTCGTCCGGGCATAATCCGGACGCAGGATGGGGGCCCGCCGTGAACAGAGACACTCCAAACCGCGGCGGTGCGCCCTGTTTTGGAGTGATTTGAATGAATGACGAAACAACGACACCGCTTATCGGGGTGACTCGATGAAAGCCGCGCAGTGGACACTGCTGGCACTCGCCGTCATCGCGGTCTGCGTGGCCGTCCCCTCGCTGTCATGCGAATCTGATGCAGCCGACGTGACGTATGATCTGCATCAGACGTTGACAAAGGATGATACTGTCAATCTGGTGGCAGGGAACACCCTGATTCTGAACAAATACTACAGCTCGACGATGAGCTACACCTTCCGCACCTACATCGAGGATGAGGACATACCGTCATGGTTGACAGATGATGGTGTGACCAGAGGCAAATACACTGGTCAACCTCCCGTTGGCGAGCACGAGATCACCGTCACCGAACACAAGAAACGTATCAACGGAGGTAGCAGCACATACACAACATACACACTCACTGTCGTCGTATCGGCCAATGTTACGTTCTATGCCAACGGTGGAACCTTCAACGACGGCTCCGAGGTCTACACTCCCGCCACATCTGGAGAGATGGTGCTTCCCGCAGTCAGTAGGGAGAACCACACGATCATCGGATGGTACGACAACCCCAACGCCGAGGGCACCTCTGTTGGAATGCCCGGTGAGTCATTTACCCCCGAGCCTGGAAAATCGTACTACGCATGTTGGAAAGCCGCCGACCTGGTCATCGAGACCTGGCCTGTGTACGGGAATCAGGGACTGACTTTCACGCACTCCCCTGTGGTCAAGGATGCCAACGGTGACACGATCGACAGCTTCACCCTATCATATGATTCGGCCGCAAGCGACGGAACCGGTTGCATCGTGACCGGATCCGACGAGATCTCCGTGAACCTCTATGGACTGCTCCCTGGCACCTACCACGAGTTCTTCAACGTGACCGCCACCGTCGGGGGCGAGGTCATGACCGGCGAATGGGAGGTCATCATCTACCAGACCGTGTTCGTCATCGACGATCCCGAAGGCAGATACGAGGTGGGTGACACATACAGGGACAGCATCCCGGTGAAGCCCGACAACGCCCAGGCGACATCGTACATCGTCGAACTGGACGGATCCACCGCATCCCAGTCATACTACAGCCTGACTGGAGTTCCTGGAACGAGCATCTCGTTCACCGCCGAGAGAGCGGGCGTGTGGACGATCACGTTGATCCTCTCCGCACCCGGGCTGGCAGCCGATTACAACTACTCCTTTGACCTGGTGTACTACGAACCTGAGGAGCCCGACCCCGATGAGCCGGAGGTCCCCAAGCCCGAAATCACCGACATTGACTACGTCCATGTAAGTGGGACGGGTAAGGAGAACACCTACATGTTCTTCGTGACCGTCAGCACGACCGTCGACTCTATCAAGTGGGACTTCGGAGACGGCGAGTACGCCTCCGGCAACAACCAGACCCACGTGTTCCGCAACATCGGCAACTACACCGTGAAGTGCACTGTCAAGAACAGCGGGGGATCCGACAGCGATACTGTGAACGTCACCGCAGGTGACGTCGTTGAGACCCCCGAGTTCCGCGGACAGGCAAACATCAACAGCGAATACGTCCAGAGATTCTACATCGACACCGCTGCACCCAGAGTCTCCATCATGAGCGACACCCTGACGGAAACCCAGTTGGAATGGCTCGACTACAGGGTCGTGAACCTCGGTGACAGGTATGCGATAGAGATCAAAGGCACATGCACCGACCCCACGCAGGCGGGCAACTTCATTCACGTGGAAGTCCGTGACAGCAGCCAGGTCTGGGAGTGGGACATAGAGATCCTTCCGGAGGTCGGCGAGGAGCCACAGCCCAATCAAGCCCATGCGGACTACACTGCCGACGGGCTCAAGGTCACGCTGATCGACATCTCCCCCAGCGACCTTGGGATCAAACTCATCGTCAACTGGGGCGACAATACCAGGCCCGACACCAACAGCTCCGCCAGCGAGTTCACGCACACATACTCCAGATCCGGAACCTATGATGTGGAGCTCACATGGAGGTACAACTCCACTCAGTTCTCCCTGCCACTCGTGATCGAGGTGGAGGGCACCCTGGGAAAGGTCGTCTATCACGGCGGCGATGGAGCCGAGGGCAAGATGGAGGATCAGGAGGGAGCTTCTTCCTACATCATCCAGGAATGCGGGTTCACCCTTGGGGACAAGAAGTTCCTCGGGTGGAACACCTCCGAGGATTTCCTGGGTACCATCTACATGCCGGGCGACGAGGTGTTCCCGAGCGAGACCCTGAACCTCTACGCCATGTGGTCTGGAGAGGATGGCGGGACGATCGGCGGTCTCGATGAGCCTGACAACCTCCTCAAGATTGTGGCCGGCGTGGTCATCGTTATTCTGATAATTATCCTCGTAGCGAGGTTCGTATTATGAGCAACAGCACTAATCTTGGAATGAAAGCAGTGGCCATCATATCAATCCTCCTGATCGTCGCCGTCGCGTTCGCGCCCACGGTGTACGCCTCGGAGGACGATTCCACAGGCTACAGGTACATGACCCTCTCGGAGATCAGAGAGGAGATTTACGAATCGGATCCCGACGGGGACCCGGTCTACGGCATCGAACCGGTCACCCTGGCGTTCGCCATGGGACTGACAGCGGGACTCTTCCTCGGAGGGGTCATCGGATACCTCGTAGGTTCCCATCTGGCTGACAACCCGTACGATGAGGATCAGCTCAACACAGAGTTCTCCAAGATGGAAGCAGGCACGCTCGAAGTGGCCGCCAACACGGCAGTCCATCTGATAACCAGCATCCTGCCCTCGGACGCCGAGCTCTGGTTCTTCACCACCGACTACTGGAACAAGATGATGGAGTACATCGTCTACGACGAGTGGACGGCGGAGAACGCAGGGTTCGACTTCAACTCCAGACAGCTCGTCTACAACACCGGGCTCATCACCAACGCGGCCAACTACCTCTACACCTGGTCCAACTCCATCGACGAGGCGTACAACCACATCTTCGACAGGGTGGGCAACTGGACAGGGGGCGAAGGGCTGGCGTACACCGACGAGATGTCCCTCAGCATCAAGTGGAACGGCGGAAGCATAACCGCCACCAACGGACTGTCGTCAGGTGGCAAGGCCTACTCCGACCTGACCCTGGAGAAGGTCCCCGGGGATACGATCACCGGCGCCAATGAGCGGCAGCTCCAAGCGAAGTGGCCGGGGGCCACCGACGGCACCTACGGCAAGATCGGCACCACCACGCTGGAGATTCCCCGGCTCACCGACGC
>CASFMM010000078.1 GCA_949295765.1 uncultured Methanomassiliicoccales archaeon | reverse complement strand
CCACCAGGACGGGGACTACTCTCTGAAGTTCGACGACTTCTTCTCAGACGTCCGCTCCCGCTACTTCGGGGACGAGGCCAAGAGGAGGATCCTCCTGGGCACGTTCACCAGGATGGCCGGTTACAGCGACAGGTACTACAGCAAGGCCAGGCAGGTCAGGCAGGTCGTCATCCAGGACTACAAGAGGGTCCTGGAGGACCACGACGCCGTGCTCGCCCCCACCATGCCCTTCACCGCCCCCAGGTTCGACGACATCTCCAAGATGTCCGCCCTGGACAACTACAAGGCGGACTACCTCACGGTCCCGGCCAACATCGCCGGCACTCCGCACATGTCCGTGCCCTGCGGCTACGGCTCCGACGGCATGCCCATCGGCATGCAGTTCGTGGCCGACCACTGGGACGAGGACGTCCTGTTCACCATCGCGGAGGAGTGGGAGAAGGAGTTCGAGATCAGGAAGCCGGAGGTGTCCGCATGAAGATAGGACTCGAGATACATGTCCAGCTCCCCACGAAGTCCAAGATGTTCTGCTCCTGCCCCACCACCGAGGCCCCGGGGCCGAACACCCACGTGTGCCCCACCTGCCTCGGGATGCCCGGGTCCAGGCCGGTCCTCAACAGGAAGGTCCTGGAGTACGGCATAATGCTCGCGAAGCTCCTGGGATGCAGGGTCAACGACACCGTATGGTTCTCCAGGAAGACGTACTTCTACCCGGACATGTCGAAGAGCGTCCAGATCACGCAGTACGACAACCCCATCGGGGAGGGCGGGGTGTACTACCTCGGGGACAAGCCCATCGGCATCACGAGGATCCACGTCGAGGAGGACCCGGGGAAGACCAAGAGGACCGGGGACCTGTCCTCACTGGTGGACTACAACCGTTCGGGCATCCCCCTGGCTGAGATCGTCACCGAGCCCGACATGAAGACCCCCGCGGAGGCCAGGGAGTTCCTGAAGTCCCTGATCGAGGACATCCGCACCGTGCTGGACATCCCCGGCGACGGCGAGAGGAGCATCCGCTGCGACTGCAACATCTCCGTCGGCAAGGAGAGGGTGGAGGTCAAGAACGTCACCGGCCTGAAGAACGTGGAGAAGGCCCTGTCCTACGAGGTCATCCGCCAGACGAAGATCCTCAAGGCGGGCGGCAAGATCGACAGGGAGACCCGCAGGTTCGACGAGGAGCGCGGCGTCACCATCAGCGTGAGGAAGAAGGAGTTCGAGGCCGACTACGGATACATCGACGAGCCTGACCTGGGAATATACCGCATCAAGGAGATGGCCGAGTCCATCAGGATCAGGGAGAGCCCGCAGAAAATGGCCGGCAGGCTGGCACAGCAGTACGGCATCGACCAGAAGGTGGCCAAGCAGCTGGTGAACACCTCCGTCAGACTGGCGGAGCTCTTCGAGTCCGTTGCCGGGAAGCACGGGACCCAGAACGCGGTCAGGTGGGTCGCGGGACCCGTGAGCTCCAACTGGAAGTCCCTGGAGGCCAGTGGCGCCGACGTCGGAGGCGTCATGGGCATCATCGACAAATTCGCCGCAGGGGAGATCACCGACACAGAGTGCGGCATCGAGATCAAGTGCCTCATGACCGGCGAGGACCTCGAGTCCGCCAAGGGTGCCGCGGGTGACCTGGACAAGATCGTCTCCGACTACCTGGACCAGAACCCCGGTATCATCGACGACTACAGGAAGAACGAGAAGGCCGCCAATAAGGCCATCGGATTCGTCATGAAGAACTCTGGCGGAAGCTACTCCTCCGCGGAGGTCGTCGACGCCGTCAAGAGGCTCATAGAGTCGAGACTCTGAGAAACCATCGGTGGCCGGACCTGGTCCGGTCGCCGACTTCTTCATTTGCTGCAGTGTCCTGCATCTGATGCAAGATACTGACTCGGAATCGGTGCGAAAACTTCTCGACGGTCGCCGACAGACCGTGCCTGTCCTTGAGCGAGCCTATCCTCTTCATGTTCTCGGAACGGGCGTGCGCCTCCAACGCCGCCTCGTCCCTCCAATGCTCTATCAGGACCATCGAATCTGGATCGTCGAAGGACACGAAGTACTCGTATCCGATGCACCCGTCCTCGGCACGCACAGCCTCTAGGACCCCCTCGGACACCATGTCCTCCACAAACCTGCGGACGCTGCCTCCGCACCCCCTGTAATGTACGTTGATGACGACGTTCATGGGACCACGACAGGTCATCGCATTCCGTATATTTGGGAGCGGGACTCAGTTACCCTTCTTCGTGCTCTTCGTTCCCTTGATGTTCTTGATTCCCATGATCATGAGTGCACCTCCGAGATATGACGAGGTGCCGGGCCGCTGTACTGTACGACCCGGCGGTGCCGGGCCGCCGGCACAATGTCACTGCATCCTACAACGGAAACTCCGTATTTAATTTTTAGGAATTCCTAAACAATTGTCCTCATATACGTTACAAAGATTACAGTTAAATGTTATTATATTTCAAAAGCATCTGGAACATGTCAACATAATTGACAGGAAAGGAAAATGGATAGAACGATCAACGTCACCGGAAGGTCGGTGTACAAGGCGCCTGCTGATATGACACGTGTGACCTTGGACATCGAAGGCACCAACAGGACCTACGAAGGCGCGATAAGGGCATGTGCCGACAACGGTCGCGAGATCAAGGACCGGCTGGAATCCATCGGTCTGAGACGGGAGTCTCTTAAGACGGTATCGCAGACCGTGAAGCCGCATTACAAGGAGATTTCCTACAGAGACGCCGACGGTGACAAGACCTACAAGAGGGTCAAGGACGGTTTCGAGTTCAGCAACGTGCTGAGGTTTGAGTTCACAAACGATAACGAGATCCTAGCAAAGGCGATGGGGTCGATGATGGCCGCAACATGCCAACCGGACGTACGCATATCGTTCCTCAACAGCGATCCCGTGCGCTGCAGGGAAGCGGCGATAGCCGATGCCGCCAAGGATGCCAGACGCAAAGCGGAGATCCTCGCGGAGGCGATGGGGTGCAGGTTGGGACCTCTGATGGATGTGTCATATGGCACCCAGATGAGCCGTGACCACTACGAGAACGACGGTTTCGCCCTGTGCTGCGCCTCTGCCGCCGAGGACCTGGACCTTGACATCGACCCGGAGGACGTCACGTTCAACGAGACCGTCGATGCTGTATGGGGTATAGTGGACTGAGAACGATGAAAATGGAAGGGGGTGACCCCTTCCGGTTTCGGATCACTCCTCGGACAGGTCCTCGACATCGCTGAAGTCGATGTCGCCTGCGAGGGAGATGATCTGGAGCTCCTCGAGCTTGGAGTCGTCGACCTTCTCGGGGGATCCGTCCAGGAGGGACACGGCCCTCTTGTTCTTGGGGAACGCGATGACCTCCCTGATGGTGTCCTTGTTGAGCAGGATGGCGCACAGCCTGTCGACTCCGATGGCGATTCCGCCGTGGGGCGGGGCTCCGTAGCTGAGGGCCTCGACGAAGAACCCGAAGTTCTCCTCGATCCTCTCATCGTCCAGTCCGAGCTTGTGGAACACCGCCTTCTGAAGGTCGGCGTTGTGGATACGCAGGGATCCGGATCCAAGCTCGTTGCCGTTCAGGCAGAGGTCGAAGCAGGCTCCTCCGACGTAGTCGTCGTCCAGGTCGTTCTGGGGCAGGACGAACGGGTGGTGGAACGCGTCGTACTTCCCGGAGACAGGGTCGATCTCGAACATGGGGCACTCGTCCATCCAGAAGAACTGGAACTCGTTCTCGGGAATGAGTCCGAGGTCCTCGGCGATCTTCTTCCTGACGAACCCGCCGCCCTCGTAGGTGGCCTTCCAGGGTCCGGCGATGAGGAACAGCACGTCGCCCTCCTCGGCGTTCATGGTGGTCTTGATGTTCTCGAGAATCTCGGGTGTGAAGTACTTCGTGATGTTGGACTCCAGCTTGCCGTTCTCTACCCACATCCATGTGAGTCCGCCGAGGCCGACCTTCTTGGCGTAGTGGATGTACCTGTCCCTGTCGTTCCTTCCGATCTTGTCCCCGGCGATGTCCTTCTTCAGGTTCATTCCGGCGACGATGCCGCCCTCGGCGATGACGTTCTGGAATATCTTGTAGGGTGCGTCCTTCACCACATCCGTCAGCTTGACGTACTCGAGACCGTACCTCATGTCGGGCTTGTCGGATCCGAACCTCTCCATGGCGTCGCGGTAGGCGATGTGGGGGAACGGCGTCTTGAGCTCCTCGTTGTAGAGTCCCTTCCAGATGTAGGACATCATGCCCTCGATCATGTCCTGGATGTCCTTCATGTCGACGAAGGACATCTCCATGTCCAGCTGAGTGAACTCGGGCTGCCTGTCCTTCCTGGAGTCCTCGTCGCGGAAGCACCTGGCGACCTGGTAGTAGCGGTCCATGCTGGCGACCATGAGCATCTGCTTGAACAGCTGCGGGGACTGGGGCAGGGCGTAGAAGGTTCCGGGATGAACCCTGGACGGGACGATGTAGTCCCTGGCGCCCTCGGGGGTGGACCTTCCGAGCATGGGGGTCTCGATCTCGAGGAACCCGTTCTGCTCCAGATACTGCCTGGCGAGGTGGACGAGCCTGCTCCTGAAGACCATGGACTGCATCATGTCGGTCCTTCTGAGGTCCAGGTACCTGTACTTCATCCTGATGTCCTCGTCGGGGAGGACACCCTCCTTCTGGTCTCCCAGCTCGAACGGAGGCAGGGCGGACTTGTTCAGAAGCTCCGCATCTGTGATGAGGACCTCGATCTCTCCGGTGGGGTTCCTGGCGTCCTCGGTCCCCTCGACCCTCTTCCTGACGATTCCGTTGATCTGCACGCAGGACTCGCGGGTGAACGTCCTCATGACGTCGTCCAGCTTCGCGGCGTCGGCTCCCTGGGGGAGATCCTCGGGGTCGAAGACGACCTGTGTAATGCCGTATCTGTCAGCGAGGTCGATGAATGCGACTCCGCCGTGGTCCCTGGAGAACCTTACCCATCCCTGGAGGCATACCTCCTTCCCGAGGTCGGAAGACCTCAGCTCACCGCAGGTGTTTGTTCTTCTCATAAGAGCGCCTCTTCTGTATGCGCATGCGATTCTGGAAACCATATTTATAGGTTTTAGGGTCGCGCGCACGCGAAGCGCATGGTGCCTCGGATGTCGGATGCCGGTGCCGGGCACATATCCGCCTGCACCTGCAGTGGAATCTCAGGGATGCTGGCACATCGGACGGAACGTCCTGAGATGGATGGGCAGGGCATCACCTCTCGCCGAGTATCGGCGGGATGTATGCGAACGGATCCTTCTTGATGTTCAGGATGACGGAAGTGTTGGTCTTCTGGACCCCGGGGATCCTGTTGATACCCTTCACGACGTCGGAGAACTCGTCCCTGTCCAGACACGCTATCCAGGCGACGCAGTCGCTTTCCCCCGTCAGATCGAACACCGAGATGACCTGGGGGATCTTGACGATCTCGTCCTGGACCGTGTCCACGTTGTCGGCGTACACGCTGACCAGCCCCATGTACTCGAAGCCCAGCCTCATGTAGTCGACGCTGGCACGGTATCCCTTGATGACCCCTTTGGCCTCGAGGTTCTTGACCCTCTGTATGAGAGTCGTCGGATGGACGTCCAACTGCTTCGCGAGCTGCCTGTAGGAGCCCTGACTGGACCTGCAAAGAAGTTCGATTATACGTTTGTCCAGTTCGTCGTAGTCGGATAGCGACATTTGAATCCCTTTCTATCCAAAATCCCTAAAGACATTTATTAAGGTTCTGAATAATCGGAAGGATAGTCAGGCGATACCATGACGGATGAGATTTTCAGACACGACGGATACGTCTTCGAGTTCGAGGCCAACGTCGTCTCCGTGAACGGCGACGAGGTCATCCTGGACAGCACGGCTTTCTACCCCGGCGGAGGAGGACAGGTCTGCGACACCGGGGACATCCGCGGCATCCCCGTCACAGAGGCGTTCTACAACAAGGACGGCGACATCGTCCACAGGGTCCCGGGAAACAACCTGGAGCCGGGCGAGAGGGTCTGGTGCAGCGTCGACTGGGACAGACGCTACGGCCTGATGCAGGGACACACCGGGGAGCACCTCCTGTTCTGCGCCCTCAAGAGGCAGTGCCCCGACCTGACGATCACCAAGATCATGATCTCCCCCGAGAGCAAGTACGTGATCGTGAACCACGACCTGACCTGGGAGCAGATCAGGGACGCCCAGAGGTTCGCGAACCGGGCGATAGTGGACAACCTGGCGGTCACCAAGAGCATCATGGACAGGGACGACCCGGACCTGGAGAAGGTCAGGATAAAGCTGGACAGGATCCCCGAGGACGAGGAGATCTCCGTCGTGTCCATCGGGGACATCGACCTCTCCGCATGCAGCGGCGTCCACGTCATGGAGACCTCCGAGCTGGAGATGCTCATCGTCGACAGGAAGGTCTCCGCCGGCAAGGACGGGATCGCCATACACTTCAAGGTCGGGCAGGAGGCCAAGGACGCCGCCGCAGACCTGGCCAACATAGCGCTCGAGATCGTCGACGGGATCGGATGCAAGACCGAGGACTCCGTCAGGGCCGTGGCCAACATGAGACACGACCTGGACCTGGAGGGCAGGCTCCTCCGCAGGGCTGCCAAGGACCTCGTCTCCTCCATCGTCCCCGAAGAAGTTCACGGGACACAGGTGCTCTGCGCCGCACTGCCCGGCACCGACCGCGCCGTCCTGACCGACGCGGCGGAATCCGTCAAATCCAAGGGCGGGGTCGCGCTGATCGTCGGCATCACCGACACCCTGGCCGTGATAATGGCGTCCGGAACGCCCTCGGTGGACTGCAAGAAACTCCTCCCCGAGGTCCTCAAGGGATTCGGAGGAAGGGGAGGAGGGAAACCCGACTTCGCCCAGGGCGGGGTCACCGACCCGTCGCTCGCCGACGATGTCTTAAAGGCCATGAGGTCCGCGGTGGAAAAATCGCTTTCTTCAAGTAGTTAAAGGGGGATGGCGAGGGCATGCCTGGAATGAGGATGAACGACCGTCAGATGAAACAGGCCATGAAGAAGATGGGCATCAAGCAGAGCTCCATCGACAACGTGACCGAGGTCATCATCAGGACGAACGAGAAGGAGATCGTCATCAGGGGCGCGGAGGTCATCTGCGTCGAGATGGGCGGCTCCAAGAGCTATCAGGTCTCGGGGATCGAGGAGGAGCGCATGCTCGGATCGGCTCCCGAGGGAGAGGCACAGGTCTCGTTCCCCCAGGAGGACGTGGAGCTCGTCATGTCCCAGACCGGATGCGACGCCCAGAAGGCTGTCGAGGCCCTGGCGGCCGTGGACGGACAGCCTGCCGAGGCGATCATCAAGATAATGTCGGAGTGATCGAGATGTGTCTAGCAGTTCCCGGAAAGATCGTCAGCATCGACGGCGACATGGGCGATGTGGATTTCGGCGGGGTCACCAGGAAGGCCAACCTCTCCATGGTGGACGCGAACGTCGGCGACTGGGCCGTCGTCCACGCGGGATTCGCCATCCAGATCATGGACGAGGAGGACGCCCAGGAGACTCTCAGGCTCTGGAACGAGGTCCTCGACAGCGACGTCGTCACCTACAACTGAACCGGACCGGGCCGCCGTGGCCCGGCCCCTCTTCACTTCTTCTTCTGGATCTTACCGTCCTTCTTCTGTCTGACCACTGTGGTGCCCTGGTTGGTCGCGACCTGTTTCGCGTAAGCCTCCGCCTCGGCCTTCGTCTTGAACTTCTTGAGTGCCTTCTGCGCGTTGGCCTTCTTTACCTGCCAGCCTCCGTCGGGGTGCGGAGACACGAAGTACGCCCCGTTCTTCTGCTTGGAAACAGTCTCCTCTTTCTGTTCCTCGGCCTTTGTTTCCCCTTCTGTCTTCTTCTTGAGAATCGGCATGTGTATCCCGCGTATGTATCGGCAGGTTGCCTATAACTAAGCGACTCGGATCGGGAAGGCTCCATCTCGGATGACGCCGTGTTCGCTGAGATCGGAGGTCGCAGGATTCACCGGGAGTCTCCTTCATAGAAAGTTTTATATAGTATTCAGCTATCCCATGTTTCGGTATGACGGCCATAGCGGCGGGGTCACACCCGGTCCCATCCCGAACCCGGCAGTAAAGTCCGCCCGCGTATCTGTCT
>CASFMM010000077.1 GCA_949295765.1 uncultured Methanomassiliicoccales archaeon | reverse complement strand
GTCCTTCACTCTCGCCGCGTCCGGAGCCACCCCCGCAGACACCTCCGTCGTCATCGAGGGAGGAAGCGGATCCGACATGGGTCTCACCGACTACCTCCTGATCATCCTCGTGATCCTGATCGTCATCATGGCGATCATGGTCGCCCTCAGGCTGATGAGGAGCTGAAGGTAAACGAACACCGAAAGGGAAACAAGGGTAAGAACGCCGAAGTGAAAGAGAACATCTGCTCCCACGTTGAGAGAGCGTGAACCCACAGAAACCTGAACAGCAAACGGGTCTCCGGAGTTAAGGGGTCGGGGACCCATATTCTACTTTATTTCTACCAGTGCTGGCACATTCGCCGGAACTGGGGTTTTCTACACCTCTGCCTTTCACCGACAAACGTTAATTACCATCCAGCCAATCCCCAACCAAAGGTGATGGGATGTCAATCAGGGTCGGCAGCGTCTTCGCCGGAGTGTTCTACGTCATATTCGGACTGATCTGGATCGCCATGACCTCATCCATGTCCGTCGGACCAGGCGCCATGTTCTCCCTCGTCGGCGTCCTCGTCATAGCCTACGGCATCTACATCATCGTAAAATCCAGGAGGGACGAGGGCTTCAGGCCCAAGGAGAGCCAGTTCCCCGAGTTCGAGCTCCCTCACGAGGCCGAGCCCGAGACGCACGACGGCGAGTCCAACGGCTTCTGCCCATACTGCGGGTCCCCTCTGGAGAAGGGCTTCCAGTTCTGCGGTGTCTGCGGGAGGAAGCTATGAGCCCCGGGTCGATGAAGGCCCTGGGTCTCATCCTCATGATCCTCGGCATGGTCGTGTTCTTCGCCATGCCCTTCATGATCATCTACTACGGGCCGGTCTGGACCGGGCTGGTGTTCGTGTTCACCTTCGTGGTGGCCGCCGGCGCCGTCCTGTTCGGCAGGGGCAACGTGGACTCCCGTCCGAAATGGGACCAGGTCCCGCAGCAGTCGGCGGAACCGGTCGTAACGGACCTCCCCAAGCCGGAGTCGGATCCCGGCGAGGGCAACGGGTACTGTCCCAACTGCGGCGCGCCGCTTTCCGTCAAGGACACCTACTGCGGCGTCTGCGGCAGGAGGCTACGATGGCAAAGCTGAGCACCGCCGGCATAATCCTGCTTGGGATTTCGGTGGCTTCCGTGGCCGTCACGATCATAGGGTTGGTCTGCGGGTTCCCCTTCCTGGCACTGTTCCTCTGCTTCCCCGGGCTGGCCACCTTCGGAGTGTTCAGGAAGGTCGAGGACGAGCCCGGCAGCGGAGTGTTCTGTCCGGAGTGCGGTGCCGTCGTGAATCCCGACGACGCGTTCTGCAGGTCCTGCGGAAGGAACCTGAGATGAGAAGGATGGATGGGCGTTAGCCCATCCGGGAAAAAGGGTTCAGAAGGCCTTGGCCTTCTTGGACTGGTACAGTGCCAGCACTGCCTTGTACAGCATGTACACATCGGCCTTCGCCGTCACCTCGACGGGCGCGTGCATGGACAGCACGGGCACGCCGATGTCCACGGTGTCGATGTCGTGCACCGAGATCTCCGAGGCGATGGTGCCTCCACCGCCCAGGTCGATCTTCCCCAGCTCGCCGATCTGCCACGTCACCCCCGCATCCCTGAAGATGCCGATGACGTAGTCCATCATCTCAGCCGAGGCGTCGTTGGTGCTGTACTTGCCCCTGGCGCCGTCGTACTTCGCTATGCACGGGCCGTGGTTCAGGTAGCAGCAGTTGTTCCTCTCCTGCACATCCGGGTAGGCGGGGTCGAACGCCGCGCTCACGTCGCACGACAGGCACACTGAGTTCTGCAGCACGTGCCTGACCTCGCATCCCTCGTCCTGCGCCAGGTCCTCGACGAAGTCCCTGAAGAAGAACGACCTCATGCCGGTCACGCCGTCGGAGCCGGTCTCCTCCTTGTCGGCGAAGATCGTCATGGTGGTGTACTCCGGATCCTTCACATCGAGCTCGGCCATGAACTGGGCGTAGGCGCAGGAGCTGTCGTCCTGACCGTAGCCTGCGACCATGGATCTGTCGAAGCCCAGGTCCCTGGCCTTGAACGCCGGCACCGCGCACAGCTCCGCGGTCTCGAAGTCGTCCTCCCTGATGCCGTACTTCTCGTTCAGGATCTGCATGATGGCCAGCTTCACCCTGTCCTTCACCTTCTCGTCGTCGTAGGGCCAGGATCCCAGCAGCAGGTTCAGCTGCTCCCCCTCCACGACCTCGGAGGCGTTCTTCCTCATCTGGTTCTGCGCCAGGTGCGGGAGCAGGTCGGTGATCAGGAACGACGGCTCGTCGTCCTCCTCGCCGATCCTGACCTTCACGGTCTTCCCGTCGGATGTGTGGACGACGCCCCTGATGGACAGCGGGATGGTGGTCCACTGGTACTTCTTGATGCCGCCGTAGTAGTGGGTCTTGAAGAACGCCATGTCCGCGTCCTGGAACAGCGGGTGCGGTTTGAAATCAAGCCTGGGGCTGTCGATGTGCGCCACACACACGCGGATGCCCTCTGACACGGGTCTCTTCCCCTTGGTGCACATCATGATGGTCTTGCCGCGGTTGACCTTGTAGAACTTGGCGCCCGCCCTGTACTTGGAGCCGCGGACGTACTCCGTGTACCCGTGGTCCTTCAGGATGGGCAGGACGTAGTCTATGACCTCGCGCTCGGTCTTGTTGGCGAGGAACGCCTTGTACCCCTCGCAGAACTCCGCGGCCTTCTCCAGGAGCTTCGGGTCCTTCTCGGGGAGGCTCTTGGGGTTGGAGAGTATGTCCTCGGCCAGCGTCTGGCCTTTCGTCTTCTTTACCATGGGTGCGAACAGTGTTTGCGCTCGTACTTAAAGATGACTGTTCAACCGACCGTTCTGAGCCTGTCCAGCTCGTCCATGATCTCCCTAATGGGGATGGCCGCGATGCATCCGTCGCCGACGGCCTCGTAGTGCTCCGGCGGCTCCGGCATGATGTACGCGAACGCCTCCACGATGCCGTCCGCGGTCTCCACGCTAATGGGGACCAGCTCGTACACGGGGACGTCCTCCCAGACGTCCATGCGCTCCACGTCCCTTTCGTCGGCCTCGAACAGCACACCGCGCACGGAGGAGTCCGAGGGCACCAGCGTGAGGTAGTCCCATCCGCAGACCTTGGAGTGTCCGTGCAGGACCGCCTCCGTCGTCTCACGGGATGGCCGAGCACCCTGTCGCGGATCTCCGGCAGGACGAGGGTGCCGTAGGCGAAGATCAGCATGTAAAAAGGAAAGGATGCGGGGACGGGCCCCGCTTTGAAAGTCGTCAGAGCGCTCCGGCGCCCTTGGCGGCCTCGATGCACTCCGCGCACCCGTCATGGATCTTCGGGAGGCCCTTCTCGAGGAGCGTCAGCACCTTGGCGAGGCACTCGGACATGGTCCTGTTGACCATGGCGATGTCCACGGGCTCGTCCTTCCACACGTCGTAGTCGGTGATGGTGGCGAGGCTGCAGTAGCACAGGCCGAGCTCCCTGGCCAGCTGGCATTCCGGCACAACGGTCATTCCGATGATGTCGGCGAACTGCCTGAACATGTTGCTCTCGGCCCTGGTGGAGAACCTGGGGCCCTCGATGCACAGGTAGGTCCCTCCCCTGTGGTACCTGATGCCCATCTCCTCGGCGGTCTCCGCGAAGAGGCCGTTCAGGTAGGGGCAGAAGGGGTCGGGGATGGAGATGTGCACCGCGCTGTCGTCGAAGTAGGTGTAGTCCCTCCTCTTGGTGAAGTCGATGAACTGGTCGGCGATGACCAGGTCGCCGGGGACGAACTGCTCCTGGAGGGAGCCGACGGCGCACGCCGATATGACGTACTTGCACCCGAGCTGCTTCAGGGCCCACATGTTGGCCCTGTAGGGGACGTTGGTCGGGGGGTACTGGTGGCGCTTGCCGTGGCGGTAGAGGAACGCGACCTCCACGCCGTTGATCCTCCCGATGAGGATGGGGTCCGAGGGCTTCCCGTAGGGTGTGTCTGGGAAGACCTCCTCGATGGTCTCGAAGGTGTCGGGGTTGTAGATCCCCGTGCCGCCTATGATCGCTATCTCTGGCATGCACCCCTTATCGGACGGTCCCTATAAAGGTGAACGCATCCCGTCCGACCGGGCAGTTGGATGCCGGAACCGACGGGAGATGACTGGATGCTTAATCCGCCCTATGGATGTACATAGAAGCGGTGATTACTCCTTTGTTTTATCATAGAAAGGATAGGATTGTCATCGAAATGTCGAATCCGGGTGGTCCGAAAAACCCTCGAAAACACCGTTGGATGCTGAAAAGTGGGTACAGCTAATAGATGTTTCAACCATAAAACGGGTAATTTTCTTTCCAGTAATTTTTTGGTATTTAAAATTTTATCTAAAAATCGTGTATTTTGTCGTAAAAAGAAATCTTTTAAATACTCGTATTTTTGAGCAAGAACATTTAATGTGCGATTAAATCAACCCATTATATAAAGATTTCTATAAATACACGAAATGATTAAATACTGATGGATTGAATTTTAATCCAATAACAGACAACTGGGACACACGGGTATAAGCAAGCTTCTACTCAGGTCCAGGGGTGCGTTATATGTCAGAAGAAGATAGTTTCGTGTCATGCCAGAGGAGGCCGGCGAACACCCTCGCCAAGTCGATCGACTGGAAGCAGGGTCTGATCATCGCCATGGGTGTGCCCATCCTGATCCTGCCCTCGCTGTACGACATCTCGGGCTCCGTCTGGGCCTTCAGTATTGTCATCTGGACGGTGTCGGTCATACAGGGTTTCCTCCAGAACATGGCCATCGGTGAAATGGCTGCGGCATTGGAGGTGCCCGGAATAGGTGCCTGTGCGCAGAGAGTGTTCAACAACCCCCAGAAATACAAGGGTAAGAAGTACAACCTAGGAAAGTTCGTAGGCGCGTTCTGCGCCTGGTCCTACTGGTTCACGTGGACCCCCGTCATCCCGATCTTCACGATCACCGCGGGAGCCTACCTCCAGGAGTTCATCGAGCCCCTGGCCGGCGTCAACTCGACGATCCTGAACCTGATCCTCGGATTCATCATCTTCTCGCTCATCACCTTCTTCGGTTCCAAGGGACTCTCCGGAGGAGCCAAGTTCGGTCTCATCCTCGCGGCCATCACGATCGTTCCGCTGTTCGTGGTCGTCCTCATCCCGTTCTTCAACGGAGGATTCGACGCCCAGATCATCGTCGACGAGTTCCTGCCTCCCGAGTGGGGCTGGTCCATCCACGACATCTTCGTGATGTTCGGTGCCTTCGCCGTCGCCCAGTGGAGCGCATGCGCCTGGGAGTCCACCGCCACATACGGTGCGGAGTACAAGGACCCCGGCAAGAACCTGCCCAAGGCCCTCATCAGCTGCGGACTGGTCTGTCTCGTCATCTACTTCCTCGTCTCCCTGTCCGTGTTCGGAACCCTGGGAATGGAGGGAATCAACGAGTACGGCTACGCCACGCTCGTGCCCATCGCCATCATCGACTTCGGCGACGTCGGTTCCTGGATCGCTCTGATCCTGCTGGTCGCCGGAATGGTCATGCTGATCCAGACCGCGTTCCTCGGATCCTCCAGGACGCTGCACTGCATGTCGCAGCACGGCAACATGCCCAAGTTCATCAGCCACACCAACAAGAACGACGCCCCGATCTACGCCATGCTCTTCCAGTTCGTGGTCGGTATGTGCATGATCCCGCTGGGAAGCCCCGCGATGATCCTCGCTGCCTCCTCGTTCGGATTCTGCATCGCCCTCGGATTCGCCATGATGAGTTTCATCAAGTTCAGGCGCGAGGACCGCTGGAAGGAGATCAGGGACAAGAGGGAGTACATAGCCCCCAAGGGATGGTACTACGTCGCGTGGGCCATCATGATCTACCAGTTCTTCATCCTGATCCCCGGATGCGCAGTGTACAGCATCGCCATCTACGGATATCAGTCTGTGATTCTGGGTGCGGTCATCCTGCTGGTTTATGTACCCATCTGGTTCATACTCCACCGCAACGACGATCCCAACGACACCACAGAAGAGGACTACTCGTCTGGATGATCCGAGGGATCTTCGGAAGAAAGCCAACAAACCTCTTCCATTATTTCCTCCGTCCGCCCGTGGCAGCGGGCGGACACCCTTTTTTTTTTGTTTCTCTCATCCGTATCCGGATTTCAAGGGCGGGCGTCCCTCGGACCATCTTTAACGGGTTTCGGGGGAATAGGGATCGGGCGAAGTCGTGTAAGGAGGAGAACGTTCCCCGCCCCGATCCCTTGT
Source organism: uncultured Methanomassiliicoccales archaeon (assembly GCA_949295765.1). Taxonomy (GTDB): domain Archaea; phylum Thermoplasmatota; class Thermoplasmata; order Methanomassiliicoccales; family Methanomethylophilaceae; genus Methanoprimaticola. The sequence goes on along the minus strand of CASFMM010000077.1, from coordinate 4,778 downwards.
GCAGGCGACCGGTCAAGGTGCGGGACCGGAGTGCCTGATGGACAGTCGGTTCTAGACGTCCGACGTCCTACAATTCGGTTGTATAATGTATGGCGACAGGGGTTTAAAAAATATTGGGTCATTCAACAAAAACGGTTTGGCCATCATCATTTATGCGTATGCGGCGGCCTAAAATCGCATGGTTTTCACTGGAATACAGTGGAATTAGAAGAATGTCCAGGGTCTCACTGGGATTTCCAGACGAACCCTGGCTCGAGACGGGTGTTGCCGCGACGGGCGTCGTCCTCGGGCATGGAGACCACGGAGTGGTTGTCGAAGGGGACGGCCACCTGCAGCGATGTGCCCAGGCTGACGGCGATGCGGCACGCCTCGTCGTCGTCCTTGGCGGAGGTCGTGCGGCTGTGGTCGCAGTAGATCATGGTGCCCACGTGCCTGAACCCGAAGATGTCCACCATCAGGTGCCTGATGTGCTCGGCGATCCTCTCGGCGGCGGCCCTGTCCGAGGAGTAGCTGACGATGATGACCAGATCCTTCCCCTTGGGCAGGTTGGACTTCAGGTTCCTGTCCAGGAACGCATACATCCTGTCCTCGAAGATGCGGTAGGCCCAGGATGCCTGTCCGAAGTACACCGGGGTGGAGACGATGAGGGCGTCGGCGGAGACGAGGTCGTCCATGACCTGCGTGAGCTCGTCCTCCTGGACGCATCTGCCCTGCGTCTTGCACGAGTCGCAGGCCATGCATCCGCGCATGCGCATCCTGGCGATGCGGTAGAGCGAGAACGTGTTGGTCGACAGCCCCATGGCTCCGACCATCGTCTTGTGGACCAGGACGTCGGTGTTGCCCTGCTCCCTAGGACTGGATACGATGGAAACGATCTTGCCCATGTCTTCTCCCCCGGAAACCCTTAGACATTACGTCGATTATAATCTGCTGGTCGGTCACTCGTCCTCCCTGTGATGCCTGCGGATGTGGTTCATCACATGGAACTTGTCGTCGCCCAGGTCCACATGCAGGTAGGTGTAGAACGGGTCCTGGTACCTGCTCTGCATGTAGTTCTCCAGGTCGGGGTCGATGTTCTCGAGCAGCCTGATCATGATGTTGCGCATGAACAGGATCTCCTCGTCGGAGATGCCCTTGAAGCACTCGTTCACCACGTTGGTCTGGAAGTCCATCAGGTAGAGTCCGAGCAGCCTGCCCTCGGGGGTCAGGAATATCCTGAACTTCTTCCTGGACTGGTCGACGCGGTCGTCGCAGACGAGGTCCCTCTCCCTGAGCACCTTGATCACGTGGTTGGTGTTGGAGGTGTCGAGGTCGAGGAACTGGGACAGGCCGACCATGGTCTGTCCGTCCTTCAGCGTGAGGGCCATGATGTAGATGGCATGGGCGTTGGTGAGCCCCAGCGGTTCCAGCTCCTTGGTTATCCTGTTCTTGATGATGTCGGATATCCTGGTGAAGAATGCGGGCAGGAACGTGTTCCAGTAGATGTCCTCACGCTGGGTCATCGGGCCGATTAGACGGTTCTCGTTATTATAACCTTTGAAAAACGGTTTTTCCCTCCGGGAAGTCCTGGGACGTCCCGGGGGTTGACGGGTCAGGCGATGCGCCTGACGGCCTCGTAGGGGGTGACGTAGAGCGCCTTCTCCGCCTCATCCTTCGTCATCCCGGCTCCGAAGGCGACGGTCCTGGCAGCGGCGTCATCCATCAGGTTCTCCGGTGCGTGGGTGTCGGAGTCGACGACCATGTCCGCGCCGGCGGCCCTGGCCATGTTGACCACGTGCCCGTTGGTGATGTTGTGCCCTGCGCGTCCGGAGACCTCCAGGAGCACCCCCGTGTCCTTGGCGATCTGCGCCTCCTCCAGGGTGATGAACCCGGGGTGGGCCAGGACGTCGATCTCGGGGTTCTCGACCGATGCGCGGTTGGTGCCCGGCGCCACTGGCTCGGTGACGGTCTCGCCGTGGACCACGATCCATTCTGCCCCGCTCTTCCTGGCGAGCTTCGCGACGTGGTCGATCTTGGACGGCGGCACGTGTGTGATCTCGACGCCGGGGATGACCCTGATGTAGTCCTCGCAGAGCTCCACGGCCTTGGCCACGTTGGACGCCACGAACTCCACGTTGGTCATGTCCACGTGGTCGGTGATGGCGATGACGTCGTGCCCGAGGACCATGGCCCTCCGGACGAGCTCGGCGGGGATCAGCTCCCCGTCGCTGAACACGGTGTGGGTGTGCAGGTCGGCCCTCATTGCGACCTCTCCCAGAGCTCCCTGTAGACCTTCTCCATGGGGACGCCCATCTTCTCCACGGCCACCATGGTGTGGTAGATGAGGTCGGCGAGCTCGCCGCACATCTCGTCTTCGCTGCGGTCCTTGATGGCCAGGACGAATTCCGTGGCCTCCTCGACGATCTTCTTGCACATCTTGGTCTCGTTGTTGTAGAGCTTGCATGTGTAGCTGCCGTCCTCGGGGTTCTCGTGCCTGTCCTTCAGCACCCTCCTGAGGTCGGGGATGATGGCCATGGTCTCCTCTGTGCTGCCGTAGATGGTCTCGTCGAAGCACGAGGGCTTGTTCAGGTGGCAGGCGATGCCGCCGACCTGCTCCACCCTGACCAGCAGGGTGTCGGCGTCGCAGTCCTTCTGGATCGACTTGATCCTCTGAAGGTGGCCGGACTCCTCGCCCTTCTTCCAGAGCTTCTGCCTGCTCCTGGACCAGAAGTGGGTGTATCCGGTCTCGTACATCTTGGAGACCGCCTCCTCGTTCGCCCATGCCACCATGAGCACCTCGTTGGTGATCCAGTCCTGGACCACAACGGGTATCAGTCCCTTGTCGTCGTATTTCAGGTCGTTCATCTGACCACGATCCCCCTGTCCCTGAGGTACTCCTTGACCTCTCCGACAGTGCATTCGTTGTAATGGAAGATTGATGCCGCCAGCGCGGCGGATGCGCCGGTCTGCGCGAAGACGTCGTAGATGTGCTCCTTGCACCCGCATCCGCCGGATGCGATGACGGGGATGCTGACCTCGTCCGCCACGGCGGCGGTGAGCGGGATGTCGTAGCCGTTCTTCACACCGTCCGTGTCCATGGAGGTGAGCAGGATCTCGCCCGCGCCCAGGTCCTCCGCCCTCTTGGCCCATTCCACGGCGTCGATGCCCGTGGACTTGGTCCCCCCGTGGGTGAAGACCTCCCAGTGGTCGTCCACCCTCTTGCCGTCGATGGCCACGACGACGCACTGCCTGCCGAAGCTCTCGGCGCATTCGGAGATGATGTCGGGGTTCTTCACGGCGGCGGAGTTGACGGACACCTTGTCCGCACCGGCGTTGAGGGCGTCCCTCATGTCGTCGACGCTCCTGATCCCGCCTCCGACGGTCAGGGGCACGAACAGCTTCCCCGCGGTCTCGGAGACGATGTCCAGCATGGTCTGCCTGGTCTCCAGGGAGGCGGTGATGTCCAGGAACGTGATCTCGTCGGCGCCCTGGAGCTCGTAGGCCGCGGCCATCTCCGGCGGGTAGCCCACGTCGCGGAGGCCCTTGAAGTTGATTCCCTTGACGACCTTGCCGTTCTTCACGTCAAGGCACGGTATGATCCTCTTGGTCAGCATGGTATCACGCTATGATCTCGCGGTCCTTAGTGCTCAGCTCGGTGTCGCGGCGCCTCAGTGCGGCGGCGAGGGCCTTCCCGGTTGCCTTGAACCCGGCCTCGACGATGTGGTGCTCGTCGAACCCCCTTATCCTGACGATGTGCAGGGTCATGCCGGCGGACATGGCCAGGCTCCTCATGAAGTGGGTGTACAGAGGGTCGGGGCAGTCGATGTCCGCGTAGGGGCGGTCCACCAGGTCCAGCGACGCCATGACGAGGGCGTCGTCCATGGGGATGACTGCCGTGGCCATCCTCTCGATGGGCTCGTCGCCCATGGCCTGCCTGATGGCCTTCCCGAGCGTGATGGCGGTGTCCTCGATGATGTGGTGGTCGTTGTCGCCCTCGGCGCTCAGGACGAGGTCGAAGCCGGCGTACCTGGCAAGCGTCTCGGTCATGTGCTTCAGGAACTGGATCTCGCAGGTCACGTCGAACTTGCCCGTGCCGTCTATGTCGAGGTCCACGGAGATCCTGGTCTCCCTTGTGCTGCGCTCTATTGAGGACGTCCTGGAGGTCATGATAACATGTCCGCGTAGGAATAGGAAATAAAAAAACAATGCGCGTGCGCGCGTTTATCAGAGGCCCTCTGGGATGGTGATGGTGGTCCTGGGGCACTCCATGCAGACTCCCAGCTCCCCGCTGTACCCCTCGTAGACGTACAGGGCCTTGAGCAGCCCGCTGGTCTTGACGAAGGTGCAGATCTCGCACAGCGCCTCGGTCAGGTCCTTGCCGTTGGCGACCACGTCGGCGGTGTCCGCGATCATCTTGTAGAAGTCCTCGCGGTAGGCGCTCTTGTCGATGAGGTTGTTCCCGCCCCTCAGTCCCTTGATGTACTGGGACACCGCGGCGCTGGTGACGCCGAACAGGTTCGCCACCTGGACCTGGGTCATTCCGTGGTTGTGCACCAGTTCCTTGGCCAGAGCCCCCCTCGCGGTGGGGAGGATGTGGGTGACGATGAGTTCGCAGGGCATCTTCATGAGCCGAGGATTGGGTTACATGAATTAAATGTAACGCCGTTAGGATAGCCGAAAAATGATGATGGACGGAAGATGTTTGAGGTGGGGGTCACGCCATCCAGGGTGTGTCCCACTCCCAGGGCCTGATGACCTCGGTGTACAGTGCCAGACCGACGACAGCCCCCTCGGCCCCG
>CASFMM010000076.1 GCA_949295765.1 uncultured Methanomassiliicoccales archaeon | reverse complement strand
ACGCCTATTGAAACAACGATTCCGACAGGTTCTCCCGGCAGTTCCCGACCGCGCATAGATTTCCGAAACCATGCGTTCTACGCTAAATCCCGAAGAACCGAAAAAGAACAAGAGACTCCGCGTCAGACTCAGAGAATTCTTCAGATGAACACGGAGGCTGTCCTCCCATCGGGAAGACCGTCGGCATCCGACTCTCACCGAACTCGATCCTTCCCACCGACGTTGAACGCCTCGGGTCCGGAGACCACCCTGCCGTCGGAGACGGACCTCACGGTGTAGTAGAAGGTGTTCTCGGGGATCAGGTCGTCGATCGTGACGAACCTCCTCCCCGGCGCCGGACGGTACTCCCCGATGACGGTCATCCTGCCGTCGATCTCCATGGAGACCTCCACCGCTATGTCCGACGGATTCTCCGCATCCGGGAACAGGATCATCGCCCTGTCGCCGCCCGTCCTGCACGTCACAGACGGCCCATCCCTCGGCTGGGGCCTCTCCTGGGCGGGCTCCTCGGACCTGCCGGACTCCCTTATGAAATACAGTATGGCATCGTCCTCCGACCTCCTGGCCGATGTCAGGTAGTCGAAGAAGCGGAGCACCCTCTCCGGGATCCTGTCCCTCCCCCCGGTGTCGTAGAGGTCCATGTACTTGTAGAGGGTCGGACGCGACACCTGGAGCTTCTCAGAGACGTAGGAAATCGAGCACACCGACTTGACGGTGGCCTGGATGGAAGTCCTCCGGGGGTTCTCCATGCGATGTCGATGCGTTTCGCCCGATAAATATCTTTACACATTGTGTTTGTTTTACAATTTTTGTAAAGATATAAATACACCAGGCCTCATATCACTCATCAGAGAGACCGAACACTGGTCTATGAAAATTAAATGGTGATAAGAATGAAGGTCTTACATACTTCGGATTTACACCTCGGGAAGCGCGTCCACGGCTATTCCATGGTCGAGGACCAGAGACACGTGCTGGACGGGATCGTCGGGATAGTCCGCGACAGGAAGCCGGACACGATGCTCATCGCGGGGGACGTATACGACAGGGCCGTTCCCACCGAGGAGGCGGTCAGGATGTTCGGGGACTTCCTCGAGGAGGTCACCGCGGAGGGCTGCGAGGTGTACGTGATCGCGGGCAACCACGACTCGGGCGCCAGGCTGGAGTTCTGCGGTCCGATCCTCGGACGGAGCGGCGTCCACATCGTAGGAGAGTTCACCGGAAGGGCGGAGAGGTTCCGGACCGAGGATGAAAACGGGAAGCTGTCGATCTACATGCTGCCGTACTTCAAGGTCTCTGAGGTCCGCGCCATGTTCGGCACCGACGTGCAGGGATACGGCGAGGCCATGGACCTCGTGCTCGGGGAATCCGGCGTGGACCCGGATGAGAGGAACGTCCTGGTGGCCCACCAGTTCTTCTCGGGATCGGGACATCCGCCGATGACCTCCGAGTCCGAGGAGCAGAGGCCCGAGGTCGGGGGCATCGAGTGCATCCCCTCCGACGGCCTGGACGCCTTCGACTACGTCGCCCTGGGCCACCTGCACATCCCGCAGCGCGTCGGCAGGGACACCGTGAGGTACTCCGGATCGCCCCTGAAGTACTCCGGCTCCGAGGCGCTGACCCCGAAGAGCGTGGTCCTGACCGACATCCGCGGCAAGGGCGACGTCTCCGTGGAGCTGGTGCCCCTGGTCCCGCTCAGGGACCTCAGGGTCCTGAGGGGGAGCCTGGACGACATCGTCCGTGCCGGACTCCAGGAGAGCGCGGGACGCGACGACTACATCATCGCGGAGCTGAACGAGGCCCCCGGACAGGGCATGTCCGAGCTGTACAAGGTCTACCCGCACACCATGAACGTGACTGTGGCGCCCAGGATAGCGGAATCCGGCCCCAGGGACGTTCTGGACATGGACAGGGCGGTGACGGTCCACCCCGCCGACCTGTTCGCGGATTTCTACAGGGAGATGACCGGCGAGGAGCTCTCCGACTACCAGCGCGAGATTCTCAAGGACTGCATCTACGTGGGAGGTGGGGAGGAATGAGGCCGGTGCTTCTGGAGATGGAGGCCTTCGGGCCCTACTCCCAACCCACCACGGTCGACTTCGGCAGGATGGGCTCCGGACTGTTCCTGATCACGGGCAACACAGGTTCCGGGAAGACCATGATCTTCGACGCCATGACCTACGCCCTGTTCGGGAGGACCAGCGGGTCCAGGAGGTCCCCCGACAGCCTCCGCAGCGACCTGACCGCCGTCAAGCCGTGGGTGAGGCTGACCTTCGACCACCTGGGCACCAGGTACGTCGTGAGGAGGGAGCCGCCGTACTGGAGGGAGACCCGCACGGGAACCCGCACCAGGACCTCCGCCACGGCCGAGCTGTACATCAACGGGACCCTGGCCACAACATCAGTCAAGGAGGTGGACTCCAGGGTCAGGGACATCCTGGGCATGGACGCTGACCAGTGGAACCAGATCGTGATGCTCGCACAGGGGGAGTTCATGAAGCTGCTGGACACGGACAGCAAGAACAGGACGGAGATCCTGAGGAACCTGTTCGGCACGGACCACTTCAGGAACCTCCAGGAGACCCTCGCCAGGATGTGCTCCGAGAAGGAGGCGACGTTCAAGCACCGCAGGGCGGAGGCCGACGAGAAGGTCGCGGAGATCGTCACCGACCTCACCGATGACCTGCCCTCCCTGCCCAGGGAGGAGCAGGCACGCATCATCAAGGCCACCATCGCCGCGGACATAGCGGTTGTGGACACCCTGAAGTCGAGAAGGGACGAGGCGGAGAGGGTGTACAGGGCGGCCGTCGAGCGCAGGGCCGAGGCCACGGGCATCGCCGCGAGATTCGACGAGATGGACTCCGTCGCCGCCAGGGCCGAGGCCCTCAGGCAGCGCGAGGGGGAGATCTCCGAGCTGAGGTCCAGGAGGGACATGATCGGCCGCTCCCAGCCAGTCGTGGAGGCCGAATCGGAGCTCAGGACCGTCAGGACCGCGCTGAGGAAGGCCGAGGACGACGGCGAGGCCGCCACCAGGGAGCTGGAGAGGCTGAGGAAGGCCAGGGACAACATCGAGAACGACGCGAAGAGGGCGGCCAGCATGACCGCTGAGGCATCCGCGCTGTCGGCCGCCAACACCCGCATCGAGGAGTCCCTGCCCAGGTACGCCAGGTCGAGGGAGCTCTCCGAGAGGCTCTCGAAGGCAAGGGCCGAGCTGGAGACCGTGTCCAAGGCGAAGGAAGAGTCCGAGTCCAGGCTCAATGCCCTCAGAGTCGAGCTTCAGGATGTCGCGGAGAGACTGAAGGGCTCCTCCGACGCGCAGTCGGACATCGCCGTGGAGAGGATGACCGTCGAGAGGATGGCGGAGGACCTCGAGAGGATCAGGTCCGCCAGGAACGCCGGGATCTCCTGCATCGACGCCGAGAACTCCGTCAGGACCCTGGAGAGCTCCTTCGCCGTGCACGACAACCAGGCGAGGACGGCCGCGGAACAGGTGTCCCAGGCCGAGTCACTGTTCTTCAGGTCCCAGGCGGGGATGCTCGCGTCGTCGCTCACCGAGGGGACGCCCTGCCCCGTCTGCGGGTCGGTCCACCACCCCTCCCCGGCCACGGTCCCCGAGGGGGTGCCCACCGAGGACGACCTCATCAGGCTGAGGAAGAGGAGGGACAGGGAGGACTCCGCCAGGGAGAAGGTCGCCACGGAGCTGGCTCAGCGCCGCGCGGAGTACGAGGCGGGACTGGCCAGGCTCAGGGAGGCGTCCGGCACGTCCGGCACCGCCACAGAGGCCATGGATGCCCTGGACGCGATGATGAGGGATTCGGAGGCGAGGCTGATGGAATCCCGCATGAGGCTGAAGGAGATGGAGATCCTCGTCAGGAGCGCCGAGGAGCTGTCGTCCAGGCACGCGCACCTGGAGAGGTCTGTGGCGGACTGCGAGGATGGCATCGTCAGGATGGAGTCCGGACGCGCGTCCCTGGAGAGGGACGTGGCGGCCCTCGGGGCCCAGCTGGAGGAGGTGTCCGCAGGACTGGAGCTCCCCTCTGAGGAGGAGGCCAGGAGGACCCTGGAGAGGAACAGGGTCGCCATCCGCGAGGCCGAAGCGCTGTCGATCATAGTCGCGCAGCGCACGGCGCAGTCAGACAACCAGATGGCCGTCCAGAGGGACCGCCTCGAGAAGTCCGAGAGGGATGTTGAGGACCTCGTGCCCAGGGTCGACGAGGCCGGTGCCAGGCTGTCTGTGCTGCTGGACGCCATGGGCATGGACCTGGACGGGTTCCACGAGCTGATGTCCACCGACCTGGACGCCCTGAACGAGGAGGTGTCCCGGTTCGAGAACGAGGAGTCGTACTGCCGCAGCAGGTCCGCCGAGCTCGCGGTGGAGCTGGAGGGCAGGGAGCGCCCGGACATGGAGTCCGCGGAGCGGGAGGTGTCCGAGGCCACGGAGGCCAAGGAGGCCGTCGCCGAGGAGCTGGCACATGCCGGCGAGGTGCTCAGGAGCAACTCCGACACATGGGGGTTCCTGAAGGCCAGGTGGGATGAGCTGGAGGCCAAGGGCAGGGAGCTCGACGCCCTGCAGCGCATGTCCGACGTGGCCAACGGGAGGCTGTCCGGGGCCAGGAAGGTGCAGTTCGAGCAGTACATCCAGGCCGTCTACTTCGACAGGGTTCTGGAATGCGCAAACCGCAGGCTCTCCGACATGTCCGGCGGCAGGTTCGAGCTCCGCAGGAGGGTCGAGACCGGGGACAACAGGTCCCAGACCGCCCTGGACATAGACGTGCTGGACAACTTCACCGGCAAGGTGAGGACCGTGAAGTCCCTGTCCGGCGGTGAGTCCTTCAAGGCCGCGCTGTCGCTGGCCCTGGGACTGTCGGACTCGATACAGATGATGGCGGGCGGCAGCAGGGTGGACGCCCTGTTCATCGACGAGGGGTTCGGGTCGCTGGACTCGGACTCGCTGGAGCAGGCTCTGGACGTCCTCGACAGCCTGACCGCCGGGGACGTGATGGTCGGGGTGATCTCCCACGTGGACCTGCTCAGGGAGAGGATAGACAGGAGGATGATGGTGACCCGCGAGAAGGAGGGGAGCCGCGTGGAGACCGTGGTGGACTGAACCCCACACAGACCTGAAAGGCCGTCCGCCTCTGGCAAGATGAAAAGCGGTCAAAACGGATTGCGAAATCTGGAAACAAAGGGAGTTGAGAACCGAGAAACACGGTCGACAGAACGGCATGATCGTGGAGCTCAACCCCTTCCCCAAGGACATGAAGATTCGACATCACTCCCGGTGAGCCAGAATGCGAGCCCCTGACTTGACAAAGAGAGTTCGTTTCGTGTAAAGAGAAGAAGCATCCAGAGTTCGATAACGCCTGAAGCCACCACCCGCCTCTGAGAGTGGATGATGGTGAGAACCGTATGGGTGAAACCAACACATGCAGTTCCCAGATTGGGACGACCTCATGAGAGGTCGTCCCTATTCGACCCCCGGTGATTCCAGAAGGGTCTGCATGAACTTCGGGGCGTGTGTCGAGTTCGGCGCATTGGCTGGCCCTTGTGACACAGTTCATGCGTCTAAGTCTCTCAGCCACATTTCTGCCCACCGCAGTCAGCCCTATAATAGGGCGATAGTACTTCATCAACGAAGTACACAATGCCAGAGCATCTTCGCCTGAATCTTTGGGGCAGCCTGCCAATGCGGCCAACAGACTCATACAGGTTTGGGACTGTAGAGGTCATGCTGGAGAATCACATTATCTCTACGCCCTCACCTACCTTCATCGGCATCGCCCTCACCAGTACGGTGACGATAGTACAACGCGACCATGGCAAGGATAACGATGGCTATCGCCAGCACGACGATTATCCACCAGGAGAACCCTTCATCGGATTGTGGTGATGGAACATCATCGTCGATCTGATGCACATCGCCTGTGATCGTGACCTTGACGTTCTGATTGAATCCCGACAGGGTGTAGATGCCCTGGGAGAGATTCACTAACCCATGGTCCGACTCCACAAGGATGTCCCCGTCTATCTCGTATCCTCCAACCACATTGACGGTGAACGACACGGAATTCTGCGTCTGACCGACGATCTCGTACTCCAAACCAAAATCGCATTCGAAGGTCACCACATTGGTTCCACCTACGATTATGGTGGAGCTGTTGGACCCAGACCCGGTACCGATCCACTTCGCATATATTGTCAGGTCGCCAGTGACAGGCTGCTTAGAGTCGAATTCTTGAGTGAATCCATCTTCGGTGTACCACCCGTCGAACGTGTATCCGTCCTTGACAGGAGCCGCCGGGATGATGACGTGATCGTCTCCCTCGATTACAAGCGTGTTGCGGTCGATGGTCTGAACATCATAGACCCTTCCACCGTCCATGAAGGTGACTGTATACTCGTCCGAGCCTATGTGAAGTGGTATCAACACGGCGGCAATGGTGTCCATCAGCTGCCCGCCGTAGTACACCTGCTGGGTGACCGTGACCCTCGAGAGACGGGGTTCGTCACTGAGGTCGAGGGTCACGACGGTGGAGTTCACGTCCAAGGGCATGATGTCTATCTCATCCCCGTCCTCGCCGAGCGCCGACCATCTGATTTCCATCGACTCCCTGTAGTCATGCTCGTAAGACAGTTCGGGGTTGTCGCCGTAGCAGTAGTAGGCCGTGCCGTCAGGTACCGCGTCGGAACAGTCCGGGAGCACCGTAGGCACCAGGACGACTGCGACGACCGCAATCAACACCGAGAATGTTGCTGTTCTCATATCATCACCTGGAATTAGGGGCCATACGGCCCCTTGAAAGTTTACCTGCAGAACTCAGTTCCCGTTCACGATTATGCCCGCGGAGATGTTGTCCAGCGAGGGGGTCACGAAGAGGTAGAAGCTCAGGGTGTTGGTGCCGTCCACGTTGATGACGATGCGGTAGGCACCAGTTCCGGCGGAGTTGAGGGAATACACCCCGGCACTGGTCGAATTAATCGTATCAACGGTTCCATCGGACGCGATCGCAGTCACGGATTGGACATCCTGCGCGGTTCCGGGGGGGCTGGTCCCCTCGTATGTCTTCAGGGTGACGGTCTCGCCCTGGACGACCGCGAAGCTGCTTCCGTTCGTGACGCTCGCAACCGCCTGTCCATCCATCTCAATCTGGAAGTAGTGGTCTGTAATGGACTGGGTGTACTCCGCTATGGTGATGCTGAGCTCTCCCTCGTATGCGTCACCGGTGTTCTTGTCGGTGGCGACGACCATGGCTTTCACAGACGTGCCGGCGTCCGTGGCGACGAGAGGCACTCCGGAGACGTATCCTGTCTCGGACATGGAAATGCCCGCGGGGAGTCCGGTGGCATACCAATAGTAGTTGCCTATGTCCCCCAGAAGATCGGTGGTGACCTCTTCGACGTACTCGCCGAAGACGGTGTTGGTGGTCATGGACATGCTGTCGAGGGCGATATCGTTACTAACCTGCTCGACTTTGGTCAGGGTATAGATGTAGTAGACAGAGGCGAGGGTCTTCTCCATTCCTCCGACAGTGACCTTTATCTCGCACTTGACACCCAGATGGGTGGTTCCGGATCCGTCGGAGACGCTGAGGGAATAGACCCCCACGGCAGCATCGCTCTCGTGAGAAACATCAACTGTGAAAGGAGAGTTGTCACCGATCGTTCCGCTGCTACCCTTATTGTAGCTGATGGAGGGTCCTGTGGAAGACACGGCGTTCGTGCTTGTCAGGACCGTTATCCAGTTCTTTTTATCGAGTTCACTGGTGTCACCGCTGTCGGAGAGGGCTACTACACTCCAGGTAAGTGTGTAGTCGTACCCAGCGAACTCCTGCTCGTTGACCCTGAGCTCCCTGGTCGCTCCGGTTGAATCCACCTGGATCGTTCCGTTCGTGTAGATCTCGTCCTCGTCGGCCGCTGCGTCGGAGGAGCCCATGGCAAGGGCACCGGACATTGCCACGACAACCATGGAGACGGCCACGATCATTGCTATCGCTTTGTTGTTCATTCCTTCATCCTCCTATTGGTTCGAGGACCTTCTTCAAGGCGTTTGAAGCGGTTTCGCCAGATGATGCCGGCCTCGTGACGTCCGGGGGTTCCGGACTCGAGAATGATGTAGTGTGGCTCATGGGACCGCCCCCAAGTCGGGCACGGAGTACAGGAGAAGGTTGAGGCTTGTGTCCCCGTTCGTGCACATCAGCGCCAGTCCGCCCAGGCCTGCGGGACATCCGGACACCGTTAGTATGGCGGATCCGTCCAGAT
>CASFMM010000075.1 GCA_949295765.1 uncultured Methanomassiliicoccales archaeon | reverse complement strand
TATGTTCTTGGCACCCATCTCTATGAGGTTGTCCACATCCCACTGAGGGCGCCTCTCCCTGCTAAGGGGCAGGTTCTCGGCGATCCGCTCCATTATGGTGCCGTCGACGCCGTTCATGTGGTCGTGCTCGGCCTCCTCCCTGTTGTCGGATTCACGGACCTCCGCGTACTCCTCGTCGTAGATGTACAGGTAGTGGTTGCCGTCGAACACCATGAGCTTCCCGCCGGGCCTGACCACCCTGAGCCACTCCTTGTAGGCGGCCCTGGGGGACTCCAGGTCCCAGACGAGGTTCCTCGAGATCACGACGTCGAAGGAATCGTCGTCGAACTCGAGGTGCTGTGCGTCCATGCGCCTGAAATCGGCGTCCACGCCGAACCTGGCACAGTTCTCCCTGGCCTGCTCCAGCATCGCCTCGGTGTAGTCCACGGCGGTGATGCTGTGACCCTCCCTCCCGAGGATTATCGGGAAGAATCCGGGCCCGCAGCCCACATCCAGGATCCTGAGGTTGTTCCCGTCGGGGAGATGCTTCTCTATGATCCCGAGCCAGTGCCTGTAGCGACCGTCATCGATCTGCTCCAGGATCGTCTCGGAGTAGCCGTCGGCCCTGAGGGTCCAGTAGCCCTCTATCTTGTCCAGGTTCGATTCCATGATGATTCGCGTAACACGAATCTAGAATAAATAATACTTGGTAGACACGAGTTGTCCATTCGTGCTCACGGCTTGGTGGCGACCACCGTGAAATGATTGTTGGTCAGACCGTGGGCGAGGTACCTGGAACCGTGAAGGACCTTCCTCTGGACGTTGTCTATGACGCGGATGTCCTGGAACCCCGCATCCTCGAGCATCCGGATGTCATCGGACGGACGGCAGGCGCCGGACGACCACAGGTCCAACTCCGCCTCCTCCCTCTCGACGTCGTCCTTCGGCCTGCCCTTCTCCAGCCTGACGAAGATGTCGGAGATCCTGCACCTCATCGGGGTCATCCTGGGATCGGTGAACCAGTCGCCGTCGGTGTAGGCGAGGGTGCATCCTGGCTTTAGGACCCTGTACCACTCGGAGATGACCTTCTCGGGATCCGGCACCGTCCAGAGCATGTAGTCGCTGACGACGGCCTGGAAGGAATCGTCTCCGAACGGGAGCGCCATGGCGTCCGCCTGGCGGAAGTCTATGTCCAGGCCGTTGATGCGGGCGTTCTCCCTGGCGTACTCCAGCATCCTGTCCGAGAGGTCCACGGACGTCATCCTGTGACCCAGGTCGGCCAGCTGCATCGACACTATACCGGGACCGCAGCCCACATCGAGTATCTCCAGGGGCTCGGTACCGAGGATGGATGTGAAGTGCTCCTGCCAGGACCTGCGCTCCCTCTCGATGGAGAAGCCCCTCACGACGAAGTCGTTGTAGTCTGCGGAGCGGATGTCCCAGTGCCTCTTGATGGCGTCCATGGGTGAGGATGGTGAGTATTACTTAAATCGATTTCGTAACACTCGGAAAGACGCGTGGGCACGCATCATGGAAAATCGATCTGAACGTATCAGTTGAAGTCCTGCTTCAGGTTGGTCTGGAACCTGTGGACCTCGCCGGGGATGTTGGTGGGGTACTTCCCATTGACGCATGCGAGACAGAGGTCCTTCTCCTTGAAACCGATGGCCTCGATGAGCCCCTCGATGCTGATGTATCCCAGGCTGTCGGCGCCGATGATCTCCCTGATCTCCTCGACGCTGTGACGGTTGGCGATGAACTGGTCCCTGGACTTCATGTCGACGCCGTAGTAGCAGGGCGCGATGATGGGCGGGCTGCCGACACGGACGTGGACCTCCTTGGCGCCGGCCTTGCGGAGCATGGCTATGAGCTTCTTCAGGGTGGTGCCCCTCACGATGCTGTCGTCCACGATCATGATGCGCTTGCCGCTGACCGTGCTCTTGATGGGGTTCATCTTCATGGACACGGCCGACTCCCTCTGCTTCTGGTCGGGCATGATGAAGGTCCTGTCGGCGAAGCGGTTCTTCATGAAACCCTCCTCGTACGGGATGCCCGTGGCGCAGGAGTATCCGATGGCGTGCGCACGTCCGGAGTCTGGGACGGGCATGACAAGGTCGACATCCGCGGGGCACTCCCTCGCCAGGATCTCCCCGATCTTCCTGCGGACGGCGTAGACCTCCTGTCCGTCGAGGATGGAGTCGGGCCTCGCGAAGTACACCCACTCGAACATGCAGTACGCCCTGGGATGCTCCGCAGGCGGAGGGTAGATCTTGAACGTGTCCTTGGTGATCTCGCAGATCTCGCCGGGCTCGATGTCCCTGATGAGCTCTCCCCTGAGGGCGTCGATGGCGGCACTCTCGGAGACCACGATGTATCCGCCGTCGATCTTCCCGAGGCACAGGGGCCTGAAGCCGTACATGTCGCGTATGGCGAACAGGCGGTCGTTGATGAGCATGGTGATCGAGAACGATCCGTCGAGCTCCCCCATCGCGGCCCTGATGGCCTTGACAGGGTCGTTGTACATGGTCATGTACTTCCCGAGGAGCTTGGTGACGAGCTCGCTGTCGGAGTCCGTGAGGAAGGTCCAGCCTTCCTTCATGTACTTCTCCTTGAGCTCGGAGAAATTGGTTATGTCACCGTTGTGGGCGACGGCTACGGTACCGAAGTTGGTCATGACCGTCAGCGGCTGAGCGTTCTGGATGCTCTTGGAGCCTGTGGTGGAGTACCTGACGTGCCCCACGCCCACGTGGCCCAGGAGGGTCTGGATCTCCTCCTTCGGCAGTGCGATCGTCACAAGGCCGTTGCCTTTGACGGTCTCGATGGTGCTGCCGTTGAAAACCGAGATCCCGGCGCTCTCCTGGCCGCGATGCTGGATGATCATAAGGGCTGTGTGCAGAGCTGACGCGATATCGAAATCTGCGCTGATTCCGACCACGCCGCAGCTGTGTTCCGGCCCTGTCATACGATCGCCTTAGTCGCGAATCTTAGCCCAGTTGTAGGACCTGATGGTCGCGGTCTTGCCGTATCCGCAGGAGGCGCATACGCCTTTCCTGACGTGGTACGAGCGCTTGCCGCACCTGCGGCAGGGGATGTGCGTCTTGAACTTGTTGTGCCTTCCCTGTGCCGGTGTTCCCTTTCCCATGATCAATCACTCCTCTGTGTTTATGGTGAAATGTAAATCACATTGTCCCCGCGGACAATCACAACGTTGAGCCTTCTCCTCAGCTGTCCGTCGCAGTACTCCTCGGCGTTCTTGAGCACCACGTTCATGTGGGGGTCGTATCCATCGAGGACCCCGCGGTACTCCTTCCTGCCTTTGAGCTCAACCATGACGTTCTTGCCGACCGCCTGGTTAAGGACGCTGAGAGGCTTCATCATTGTGGCTACCTCTGACACGATACGGGATTCACTATAAGAAGCTTACTAGTTGCCCTCTATATACGCGCGTGTGGAAACCGTCACACGAACGCCCCTATGGTGGGGGCGTCCAGACGGTCCATGTCGTAGAAGATGATGGCCTCCCTCACCGCGTCGGCCCCGCATCCTATGCCCATGAAGTGGTCCAACATGGACATCCTCCAGAGCAGGTCCATGACCGTCACCGAGAGGCACCCGTAGTACGCGTTGGACATGTCGTCCTCGTAGCCGTTCTCGTCCATCAGGGCGAACACGCTTCCCATGAAGCTGTCCCTGCCGTTCAGGGTCTGGATGTACTCGGACAGCACGTGCCTTCCCGCCGCGTCCGGGATCCTCAGCCTTATGTCCATCGGATCGGCCTCGCCCTTCATGTGCAGGTCCCCATCGTCGTCCATGACGTTCCAGACGATCCTGTCCTCCGTGGCCATGAACATGTTCCAGTTCCACTGGGGGTCGCAGTACACCGGGACGCTGAGCGGATCGCTCGAGGACATCGACTCCAGAGCGGAGTCCCTGCCCGCCTCCTCCAGGGATGGTATGTCCAGGTTGCGCTCGGGCTGTATCCCCGCGAGGGACATCAGCGGCTCGATCTGCGCCATGTCCATGATGCGGCTCAGATAGGCCAGGTCGGTGAACATCGAGAGGTTCTCGGAGACGGACATCCTCAGACCGGACGGCACCGCCATGACCCCTGCCTCCCTGCAGTTGGCGTAGAACTCGCGGTAGACGGCGGTGGACTCTTCCAGCGCGGAGACGATCCTCCTGTCCGCCCTGGCCACTATGTCCTTGGCCTCCGCCAGGGCGTCGACGCCGGCCCCAGTCCAGGCCCCTCTGCAGGAGAGGTCCAGCTCGACCTTGATGCGGTCGCTGGCGTAGAGATGGAACGGGAACTGCCTGCAGTAAGCGGTCCTGTGGTCGTAGACCTTGCATCTCCTGCCGTCCAGGAACACGCACGACCCGCACCCCTTCTTCAGGGCGAGGGCGAAGTACGGCTCCGGCCCCTTGGCCTTCACGAGCGCGTCCGGGTGGTTCGTGCGGAAGAACGCGCGCTCCTCCGGCAGGACCTCTGGCTGGCAGAGGCAGCACATGCCGCATTCGCTGGGGCATTCGACTTTCCTTCCGGTAACCTCCGAGTAATCCACTTCGTAATCAGCCACAGACATCCCTCCCGAGGGGCTCTCCGCAGAACTCCCCGTCCTCCACCTGCACCTCTCCCCTGACCATAACCGTTTCGGGGAACACGGCACCGAACCCCTCGTACGGGGAGTGCCCGCATCTGCTGTGCAGGCGCTTCACATCGATGGTGGACGAGTTCCTCATGTCGAAGACGAGCAGGTCGGCGTCGTATGCGACGGCGATCCTCCCCTTGGGGACGGAGAACAGCCTGCCAGGGTTCTCGGCGCCCATGCGGACGGCCTGGGCCATCGGGATGACGTCCCTGCGGACCATGTCCATGACGATGGGCATCGTCGTCTCCACGCCCGGGATCCCGCCGGGGGCGGCGTCGAACTCCTGGGCCTTCTCCTCCGCGGTGTGCGGGGCGTGATCCGAACCGAACATGTCCACATCCCCTGCGAGGAACCTCCTGAACAGCCTGTCGCGGCAGTCTATGTCCCTCAGGGGAGGGTTGACCTTGTACTCCGCGCCGGGGCAGCGGTCGACCTCGAACATCATGTGATGGAGGGTGACCTCCGTTGTGAACCCCGCCGCCTTCGCCATGTCCAGCCCCTCCGGCGTCGTGAGATGGCAGATGTTTATCTTCGAACCGCCGAAGTTCGAGGCGAGTCTGCGGATGGCGTTCCACTCCGCCTCCGACGGGCGGTTCCTGAGATGGTCCCGTGTGCAGCGCTCCGTCTCCTTCGATATCAGATGGTCGTCCTCGGCGTGGACGCTCATCCTCTTGCCTGTTGCCAGGACGTCCCTGACGGCGGGGATCATCTCCTCGTCGTCGTCCAGGAGTATGTTCCCTGTGGTGGAGCCCATGAATAGCTTGAACGCGGGGACCAGAGGGGCGATCATGCCTGCGTTGACGTTGGCCGTGACCGCCGCGAACAGCCCGTAGTCCACGTTCGCCCTGCCCTTGACGGACGCCTTCTTGTCCAGAAGGGTCTGGACGTCGGTGACCGGGGGCTTGGTGTTCGGCATGTCCAGGACGCATGTGACGCCTCCGTGGACCGCCGCCATCGTACCCGTGTCGAAAGTCTCCTTGTTCGTCATCCCGGGGTCGCGGAAGTGCACATGGGGGTCCATGAACCCGGGCAGGACTATCCTGCTGGAGCCGATGTCGACCCTCTCGTCGCCGCCGGAGACGAGCCTCCCCACGGTGACGATCTTCCCGTCGCTGATGCCTATCTCGGCGTACCTCAGCTCGCCGTCGATGAACGCCCTTCCCTCGATGACCTTCTCTATGTCCATGTCATCCCTCCACGACCTCTCCGCGAGGGGAGGTCTCGGTGTATATCTCGCCGCGGAAGGCGCTGATCCTCGCACCTTCGTACGTCCAGGCGTCGGGCGGAAGCCCCGCCTTCAGGGAGAGGTGCGTCAGGTACTCGCCCGCGTCCCATCCCCACTCCACGGGGACCTGCGGCAGGAGGAGACCCCTCCTGCCCCTATAATCTATTATGAGTCCGTCGCGACCGACGACCACCTGTGCCAGCAGGTCGTCCGGACCGTCCGCGCAGATCTCCTCCGGGACCGTGAGCACGGTGACCTCGACCGTGATGCAGTCGACCTCCTCCGCCCCCAGGTCCGGGAAACGCGGGTCGTGGCATGCCGCCCTGGCAGCCTCCTCTATCGCCTTCCCCAGCGGGAGTAACGGCATGGGGAAGCCTATGCATCCGCGCAGGTCGTGTCCGGGATAGGTGCTGAGCGTGACGAAGGCGCCCGACGCGTTCCTGAAGCGGCCGTCGGACACCTCATGGTTAAGATCGGTCCCGCCCACCTCGGAGTCGATGGCCGCCCTGGCGAGACCCACGGCCTCCGATCCGAAGGACATCGGATCACTCCGACTTGGTGTAGTCCGTGACCTTGATCTCGGAGGGGCCGTCGCCGGCGTCTTCCCTGTTGATCTCGACCTTCTGGACCTTCGCCCTTCCGCACTGGTCGTTGGCCTTGCAGGCGCTGTCCTTCCAGTTCCTCTCGGTGCTGCCGGCGGCCTCCCTGACGAAATCCGGGACGGGCGCCTTCTGCATCATCGCGGAAAGACCCATGAAGAGCTCCATCCCCATGGCCATGAAGTGCTTCTGGACCTCGGGGTCCATGAACATGGAGTACGTGGCCTTGGCGAACTCCTCGGCCCTGACCTTCGCGTCGTCCACGACGTGGGCCGCCTCGTGCGCCGCATCCCTCCCCGCGGACGCCACCTCTATGACGCCCTCCTTCTGGAGGACCATGATCTTCTCTATGAGATCCCTGTTCTTAGCGACGAAATCCTGGAATTCCTCTTCGGTGCCTGTCATGGTCAGTCCCTCTTGAACTTGATAACGAGTTCATCATCCTTGAAATCTGCCCCGATCACCTGCGCGTGCACGAGTGCGTCCGGAAGCTGGATGTTGCGCTTCTGACTGCCGACGTGGACCATCACCGTGCTCTGGTCGATGCGGAACAGCTCGACCTTGCTGCTGTCGACGAACGGCATCTTCATCACGATCTTGTCGACACCCTTCTCGGTGACGAACATCATCGGACTCCTGTCCGAGTAGATCTTGTACGGGTCCTCGTCCCCGTAGATCATGTCGGCCATGAGCTTCAGCTTGTCGAGCCCGCGGAGCTCGGTCCTCATCATCTCGCAGTACTTGATCTCCATCGGGTCGAAGGCGTGGTGGATGAGCTCCATGTTCTCCTTCTGCTCCTCCAGCTTCTCCTTGAAGAAGCCGCCCTCGCCTGCCTCTTCCGGCAGGACCCTGTTGACGATGAGGGTCTCCACGTTCTTGTTGTAGAGGCACAGGTAGGTGTAGGCGCGCATGGTCTCCCTGATGACCATCTTCTCGGGGTTGAGGACGAGCCTCACTGTGGTCCTCTTCGGATCCTCCAACAGGACCTTGACGCGGTCCATGTTGTCCTTGATGTCCCCGACGCTCTCCAGGACCTCGTCGGACGGGAGAGGCATGTCCATGACCCTGCCCACCGTGGCCCTCGCGATGTGCAGGAGCTTCTTGATCATCCCGAAGCCCTTGTCGAGATACCAGTTCGTCACATCCGGGAAGCTCAGGAGCCTCAGGGTCTCGCCCGTGGGGGCGGTGTCCATGACGATGACGTCGTACTTGCCCTCGTCCTCGAACTGGTTGACGTAGAAGAGTGCTGAGATCATCTCCATCCCGGGCAGGATGGCCATCTCCTCCGCGGAGATCTCGCCCATGCCCTGGGAGAGCATGAACGCGGCCACGTAGTTCTGGATCTCTTTCCATTTGGTCCTCATCTCGTGAATGATGTCGATCTCCAGAGCGTCCAGGTTGGGCCGGACGTTCTTGATGTCGGTGCCCAGGTCCATATCGAGGGAGTCCCCGAGGGAGTGGGCCGAGTCCGTGCTCATCAGAAGGGTCCTGTATCCGAGTTCGGAAAGCCTGTATGCGGTGGCCGCGGACGTGGATGTCTTTCCGACCCCGCCCTTGCCTGTGTAGATGATGAGCCTCATGATTCGATGACGGTCGAAGCTCTATTTAAATCCAGATTGGAACCGTTCGTATGCCCCGGATGCGCCCTATCTCCAATCGAGCGCGAATGGGATGCGATGCCATCTGCAGACCTGATAACAGACATTTAACGGCGTTATTGAGAATCGGCCGATTTGTTCCGAACCCACCCCTGATAACAGGAGTCCTGAACGTTGTCCAGACAACGAAAATATGGGAAATGGTGCCGGGAATGGGGTTCGAACCCATGACCTTCGGATTTCCCTGGAAGAGGTCTATATGACCAGAACCCTATGAGTCCGACGCTCCACCAGGCTGA
>CASFMM010000074.1 GCA_949295765.1 uncultured Methanomassiliicoccales archaeon | reverse complement strand
TCCTGTTCGCGGGTAAGTTCCTGTCCGGGTTCCTGCCGTCACTCGTTGTACTGGCGTTCTACTACGCCGTGACCTTCGTCGTATGCGTCGTCCTGGCTGGCGAGGTCCCGCCGAGGGCTTTCACAGCCATCCCGCTGGCGGTCCTGTACCTGCTGGCGGTCACAGGCGTGTGCATGCTGTTCAGCTCCCTCGCGCCGAGAGGGAGCATGGCCATGATGGTCGCGTTCCTGCTGCTCGTGGTGCTGCAGATCTTCATGCAGAACGTAGGATTCGAGAGCGAGCCCTGGTACAGCATCGGATACGAGTCTGGCATACTGGGGGACTACGTCTTGGGCAACCAGACCGTCTTCGGAGTGGACGACAGCGGTTCCCTGTACACCGATGACTATGTCCCAGACATAAGGATCGCCTGTCCGGTTCTGGCGGCGTATGCTATGATCTCCACAGCCTTGGCCGATTTGGTGTTCAGGTACAGGAACATGTGATTGCGATGCTGATAATCGCCGACACATCGTTGGACGGGATGATGGAGGCCTTGCCGCCGAAGGGGGACCCTCTAGGCACCTCCGGCCCGCACGGTGTCACCCTGCCCGACGGCCGGACGGTCATCCCCAAATGCTGGATGCCCAGGCTCGTATGCGGCCCCGTGGAGGTCGTCGACTGGACATCTGATTCTCTTAGGAAGAGGTTGAACGACCTTCTGGGAACGGACTCGGAATGGATGTTCTACCTGTCGGTCGGCAGGGACGGCCACAGCATCTGGGACCTCCTGTTCGTCTACCGGTACCTGTCCCGGCATGACGGTACAATCGGGCTGTACAGCGAGCTCAACCAGCCTCTGTCCCCGGAGGTCCCCGTCGCCCGCATCGATGTGAGCACCAAGGGGCCGGGCATGAAGCCACTAACATTGACTCCGAAGTCCGATGTGCTCTGCCTGTTCACGGATCCCTCGCGCACCGCATCCGGTCATGACACGGCGATTCTTGACAGGACCCGCAGGGACGAGGAGGGTCACCGCGGATGTTGGACTCCTTCCGATGGAATCACGTTGGGGAAGCTCATGGGGATCTGCGGCAACGCCGTGGCGAACTACACAGTCTACGGCACTTCTCAATACGGGAAGCAGGTCTCTGCTGAGCCGGTGGAGGTCGTCACGGACCTCCCTGTTTTCTGGGAGCACAAAGGAGAGTGGAAGGGACCTCTCCGCAGTCGTGGCGTCAGCGTCCACGCGGACCGCAGGGTCATGAGGTACGGCCTGTACGGGATGTCAGGTCAGACGGAGTGTTTCGAGGCCATGGGCGTCAGAGGCCACCATGCGGCTTTTGATAACGAAACCTTCGGCATGGCCGTGGTGGTGGATCTGGGAGAATGAGATTGAAGGGTGAGGGGTATGGGCCCCTCTTGGGGATCAGGAGTTGAACCTCATCCTGGACAGCAGCTCCTTCGCGGCCTCCACCGGGAATCCCTTAGGAGGGTTCGCAATGAACGACTCCAGCATTCTGCGGACCTCGCCGCTCTGAGGCAACAGGTACCCTGTCTCCCTGATCAGGTCCTCCCCCATCAGGCGCTCGGACCTGCGGACGGCCTTCATCAGGACCTGCAGGTTCGGGTCATCGGTCGTTCCGGCGATCTGCCTGGCGATGCCCTCCTGGGCCGCCTTGCTTCTCGCTATCGCTCTGACCTTCTCCTTGACCTTGTCGTCCTTGGGCTGCTGGTGCGGGTAGTCCAGGGGGATCATGGAGATGGCGGAGTTGGGGCAGGACCTGGCGCAGTCTCCGCATCCGACGCACCTGGCGAAGTCGATCTGCCCGGTCTCGGTGTCGGTGGCGCCAGTGGGGCAGACGTAGAGGCACATGCAGTCCTTGGTGCATATCCTGAGGTTCCTGGAAGCTATCATTCTGGGCATCTCAGGCACCTCCCTGGATCCTGAGGATCATGTGGCCGGGGACCTTGCACACGGGGCAGACCTCCGGCGGGTCGTCACCGATGTAGATGAACCCGCATATGTCGCACACGTACACGCCGGTGTGCTCCAGGAAGGACGGGTCCTTCTGGTACCTCTCCAGGACCGTCCTCATGATGAGCGTGGCCTTCTCGCTCCAGGTGAGCACTCTGAGTGCGCCCCTGTCCGACATCAGCGCGCAGGTCGCCTTGGCGTCCCCGTACTCCATGAGGTCCGAGTTTATCATGCTCAATAAGGTCGCCACGCCGTCGTGGTCCTCGGTGACCGTCTTGGACTCGAAGTAGTCCGCTATCTGTCCGAACAGCTCCGCCTCGCGGGTGAGCTGCTGGACGCCGCATCCGCGCTTGAGGTTGGAGCACAGGGCGCTCAGCTGCCCTGCCGTGAGCTCGCGGAGGTCCTCGTTCTCGAACCCGGAGATCTCGGGTGCGGAGACGGTGGTCGTCCCGGCAGCGGCTGGCGCCGCCGCGGGTGCGGGAGACGGAGCGGGCTCGTCCTCTTCCTCCATGGGCTCGAATCCCTCTTTTCCTTCGCCGCACACCGGACACTGCCAGTCGTCGGGGAGGTCGGCGAACTTCACGCCCTCCTTCTCCTCGTCGTAGATGTATCCGCATACGCCACATCTGTACTTCATGACCGACGGAGGTCCATGCGGACTTTATAAAGGAGAGTGTAGAACCGTCACTCTTCCAGTACCGTTATGGCCTTTCCGGGCTCCTTCCCGAACCTGCGTCCGTGGATGAACCAGTACATCACCAGGCTGATCAGGCTGATGAAGGCGCAGATGAGGTACATCTCCCTGTACCCGGCGAACTCCAGGATCATTCCCATGATGGAGGGCCCCAGTCCGCTGCCCAGGTCGACGATGGCCGCGAAGGTGGATGTGGTCACGCCGTACCTGCGGGCCGGGCTCTTGGAGACCACTATGGCCTGGTTGATTGTGTACACGATGGACACCCCGTACCCGATGACGAAGCCGGCGCACAGCAGAACGACCGCGCTTGTCGCCTGGGAGAACGCCACCATGCCGACGAAGAACGCGATGTACGCGGGGAACATGACGATGTTCGGTCCGCGGGAGTCGTAGATCTTCCCGGTCGTGAGCCTGGAGATCAGGGTTCCCACCGCCACTGCCAGGTAGAAGTACATGGCCGCCTCCACCAGGTCGATCGCCTCGGCATAGGAGGAGATGAAGCTCAGGACCCCGGAGTACGCGAAGTAGAACACCATGCAAGTGATCGCCAGCGGAACCGCGGAGAACTGGAACAGGTGCTTCAGGTCGAAGCTGCGCGCCTCAGCCTTCTGCTCCTCGGTGAGGGTCTCCTCGGGGACCTTCAGGAACAGCGCCAGGACCAGTGCGACGGAGTACATGATCAGCCCGACGGTGAACACGGCGGTGTAGTTGCCGTCCTGTCCGAACCCCATGCCGAGGAACGGCCCGATGGCGGTGGCGATTGTGACGCTCAGCAGGAAGTAACCCAGTCCCTCGCCCCTTCTGCTCTGGGGCAGGATCCTGGCGATGATGTCGTTGGTGCATGTGCTGCTGATGCCGTACGCTGTGCCGTGCAGGAACCTGACGATGTACAGCACGGCCATCGACGAGACGAAGAAGTACGTCACAGACATGATCAGCGCGATGGACAGTCCAAGGATCAGCATCTTCTTCCTGCCTACCATCTCCACGTACTTGCCCAGGGTCACCCTGGAGATCAGCCCGCCGATGACGTAGATCCCGGCTGCCAGTCCCGCTTCCGTGGAGGTGGCCCCGAACGTCAGCATGGCGTAGCCGGTGATGTTGATCAGGAGCGTGAAGTAGTTCAGAGAACAGCAGAGCGATATGGCCGTGTCCAGGACGAAATCCTTGGTGAAAAGCCTCTCCCTCTGCATGAGTACGCTCAATTATATTTCCTGTATATATTCGATTTCAACAGAAATATTACAATCAGGATAACGGTGTCATACTTGAATCAACGCATGTTAACATCCGTCTTCCGCGCATGTCTTAAGCCCTGCTCCGCCATCTCCGAGCCAGGTGCGGGAATGGAAGGCAAGGACATCATCAGTCGTTCGGCTCCTGACCATGTGGAGATTCGCGGGGCCAGGGTCCACAACCTGAAGTCAGTGGACGTGGACGTGCCGTTGGGGAAGATAGTGGCGGTCGCCGGCGTGTCGGGTTCGGGCAAGTCGTCGCTCGCTCTGGGCGTGCTCTACGCCGAGGGCTCCAGGAGGTATCTGGAGGCGCTCTCCACGTACACCCGCAGACGCATGACGCAGGCTTCCGAGGCCAAGCTGGACAGCATAGACTACGTGCCCGCCGCCCTCGCCCTGCACCAGAGGCCCGCCGTGCCCGGGGTCAGGAGCACCTTCGGGACGATGTCCGAGCTTCTGAACCACCTCCGTCTGATGTTCTCCAGGCTGGGGAGCCACCGCTGCCCGAACGGCCACATGCACCCGCCCTCCATGGACGTGGCCGCCGGGAGGATGCTCGTCTGCCCGGAATGCGGGGCCGAGTTCGACGGCCCCAGCGCGGAGTCCATGGCGTTCAACAGCGAGGGCGCGTGCCCCAGATGCTCCGGGACCGGGATGGTCAGGGAGGTCGACATGTCGAAGCTCGTCCCGGACTGGAACAAGACCCTGGGACAGGGTGCCGTCGAGTCCTGGAACATGTTCGGGATCAACTGGATGTACAGGGTCGCCGAGTCCCTGGGTGTCCGCGTGGACGTTCCCTTCAAGGACCTCACCGACGAGGAGAGGGACATCGTATACAACGGGCCGGAGGTCACCAAGCTCGTGGCAATAGAGTCGGCCACCGGGAAGGTCTTCGACCTGAACTGCACCTACCGCAACGCCAGGCGCGCCGTGGAGGAGGCGCTCAACAACGCCAACACCGAGAAGGGGATCCAGAGGGTCGAGAGGTACCTCACCGTCAGGCCCTGCGAGGAGTGCGGGGGCACCAGGCTCAACGAGAGGGTGCGCTCCACCGTCCTCTGCGGGAGGAACCTGGCGGAGGCCACCTCCATGACCCTGGGCGACCTGATGGGCTGGGTGGCCGCCGTTCCGGAGCAGATGCCGGAGCACATGCGCCCCATGGCCGAGAGCATATGCGGCCAGTTCCTGGCAACCGCCCGCAGGCTGGTGGAGCTGGGGCTGGACTACCTGTCCCTGGACCGCGCGGGCTCTACGCTGTCCACCGGCGAACGCCAGAGGATACAGCTGGCGAGGGCCATAAGGAACCGCACCACCGGCGTGATGTACGTTCTGGACGAGCCGTCCATAGGGCTGCATCCGTCCAACCTGGACGGGATGATGGCGATTGTGGGGGACCTGGTGGAGCACGGCAACTCCGTTATCCTGGTCGACCACGACACCAGGGCGCTGAGGTCCGCCGACTGGCTCATAGAGATGGGGCCCGGCTCAGGCAAGGAGGGTGGGACCGTACTGTGCCAGGGCACCGTGGGGGAGGTGGAGTCCGATCCCAGGTCCATAATAGGCGGCTACCTGTCCGGGAAGGAGGACGTGGTCGTCCGTGCAAAGGCGCCGGAGTCATCCATGTCCGACAGAGGCGCAATCAGGATGAAGACATCGGGGATCCACACCGTCCATCCCCTGGACCTGGAGATTCCCATGGGCCGCATGACGGTCGTCACCGGCGTGTCCGGTTCCGGCAAGACAACCATGGTCCTTGAGAGCCTGGTGCCTGCGCTGCAGGCGGCCATATCCGGGTCCCCGCTGCCGGAGCATGTGAGGTCCATCGAAGCAGACGGCGTGAGGCGCGTCAATGTGATAGATGCCACACCCATCGGCATGAACGTCCGCTCCACCGTGGCGACGTACAGCGGGATCCTGGATGACCTCAGGCGCACTTTCGCCAGGGGTGAGGAGGCCAAGGCCTCCGGCTACGGCGCCGGGGACTTCTCGTACAACACCGGGAAGCTGAGATGCCCGGAATGCGACGGCACCGGCCAGATCACCCTGGACGTCCAGTTCCTGCCGGATGTGGACATCGTCTGTCCGACGTGCGGCGGTTCGAGGTACTCCAAGGAGGCGGACCGTTTCTCGTACGCTCCCAAGGGTCTCGGTCCGCACACGCTTCCCGAGCTCATGTCCATGACCGTGGACGAGGCCCAGGAGGCCCTGAGGGGCACCAAGGTCGCTGAACGTCTGTCCGTGCTGTCCGAGATCGGGTTGGGCTACCTCACACTGGGCGAGTCCACCCCAGCCCTGTCCGGGGGCGAGGCCCAGAGGCTGAAGCTGGCGTCGGAGATGGGCAAGAGCCAGCAGGGCGTGGTGTTCGTCTTCGACGAGCCGACGGTCGGGCTCCATCCAAGGGACGTGAGGACGCTCATCGGGGTGTTCCAGCGCCTGATGGACGAAGGGGCCACGCTTGTGGTCATCGAGCACGACCTCGACCTAATCGCCAACGCGGACTACATCGTGGACATGGGCCCCGGCGGAGGGGAGTCAGGTGGGATGGTGGTGTCTCGCGGTACGCCCGAGCATGTGTCATCGGATCCGGCAAGCATCACCGGGAGGTACATCTCGCAGGTCCTCCGGAGGAACTGAGTTCCCTAAATACTGCCGAACCCATTCGACATACATGGCGAAGCTCACACCCGAGATTCTGGAACAGATGAAGAAGCAGAAGGTCTACTCCCTGGCGACAGCCTCCAAGGACGGCGTCCCCAACGTCGTGCCCGTCGGCATGCTGATCCCCCAGGAGGACGGATCGGTCTGGATCATCGACAACTACTTCGACAAGACCCTTGCCAACATGCAGGAGAACCCCAAGGCGGCTTTCTACGTCTGGAACCCCGACTGCGCCGAGTCGTGGCAGATCAAGGGGTCCCTGCAGATCGAGGACTCCGGACCCGACTACGAGGCGGCCGCGATCTACGCCCACATGATTAAGGAGACGTTCCCGGCCAAGCATCTCGTGAAGATGAACGTCGAGGAGATCTACTACGTCACGCCCGGCGACCATGCCGGAAAGAGAATCGAGTGATTCAGAAAACCAAAAGGGGGAGGGATCCCCCGTTTCATTCATTCGTTTTTTCGGACGGCGGTCATTCGTCGTCGTCCAGGTCCTTGGGCTTGAGGTACTGCGGCGCTGCGCCCATGATGGCCACGAGCGGGATCATGATGATCCAGAACCACCTCTCGGAGACGTAGATCATGAACGCCGCGAGGAAGACCCCGACGATGGCGCCCAGGAACAGGCCCTGCTTGACCTTGTCCATGTTCAGTCCACCGTTCTGCCGATGGTCTCCTCTGCCGCGCTGACCATCTTGTCGACGATCTCCCTGGCGCCTCCGACGTAGTTGGCGGCGTCCATGGTCTCGATGATCTCCTGCTCCGTGAGGATGCCCTTCAGGTCCTCCCTCTCCAGGAGCACGTCCCTGAGGTGCCTGTTCTCGTCCTCGGCGACCATGGCGGAGGAGCGGATGATCTCGTGGGCGTCCTGCCTGCCGATTCCCTTCTCGGTGAGCTTCATCATCAGGGGTTCGGCCATGACCAGTCCGCGGGAGGACTCGATGTTGGCGAGCATCTTGTCGCGGTGGACCTCGAGCCCGTCGAAGACCCAGGTCATCTTCTTGAGGATCTCGTCGAGGAGGATGAACACGTGCGGGAGGGTGAACCTCTCCGTGGAGGAGTTGGACAGGTCCCTCTCGTGCCAGAGGACCTGGCTCTCGAACGTGGGGGTGACGAAGCCGCGGATGACGCGGGCCAGTCCGCAGACGTTCTCCGAGTTCATGGGGTTCCTCTTCTGGGCCATGGTGGAGGATCCGACCTGTTTCTTCACGTCGAAGTACTCGGAGGCCTCGCCGATCTCGGACCTCTGGAGGTTCCTGACCTCGGTGCCGTACCTCTCGAGGGAGGTGGCGATGTTGGCCATGACGCAGATGCACTCGGTGTACCTGTCGCGTCCGACGACCTGTGTGGCCGCGGGCTCGTAGGTGAGCTCGAGGTCCTGCATGACCCTCTTCTGGATCTCGAAGAAGTTCTTCCCGAGGGCGGCGCCGGTTCCGACGGCGCCCGCCATCTTGCCGGCGCAGATCCTGGGCATGGCGTCGATTATCCTCTGCCTGTGTCTGAGCATCTCGGCGATGTACCCGGCGATCTTGAATCCGAAGGTGATAGGGATGGCGAACTGAGCATGCGTCCTTCCGATCTCGAGGGTGTCCCTCTCCCTCTTGGCGATCTTGGCCAGCGTGATCGTGAAGTTGTCGACGTCGTCCATGATGATCTCCAGCGCCGCCTTCATCTGAAGGGCGGTCGCGGTGTCGACGATGTCGTTGGATGTGGCTCCGAGGTGGACGAACTTGCCGGCGTCACCCTCGCACTTCTCGGTCATCGCCTTGACCATGGCCATCAGGTCGTGCCTGGTGTCCTTCTCGATCTCCTTGATCCTGTCCACGCTCACGACGTCGAGGCTTGCGACTCTGGTGATTTCGTCGGCGGCTTCCTGCGGTATGGTCCCGAGGGATGCGTGTGCGCGGGCCAGGGCG
>CASFMM010000073.1 GCA_949295765.1 uncultured Methanomassiliicoccales archaeon | reverse complement strand
GAGTGACGCCATCATGATGGCGGCAACGGCGATACCAATCAACAACTGTTTGTTCATTTTTCCTCCTTAACGGAGGGCAGAGAGAGAAGCAGAAGCGTCGCCCCCCCCCCCGCAGCTCATCGCTGTAAGAAGAAACGTCTTGACACCTTATAATAGAAACCGAGATTGGATGAAAAGCGGGACACGCTTAACATCTTGACAGGACGATGTGGCTTGCCGCCCATAGGCGGGGAAGTGTCCAAGGCAACGACGCTTTTTCGAAGTCGATGTATAACGTTGATGCAGTAGTTGTGACGTTCTTGGATCGTAGCCAATTGGTGGGTGGGATACCAAAGGCATCGATTCGAAATCGATCCTTGGTTGTCTAGGAAAACGTTCCAGCGGTGAATGGCTGGGCGGTTCCGGGGTCACCATCGTAGCAAGCATCCGTGAATGAATTCGAATGATGCTGCAGAGGTGTTGGTGGGTAAAGGAGAATGGGGTCCCGGGTGTTCCCGGGTAAGGGCTTTCTCAAGGTTTCTGTGCGGAGGACATCGCATCATCGATCTCCAGCAACCTCTCTGCTACGAGAGAACCGAGGTCGGTGAGGGACAGGATTCCAATCCTTCCCGCTTCTTCGATGTCCACAAGACCAGCATCGATCAGGATGTCGATCTTCGAAGGTATGTTGGCGCTGTGGCCGATCGTCCCGTAGATGTCCGTCCTGGTGCATGCTCCGTTCTCCTGTATATGGAGGAGAATCGGAATGACATGTCTGTCGCAGAGAACTTTCACGGGACGGTCGAACATCATGGCCATCAGTCCTTCCTGTATGTCATTATCAGGAACGCGGCCATCAGGGCTGCAACCACAGCTGCGGCAGCGCAGGCGACGATCTCGGTGGTGCTGTCATCGCCGGAGTCGTCTGTCTGAGAGGGGACGACAGGCGGGACGTAGTCGTCATCGTCATCCCAGACCGGTGGGAACGGCACGGAGGAGACGACATCGTAGTTCACGTAGAACGGGGTGTTGTGGTCGGTCACCACGACGATGTAGTCTCCGGAGACGTAGACCGTCTCAGGGGTCTGCACCTGGTCCGTCACGGAGTAGGCGTAGAGGGTGTCGGTGTCGATCCTCTCGTTCTCGCCGAGGGTCACGGGCACGGCGACGACGACACCCATGCCTTCATCGACGACACCGTCGATGTACATCTCGAATGCGAGCTCCGCATCGGCGGAACCGATCGTGTAGTAGCGGACCGTCACATCGCTGTCGACATCCCCTACAATGGTCATCTCGGTCGAGCCGAACGAGAGGTCGAGGGTGATGTCGGTGAACTTCCTATCAGCCACGGGTATGGTGACGACATCTCCGACCACGGAGACCTGGACGGTCTGGCCGTCCTCGCTTATGGTCTCTTCGGAGGACTCGGATTCGACGGGGCCGTAGGTGCCATCGGCGTTAGGGACGACGGCGAACCCGGGTGCGGCGTACTCGGAGACGTTGGTCGTGAATGTTCCGCCGCTAATCTCGGTCGTCACCTTCGACTCCTCGGTCTTCTCGTAGACCGTCACGGAATCTACGCCATCTGCGGAGGTGAACGATCCACCTTCGATGCTGACGGAGAATCCGGACTCCGCTCCGGCATATCCGATGCTCTCGTTCGCCACGATGGCGCTGGGGACCATGGGATGGTTGGAGTCCCCGGGGTACACGTCGGAGGTCGCATGTGCGATGACATTCGCGTTCTTCACGACGAGGTCTCCGGCGCACATGACGATTCCGGCACCTTTCATGGCCTCGATCTTACCCGAGTTCACGGTGAGCTTCCCGTACTGCGGGTGGTATATGGCGGCTGCCCCGTTGTTGCTCGTGATGGTGCCGCCGTTGATGGTGATGGACGTGTTGTGGGATGTGCCGTTGCCTGCGATGCAGAATCCGTTGGTGGTGATGGTGCTTCCATCCTCGACGACGAGCGCGGTCGGATTGGTTTCGTCGGAACTGCCCCAGACCGCCACTCCGACGGCCCCTGCGATGGTTCCTGTGATAAGTGGCTGGTCTATCTCCAGGAGCTGGGTGCCGTTGCCGAGGGTTACGGAGGCTCCCTTGTCGATGCGGAGGATGTAGTTATAGTTGTTACCGTCTGGCCTGTACGTCTGGATCTTCACGTTCTCCAGGTGGAGGGATGTGCCGGCGTTATCGGCGAGCACCGCGCGGAAGTTGCAGTCCGTGTTGCCTTTGCTGCGGGCATCCGTAATCGTACCGTCGATGATCTTGGACTCTCCAGATGTGAAGACGATCCCCCTGTTCTCGCCGTCTTCGGATACGATGACCAGCTCGTGTCCGTCGAGGTCGAGGGTGATCCCCTTGTCGATCTCCAGGGGTTCTGTCTCAACGACATGGGCGCCTCCTCTGAGGGTCACGGTCTGGCCGGCGGACGCGGCTTCGACGGCCCCCTTCACGGTGACGAACCATTCGTCGCCGATCGCTGCAACATAGTCCTGAACTGATCCCGTTTCCGTGATCTGGTACTCCCTTTCGCCGACCATGACGCTCTCAAGGCTCTCGCATCCGGTGAACAGATCCACCTCCAGTTTGGACACGTCGGTTCCTTCGGGGAATGTTACCGTCTTCAGGGCGGTGCACCCGTTGAGCTTCATCTCGGACAGGTCCGTGTCGGGGTTGGCGAATTCGAGGGTGGTCAGCTTGTCGCTGTGCCTGATGGCCGATGTGGCCACGCGGTCAGCCGTCACGGTGTAGCTCTCCTTCCCTTGAGGCACATAGATGAGGGTTGTCTTCCCCTCGGAATCGGTCATGATGATGGCGCCCTGCTCGTCGCTCTTCAGTCCGGATGATTGGTCTTCTATTATGACGGACTGGAGGTTGTAGCATCCGTTGAAACGGTCTGCGATCGATCCGTCGGAAGGCCAGCCGGTGATGGCCCCTTCGATTGTGATCTTCGTGATGTTGGGGCACTTCAACGCGTACTGGTTGATGGTGCTAACAGTCGATGGGATGGTGATCTCGGTTTTCGATTTCGAGACAAGGTACAGGTTGCTTCCGCCATCCAAGTAGAGAACTCCGTCGGACAGTATGATTTCTCCGTTAACGCTTTTTCCGGATGTTTCGCCGGCCATCGTGATGGATGTCAGAGCGGGAACGTCCATGAAGGCAGTTCCGTTGATGTCTGGATCGAGGAAGGCAGGTCAATACTGGTGAGACTCTCACAATCGTTGAAAGCATTGATGCCGATGGTTTGGACTCCTTCCGGGATGGAGATGGATTTCAGTCCCGAGTTGGCGAATGTGTAGTTACCTATGGATGTCAGAGATGATTCTGAATCGGGCGATGTTGCAAAAGTTACCGATTCCAGGGTTGTCATGCCTTGGAACGCTCCTGCAATAGATTTCATGCCGCTTGGGATTGTGATCGATGTCAGCGTGCTGTTCGCGAACACACCTATACTGAACTCCTTCACAGTATCGGGTATGTCCGATGTAGCCCAGCTGGTCACGCAGAGGAGCGTGCCATCATCCACAAGGTAGCCGTTCTCGAAAACATACTCCGGATTTTTGACGAAATCAATATCGACGTTCTCGCCGAGCGTTCCGACCAAATCAACCAGCTGCTCACTACTTGGACTCGATTCCATCCTGATGGTAACTTCATGATCCGAATCAAGCTTGCTGAACAGTCCCGAATTCGTAGTGAAAAAACTGGAGTTGTAACCATCAGGTACTGTTATTGTTGTCGCTTCAGACAGTACGGATGGGTCAATCGATGTAACTTTTAGTTCTCCATGACCTGTGTTTACAGATGTTGGAAGTATCAGACTACTTTTATCGCCTGTATATTCTGTAACCTCGACCTGTATGAGTGTCCCGTCTAGTAAGACGTAATTTCCTTTGAAGCCTCCATCATCAAAATATCCTACGAAGGGGTCGCCTTCGGACTCGTCACAGGAGACTGCGGTCAATGTGACCGCGAGCATTATGGCCACGGTCGCTATCAGTTTGGTTGTTGTTCTCATGAATCCTCCTTTCGGAGGGCTGGAGGGAGAATAATGTGCGTCGCCCCCCCCCCGCTTAATTTCGCGACTATGTATGGATCATGGGTATTTCGTTGTTTGGTGTTCGTTACATCTAAAAACATAATACGATTTGTACGTGTTCAAGGAAATCCTGCGGACCATTCTTGTTAAGTTCCGATAGTGAGACGATTTTCAGGAGACCCATCAGACCATCAGGGCATCCAGGACGTTCGACGCCGATACGTCGCATCCTCCGGGGAGTGTGACCGCAGACGTCTCCTCCTAACCAATAGAGTGGAATAGCCAGTTCACGATCGTGTCCGGTGAATTACTCTGAATGCGGGTACGAAACTATTATGTTCGAATAACACGTGCATATGACCAAGAGGCGGGAACAACAATCATCCAGATGAGAATGCCACCTCTCCCCCGACACGAGTCGACTCGGAGCCGGGGGGGGGGGCTGGGCACTCAATACCACTCGCCCGGTTTTGTGTCCCTGATGTCTATCCGACCTCACCTTCGGGTCGGCCGTCCGACTCTACGAGTCATGCGGGCCGGCCCATCCGCAACGGAGGCAATCCAATGGACAAAGAGAAGAGCCGCCTGATCCCGATCATCGCGGTGATTGTGGTGATAGTCGCCATAATCGCCGCCGCGCTGGTCCTGACAGGCGGTGACGACGACGGAGGGAACGACGAATCAGAGACCGTTCTCTTCGACCTCACGGTGTCGTCCAACGGCGGGGGCACCGTGACGCCCACAGGCACCACGGAACTGGCCGAGGGCACCAAACAGACGATAACGATAACGCCCGATTCCGGATTCGAGGTGTCCGACGTTCTGCTGGACGGCGAATCGGTAGGGGCCGTGACCTCGCTGGAGGTCGAGATGGACGGCGACCACTCTGTGGAGGTCGTGTTCGCCCCGGAGACAGTGCCCACGCCCGTGGAGCACACCATAACAGCATCCGCCGGCACGGGCGGGAGGATCACCCCGTCCGGAGAGGTGAAGGTCGCCGACGGGGCCGACCAGACTTTCACGTTCTCGGCGAATGGCAGCTACAGGGTGTCCCAGGTCACCGTGGACGGCAGGGCCGTGACGGTGACCGGCAACAGCTACACCTTCGAGGAAGTTGCCGGGGACCACACCATATCAGTCACCTTCATGTACGTCGGAGGCGGTGGCGGCGGGTCCGTCACCCCGGCACCGACGCTGCAATCCATCACCGTGAGTGGCGAGTTCAGGACCGAATACCTTGTCGGAGAGGAGTTCGACGTCACAGGGATGACCGTCACGGCATACTATTCCGACAAGTCCGCCAAGACCGTCACAGGGTACACTGTGACACCAGACGGTGCTCTGACCGTCGATGTCACGCAGGTCACCGTGACGTACCAGGGCAAGACCGCCAACGTGGGGATCGAGGTCGTGGATGAGAACTCCCTGAAGTCGATCGAGATCACGACGGATCCGGACAAGATGCACTACTTCGACGACCAGAAGTTCGATTCGACGGGGATGGTCGTGTCCGGCGTGTACGCCGGGGACGTGAAGATCCCGCTGCTGTCCGACGACTACGAGTACGAGGAGAAAGCCGGGACCGTCACGGTGACGCATGCTGTGAACAGTGCAATGACGGACACACTGGAAATCACCCGTGACTACAACATCATGGATGCCGAAGAGCTGAAGCACTTCCGCGACAACGTGAACGATGGAACCACATACAGCGGAGAGACAGTCACGCTCGGCGATGACATCTACCTGGAGAATGAACCTTGGACACCCATCGGACCTAATGCTGATGAAGGAAAGAAGTTCATGGGCACATTCGAGGGAGGCGGCCACACGATCTCCAACCTGAACGTCCAGACGGAGACGAAATACGCCGCGGCAGGGTTCTTCGGCGCCCTCAACGGTACCGCCAGGAACTTCACCATCGATGGGGCGGAGATCAGCCACCTGTCGTTGCCCAATTCCGAAGGAAATACTGACAACGGCATCGCCGTGGTGGCCGGATCCATATACAAATCCGGGACTATCGAGGATGTGACCGTCAGGAACGCCACCGTCGAGGGCAACAGGTACGTCGGAGGCATCGCCGGATACGTCTACGGCTCGGTCAATGGATGCACCGTGGAGAACGTCGATCTCATAGCCACT
The DNA here is from genome assembly GCA_949295765.1 of uncultured Methanomassiliicoccales archaeon. Taxonomy (GTDB): domain Archaea; phylum Thermoplasmatota; class Thermoplasmata; order Methanomassiliicoccales; family Methanomethylophilaceae; genus Methanoprimaticola. Next base: position 2,308 of record CASFMM010000073.1, on the reverse strand, counting down.
CCCGACGACCTTTTATCAGAAGGTTCATTCGACAACGGCGACAAGGTCGGAGGCATCGCGGGCTACTGGGTGAAGGAGGGCAACTACACAATCCAGAACAACAAGGCCATTGACGTAACCATCAAAGGATACAGAGACCTGGGAATAATTGTCGGCTGCGGCAATTTCTCAAATGTAGACGATGTGAGCGGAAACATCATCAGCGGAACCAACACCATCACCGTAGACCAGAAGACCAACAGCTACGGGGACAAGGATGAGAACGCCGCAGAGTTCGTAGGAAGATACTCCGGAACAGCCAAGTCTTGCGGAGAGAACACGCTCGACGGAGTCGTCACGATCTTCAACGACGAAACGGTGACCATCGCCGATCTGGACGAACTACTTGACTTCGCATCCAAGGTGAACGACGGAACGGATTCGTTCGAAGGGAAGACCGTTGTTCTGATGGATGACATCAATCTGACGGGACAGAAGTGGACTCCCATCGGCAAGAGCGCCGAGCATCCGGAGAATGTGTTCAAGGGAACCTTCGACGGCGCAGGCCACACCATCACTGGACTGACCATGGACACAAGCGACACCGAGGAAGTGTCCGCAGCAGGGTTCTTCGGGGTCCTCAGCGGCGACGTCAAGAACCTGAACTTCGTCGGAGCGCAGATCAGCCACTCGTCCAGGCCGTATCTCGACATGACCGGGGGCGACAACAAAGCTGAATCGACCAACAACGGGATCGCCGTCGTGGCTGGATCGCTGCTGAACAGCGGTTCGATCACGAACGTGACCGTCAGCGACTCGGTCGTCAGCGGCAACAGGTACGTCGGAGGCATCGTCGGGTACATCGCAGGTGATGGATCCACCAACTCGGGATACGACGTGACCGTGTCCGGATGCTCCGTCAGCAGCATCACGCTCACGGCGACACCTGATGACTTCACCGGAAGCTACGACAACGGAGACAAGGTCGGAGGCATCGTCGGGTACCTCGGGTACGGGGGGGTGTCCGTGAGCGACTGCTCCGCGTCCGACGTCACCATCACAGGTTACAGGGACATGGGGGTCATCGCGGGAGCCGTCCAGCTCTCCTCCGACAACTACTTCGGAGGGTTCACCGTGGACGGCAGGAACACCATCACCGTGGATCAGAACACGAACGACTACGGCGAGAAGGATGAATGCGCCGGAAAGATCGTGGGAAGGGTGGTCACCGGACAATACACGGGATCAGATACAATCAACGGTACAGTGACCATCTTCAACGATGACACGGTCAAGATCTCCACCGCTGACGAACTTATGGAGTTCGCATCCGACGTCAACAACGGAGACACCTACGAAGGCAAGACGGTCGTTCTGATGAACGACATCGACATGTCCGGAAAGGAATGGATCCCCATAGGGCAATCCGCATCTAGCTATCCCTCCAACACCTTCAGGGGAACGTTCAACGGGCAGGGATTCACGATATCGAATCTCACTTCCGCACCCTCAAGGGCCACGAACAACGACTCCTATGCCGCGGACGGACTCTTCGGCACCCTCTGCGGTCATGTGATGAACGTCAACCTCGATAACGTCGACATCCGCGGAACCCATTACGTGGGGGCTGTGGTCGGATACTCCTCCGCAAACGTGTCGACCATCACCAACTGCCATGTGACCAACGCCACACTGACATCCACGCCCGTAATCGTAGATAGTGGAAAATACGACAACGGAGACAAGGTCGGAGGCATCATCGGGTACATGGTCAATGGAGACATAGTGGCCGGATGCAGTGTGACCAACGCGACCATCTCCGGATTCCGCGACATGGGAGGGATCGCCGGGATGTACAACGACACCTTCGGAGACCAGGACTCGATCTCCGACTGCACGGCGAAGGACGTGACCATCGTCCAGGATGACACCAACGGCTATCAGGAAAGTGTGACCACGCTCGGCCCGATCGTCGGAAGGTACAGCGGCGGATCCGTCCCTGCATCCAACACCTACGAGAACGTTGACATCCACAAGCTCAAGACAGTGAATGTCGCCGGCGAGCTCTCCAGCGTGCTCACAGCCGCCGGAAACGACACCTTCGACACCGTCGTCGAGATCATCGACGACCTCGACATGACCGGCATCACCTGGACCTCCGTGGATGTGCAGGGATACCAGGGCGCGGGAGTCGTCACGGTCAACGGGAACAATCACACGATCTCGAATCTCTCGGCACCTCTGTTCAACAAGAGTTTCGCTGGAAGGGCTGGGATAGTGATCAACGACCTCACGATCGCCGACTCGACCATCGTGGGCACGAATGAAA
>CASFMM010000072.1 GCA_949295765.1 uncultured Methanomassiliicoccales archaeon | reverse complement strand
TTGTAGATTTGGCTGAAAGTCAATAGCGAGAACCAGAGGTTGCCGTCCGCATCCGAACGTCTGGCACATTTGTGTCGACACTGTTGACACAATTTCACAGAAGGTGCAGGGGGCATTCACCCCCTGAAATGATTTGCGGTGCTCACTCGAGCACGTCGGCCATGGAGTAGACCCTGCCCTTGGCCTGCCTCACGACCCAGCCGGCCGCCATGACGGCGCCGCCGACGAAGATCTCCCTGGAGTGGGCCTGGTGGCGGATCTCGATCCTCTCGGAGTTGCCGATGAACATGACGGTGTGGTCCCCGACGATGTCCCCGCCTCTTATGGCGTGGATGCCGATCTCCTTCCCGCGGGGGCAGTGGCCCTCCCTGCCGTAGACGAACTCCTTGCCGCCCATGGCCTCGCTGATGATCTCGGCCGCCGTCATCGCCGTGCCGCTGGGGGCGTCCTGCTTCTGGTTGTGGTGGGCCTCGATGATCTCCACGTCGTAGTCGTTTCCGAGGAGCAGCGCCGCCTGCCTGATCAGCTTGTTGAACACGCCGACCCCGATGGAGTAGTTGGTGGAGATCACGGCGGCGACGTTGTTCTTCACGACCGCGTCGGTGATGCTCTGCTTGACCTCGTCGCTGAGTCCTGTGGTCCCGATGATCAGGTTGACCCCGGCCTCGGCCGCGATGGGTGCGTTGACGGCGGTGGCCTTGGCGATGGTGAAGTCCAGGAGGACGTCCGTCTTCGAGTCCTTCAGGACCTGCGCCAGGTCTTTGGAGTCGGATACGGGGACGCCGAGCGCCCCGACACCCACGACCTCTCCGATGTCCTTGCCGACGTTCACGAGGTCGAAGGCCGAGGACACGGTCATGCCCTCGGTGGCGAGGACGCGCTTGACGAGCATCTGCCCCATCCTTCCGCAGGCCCCGACGAGGCCCACCCTGACGGGCTCTGAGCTGCATTCGCTGTTCATGGTTATCGTGACGGCCAACGTCACGGCCATATAAAATGTGTGAGAACGTAGGAGGGGTTTGCACGGGGCTCCCGCCCCGCATGGTTTCACTGGGCCCTTATGGTCAGGACCTTGCACTCGGCCATCCTGATGACCTTCTCGGCGACGCTTCCGATCAGGTACTTCTTGACGCCGGTCTTTCCGAGGGTGGACATCACGATGAGGTCGTAGTCCTTGGACATCTCGACGATGGTGTCCGCGGGGCGTCCTCCGACGACCAGGGTCTCGCAGGGGACACCTGCGGCATCGCACTGCGCCTTGACCGCGGCGACTGCCTCCTGACCCTCCTCGTTCAGAATCTCGGTCACCGATTCGTACATGTCCCCTCTGGCCGTGGCCATGGTGGATGCATCGACGACGTACACGGCGGTGATGCTCGCGCCGGTCAGCTTGGATGTGGCGATGGCGGATTCCACCGCGTTCTTGGTGAATGTGCTTCCGTCTGTGGGGACCAGGATCTTCTTGACTGCCATTTGTTTCACTCTCCCTTGTTTCCTCCCTTCCCCTAAGAGTCGGAGGCGCGGACTTCGGTCACGGGTTTCCGGGGGTCCGGTTCCTCCTGTGTCCCGACAGTCATGTGTTGGATGTTCGTGGAGCATATATTTAAATTGGGTAGGATGAACCATCCAACCTGTGTATAAAAAGCCGATTTAACCAGATGTTTAGAGATAGAATGAAAATTACGGTTGCGGAATTTGTAAAACAAAATTCACGATTGCGAAAATTCATATACGAAATTCACGGTTGCGAAAAATATCTTGGACATCGATTTCCGGACACTCGGATGACAGGAGGAGAAGTCATGATCAGGCTCATTGGAAGGGAGAAGGAGATGGGCGAGCTGGAGTCGTTCCTCTCGGACGAGGCCGTCCGCGGCTGCGCGGTCTACGGTATCCGTCAGGTGGGCAAGACCACGATGCTCCGTAGGATCGCATCCGTCCACAGGTCGGTCTACATCCAGGCGGTGAAGGGTTCGGAGAAGGCGATAGTCGAGCGCGCCATGTCCTACATCCGTGAGTCGTATCCCGTGGACGACGAACCCGAGACGCTGTCCGGGCTTCTCGATGTCATCAGGCGGATATGCATGGAGTCCCCCACGGTGGTGATCATAGACGAGTACCCCTACATGTCCTCGTCACTGAAGCATGCCGACAGTATGATGCAGGGGTTCATAGACGGCACGATAGCGGATTCAGGCTCCAAGATAATCCTGTGCGGATCGCAGATGTCGTCCATCCTGGACATGGTGGAGAACGAGGCCAACCCCCTATACAACCGCCTGAGGTGGACGTTGCGTGTAGACGAGCTGTCCTTCCAAGATACGTGCCTTTTCCATCCCGGCATGGACGATCTGGACCTTATCAAGATGTACATGGTCTTCGGGGGAATGCCCCTCGACCACATCGATTTCTCAGGTCAGTCCTTCAAGGACGTGATTCTGAGGAGGTTCCTGGCCGACGGCCTGCCTCTGAGCAACGCGGCGCGCTCCCGCATAGGCTCCGAACTGGCCGAGACGGACGTCTGCGAATCCATAGTCAGGGCCATCGTGGAAGGGAACACGGTCCTGAAGGACATCTCCGAATACGCCGGGGTGCCCCTCAGCACATGTTCGAAGCACATCTCAAGGATGGAGGCGCTGGGGATACTCGGCAAGTACAATCCGATGGCCGGGGCCCCGAAGAGGCCCAGGTACAGGATCGAGGACGGCCTGGTCGGCCTCTGGTACTCGGTATTCGACAGATTGGACGAGTTCTCGCTGCCGGACGATGCCGAACTGAGGTACGAGCTGGTGGAGGACGGCATCAACACGTACGTGGGGCATCTCTTCGAGAGGTTCTGCGCCGAGTACATGGTGAAGCACTACGCCTGCGACGCGGTGGGATCCTGGTGGGGTGTGGAGGTCGACGAGGAGGGCGAGAGGGTCGGTGTCGACATAGACCTGGTCGCGAAGGTCGGGGAGTCCGGCCGCAGGGCCGTGGTGTACGCCGAGTGCAAGTTCCGCAACAGGATGATGAAGAAGACGGACCTCGACAGGCTGGAGAGGCGCGCAAAAGCGCTGGACGACAGGGCCGTCCTGGTCCTGTTCTCGTCGGGCGGTTTCGAGAGGCAGCTCCAGGCGATCGCACCCTCGAGGGGGGTCGTCCTGATAGGCCTCGACGAGCTCATGGGGAGGGTGCGTGCCCCACGTCTCCTGAACGGGGGGCTGTGACTCCTCATCGAAGATGTTTATTCGTCCCATTCCGCGAACAGCTTGGAGATCCCCTTCTTGGCGACGGACCAGCAGGGGACGCCGCCGATGAGCACTGCGACCTTGATGGCCTCCAGGATCTCCTCCTTCGTGGCGCCGTAGTTCTTGGCCACCCTGGCTTGGGCGTAGACGCAGTCCTCGCACATCCTGACGGCCACGCATGACAGCGCCATGAGCCTCTTCGTCTTCCTGTCCAGGGCCCCGTCCTCGACCATCACCCTGTCCATGGTGTGGAGGGTGTCGATGAACGAGGGGTCGAGCTCGTTGATAGCCCTGAGTGTGTCGGGGGCGTAGCCGCCCATCCCGGAGCACATCTGTCCGAACTTGCTGTTGCCGCAACCGGGCTTGTCCTGAGTCATGGCACACGGATGGTCCGGGGAGGGGAAAAGGATGTCCCCGCCGGGCGGGGACTTTAAGTGGCGTCAGGGGTCACCAGACGGAGATCCTGTCCTCCGGGGAGACCCACATGCCGTCGCCCTCCGAGGTCCCGAGCCAACCGTGGAACTCCGGGATCTGCTGGAGGATGACGTTCGCGCGCAGGTACCCCGGGGGATGGGGGTCCGTCGCGAGCCTCTTCTCGGCCTCCCCGGGGGAGTACTTGGCGCACCACATGTCCGCCAGGGTGGTGAAGAAACGGCCGTTATCGAAGCCTTCGGTGTCCGCGGCGATGCGCATGAGGCACTGCATGGCGCACAGGTCGGCCACGGCCTCCCCGATGACCAGGTCGCCGTCGAGATATGAATCCGGAAGGACCTCGACGGAGGACATGGCCTCCTTCAGCGCGTCGGTCCTGGCGGAGTACACGGCGTCGTCCTCCTCCGTCCACCAGTCGGTCAGCTCGCCGTCGCTGTCGTAGAACCTCCCGGTGGTGTCGAAGGCGTGCGAGATCTCGTGGGCGACGACGTCGCCGACGGTGGCCATGGTCGCCTCGGTGTCCGAGGGGTCCACCATCTGCAGGATCCCTCCGTAGATGACGAACGAGTTGCATGACGGATAGTAGGCCGCGTTGAAGTCGCAGAACAAGGTGTTGGAGAGCGACTGGGGGTCGAACGGCTGCCCCACGTTCTCGGCGTAGGCGAGCGTGGTCATCCTGTCCCCCATCATCACCAGCTCCACGAGGTTGTCGGCGGACGAGGGGTCGCATCCGTGAAGTCCGCGGCCGAAGTCCGACTCGGCCACCGAGTAGAGCATCTTGTCCAGCTTCTCCAGGGCAGCCGCCTTGGTGCCGTCGGACATCCAGGCGCAGTCGGCGATCATGCCCCTGTACGCGTCGAGGATGTCGACGACCACGGACTCCACCGCGGACCTGGCCTCGTCGGACACGAGGTTGTCGTAGTACAGTCCGGCGGTGATGTAGGGGAAGTATGTGCCGCAGAGGTCCAGGGCGTCCCCCTCGTCTGCGAACGAGACCGTCCCGGCCCCGCTGAGGGATCCTCGGAGTTCCGCGGACTCCGAGTCGAGGAGGCTCATCGTCGTGTCGAGGTAGCGGACGGCGGTGAGGCTCCTCAGGAGCTCCAGGTCCCCGTCCTCGAACATGCCGTTGTAGACCTCCAGCCAGTCGCCGCCGGTCTTGAGCTCGGTGTCGAGGGGGAAACCGTAGGAGGAGAACGTCTCTGCCATGCGGCACTCCGGGTAGAGCTCCGAGATCTCCTCCAGCGTGAACGTCACGGATCCGCCGGAGTAGTAGGCGTCCATCAGCGCGTCGCTGGCCTCCAGTCCGAGTTCGGCGGTCCTCTCCGCCTCGTCCGAGCCGAGGCCGAGGCGCTCTAGCATCGAGGCCAGGGCGGTCACTCCCGATCCCCTGTCGGAGTAGCTCACGCAGAACGGGACCAGGCTCAGTCCCAACTCCCCGTCGGCGGTCCTGACGGGGCCGTACATGACGCTCTCGAACAGCAGCTTGTCCGGCCCGGAGACGTACTCCGCATACTCATCGATTGAGTCCAGGGACATCACCGCGTCGATGTGGGGCTGCAGCGGTGCGACCCCCTGGGACTCGCGGGTCTCCGCGTCAAGGAACATGTCCCAGACCATGTTCAGTGTCTCCCACTCCTCGCCCTCGCCGTCTGTGGTCAGAAGTTCGATGAACTCCCTCTCGGATTCGTCGCCGATGGCGTAGGTGGTCCCCGTGATGCCGTTCTCCGGAACCTCCAGTCCGGCGATGCCGTCGTAGTTCACCCACGCGTAGAAGTCGTCCACGGCGTCGGGCCTCTCGTCCGGGAGGTTCCCGTCCAGCATGGTGTTGGCCCAGGGGGAACCCACGACGGACCCGCCCTCGTCGCCGGGCTGGGTGAGGTAGGTCAGCCCCGCGCACAGGATTATGACGACCGCCGCCACGGCGGCGATCCTCATGTTCGCACTATTCATGAGCCGGTCTATGGTCTTCAGGAGTATAGAATAAGGTGTACTGTCCGCGGACGGACGAGGGGTCGGAGGTCGTTCAATACGGCGTCCTTCCGCCGAAAACTTCCGACACGACGTCCAGCATCTCGTCCAGGTTCTCCTGCGAGTTCGCCGCGAGCACCGGGGACGGGCGGTCGAACCACACGTCGTCCTCTATGCCGTGGAACACCCCTCCGGCCGCCTTCACGCAGGTCAGCGCCGCGGCGTAGTCCCATGGGGACAGCCTGATCTCGAAGTACATGTCGACGGCCCCCTCCGCCAGCATGGACAGCTCCACGGCGGCGGTGCCTATCCTCCTCAGGTCGTTGATCCTGGGATAGAGCCTCTCGGTGGCCTCGAAGACCTTGGGCGCCAGCTCCTTGCGGTAGCAGCACCAGGCGGTGCTGAGGATGCAGTCGTCCAGCGGCCTGTCGGAAACGCGGATCGGGGCCCCGTCCCTCCACGCCCCCCTGCCGATCTCGGACGTCCACATCCTGCCGCTGAACGGGTTGCATACCACGCCGATGTGGGGTTCGCCGTCCCTGAACAGCGCCACGGACACGCCGACCTCCGGGATGCCCCTGGAGAAGTTCATGGTACCGTCGATGGGGTCCACTATCCAGGTGTAGCCCTCGTCCAGGATGGGCGACTCGTCCCCCTCCTCGCCGACGAACGACGATCCGGGGATGAGCTCCGTCAGCCTCGACTTGAGGAACCTCTCGTTCTCCAGGTCCGCCGACGTGACGATGTTCTCCCTGCCGCCCTTGTCCTCGATCGAGAACCCGTGGGCGGCGGCCACCCTCCTGCCTGATTCGGCCACGATGTCGACTATCTTCCCGAGCACGGCTCTCCGAGCGGACGATATTGATTTTACCTTTGCGGTGGATAGGTCGTCTCATGGCAACGACGATATCGGACGAGCTGGCCGAGAACCTCACCCTGCTCCAGAGGCGCATCGTGGACGAGGGCCGGCAGGTCCTCATCATATTCGAGGGCCGCAGCGGGAGGGTCATGGGACGCGTCATCAACGAGTTCATGAACCTGATGGAGCCCCGCGGCATCACATACACACATTTCATCCCGGAGGCGATCGAGTCGCCCAGGGACATGCTGAAGTACATGGCCAGGGAGCCGGCCAAGGGCAAGATCGCGATCTACGACCGTTCGTGGTACTCCCGCATCGTGGCCATGGCCAACGAGGGCAGCGAGCTGGAGGACCTCTACGAGCTGGCCAAGACCCCTGAGCGCTACCTGGTCAGCAACGGCGTCATCGTGGTCAAGGTGTTCCTGAACATCTCCGACGAGACCATGGACGACGTGGCGCAGAAGCTCGGGAAGAAGAGGCTCAAGTGCAACACCTTCCTGACCGACGACCACATCGACCCCAAGAAGTGGAGGGACAAGCTGGTGATGCCCCTCATCGCGGCCACCAACACGCCATACACCCCGTGGGACATCGTGGACGTCCAGGACCTGGACGTGTGCATGTCCATGGTGGTCCACACGTTCATCGACAGGGTGATCCACCGCCTGGAGCACCCGTACCAGATGAGGCCGAAGACCGTCGACGCCAGGTTCCCCAACCCCAGGGAGGATGCGGACCTGACCCTGGAGGCCAAGAGCTACAAGTCCGAGCTGGAGTCCCTGTCCGACGAGATCGCCAGGCTGCAGCTGAAGCTGGCGGAGTCCGGCAGGTCGATGGTGCTGGTCTTCGAGGGCTGGGACGCGGCAGGGAAGGGTGGCAGCATCAAGAGGCTGGTCCGCTCCCTCAACCCGAGGGGGTACTACGTGGTGCCCGTGGCGGCGCCGGTGGGTGACGAGAAGGTCCACTCCTACCTGTGGAGGTTCTCCATCAACATGCCGAAGGCCGGGCACATAACCATCTTCGACCGCTCCTGGTACGGCAGGATGATGGTGGAGCCGATCGAGGGCTTCTGCTCCGAGGAGGAGTACGGCAGGTCCGCCGGCGAGATCCGCGGGTTCGAGAGGATGATCTCGGAGTCGGGCGGCATCGTGATCAAGTTCTGGATGGAGATCAGCTCCCAGGAGCAGCTGGCCAGGTTCCAGGCCAGACAGGCGAACCCCGTGAAGGCCTGGAAGATCACGGAAGAGGACTGGCGCAACCGCGAGAAGTGGGACGTGTACCAGGAGTACGTCGACAGGATGATCTCCGCCACCAACACCGAGTACGCCCCGTGGGTCGTCGTCGAGTCCGAGGACAAGAAGTACGGCAGGCTCAAGGTCCTCAGGACCGTCAGGGACACCCTCGAGAGGGAGCTCGGGGACTGAGGGGGAGGGGGCCCGCCCCCGAACCCATTCCGTCGATTGTCGGTATCGGTATTCGACATCCTTTTATAGACCGGGCAGGTTGTCCCGACCAATGGTTGACGAGTTCAAGCAGAAGATCGCAGGGGAGATCGCGGTCTCCCCGGATCCCGGCAAGACCATCAGGAAGTGGAGGGAGGAGTTCGGGCTCTCCCAGCACCAGCTGGCCGACGCCATGGGCGTCTCGCACTCCGTGGTCAGCGACTACGAGTCCGGGAGGCGCAAGTCGCCCGGGGTCAACGTCGTGAAGAAGATGGTCGACGCGTTCATAGAGCTCGACACGCAGAACGGCTCGCCCGTGATCTCCAGGTACAACCCCAACTACAAGCTGGACTGTATCATAGCCATGGACGAGTTCCCCGGCGGGGTGGATGTGGCAGCGTTCATATCCGCCATCTCCGGGAAGAACCTGAACCCTGACAGGGTGCTCTCGAAGTCCATATTCGGTTACACGATCGTGGACTCCGTGAAGGCCATCCTCTCCCTGGGTTCGGATGATTATCTCAAGATCTACGGGTGGAACACCGAGAGGGCGCTCATATTCACGAACGTCCACTTCGGCCGCTCCCCCATGATCGCCGTCCGGGCCCATCCGCTCACGCCCGGGATGGTGGTGTACGTCAGGCCGGAGAAGACCGACCCGCTCGCCGTGAAGCTGGCGAGGCTGGAGGGAATCCCGCTGGTGACCACCGACCTGGATGTGGACGGGATAGTGTCGAGGATGGACTCCCTCAAGGAGGGGATTTGATGGATGTAGGAATCGTGGTCACCACCGACCTGGACGTGGACGGGATAGTGTCGAGGATGGACTCCCTCAAGGAGGGGATTTGATGGATGTAGGAATCGTAAGTTACGGAGGATATGTCCCCAGGTACAGGATCAAACCCGAGGAGATCGGGAGGATCTGGGGAGTGGATGGGAAATCTATGGGCAAGGGGCTGATGATCTATCAGAAGTCCGTGCCCTCACCGGACGAGGACGTCGTCACCATCGCCACTGAGGCGGCGAGGTACATGATGGACAGGGTCCCCGAGGTGGACCCCAAGGACATCGGCGCCATCTACGTCGGATCCGAGTCCCATCCCTACGCAGTCAAACCGACCGCGACCATCGTCGCGGAGGCCATCGAGGCCACTCCCGCCATGACCGCGGCCGACATGGAGTTCGCGTGCAAGGCGGGAACCGCCGGCATCCAGGCCTGCATGGGTCTGGTCGG
>CASFMM010000071.1 GCA_949295765.1 uncultured Methanomassiliicoccales archaeon | reverse complement strand
CCCATGTCCTTCAGGAACCTGACCGCCCAGGAGCCGACCATGCCGGCACCGATGACCAGCACCTTCTTTTCCTCGAGCCCGCCGGCGGCGTTCTTCAGCGCCACGGCGTATCCTTTGGCGGTGCCCCAGGAGTTGTCCGTCTCCCTCATCTCCCTGACGTTGTACGCGATGAACATGTTGTCGTCGGCCATCATGATGATGTCCGCGCCCTCGCGGACGGCCTCGGTGAAGCCGTTGACGTCGGTGCCCTGAGTGACGTGGCTGTCCATCCCGAGCCTCTTGACGATGGCGTCCACCGACGCGGAGAACCCGCTGATGATCCCCAGTCCGGATGTGATCGGGACCACGGCGACCTTGAACGCCGAGAGGTCCGTGTCCTCCGGGAGGCCGGCGGCCTCCAGGGCGATTCCCTTGACCGTCTTTCCGGCGGCCTGCATAAGCCTTGTGTCCAGGTCGATCTTGTCTTCCGGGACGTCCTTGATCATGTCTGGTGTGAGCCTAGTCATCATACCACATCCGGAGCGCCGTCGATGAACGTGTCCACCTGGCACTCTTCGATAATCCTGTTTATGACGCTCTCGCGTCTGGCCTCGGCCTCCTCGGGTGTGTCGCCGGACACCATGAAGGTGCCGTGCCAGTCCCTCCTGCCGGGCTCGTAGTCGGTGATGGAGTCGTCGCTGCCGAACAGCCCCACCTGCATCCTGGGGTTCCTGACGTGTCCGAACTCCTTCTCCCCGCTGGTGCGGAGCACCCCTCCCTCCTGGTAGAGGTGCCAGTATATGCCGGACCTGCCGCTGTTCCTCCTGCCGGTCTCCTTGCCGGTGCGCGAGGCGACCAGTTCCTCAAGCAGGTTGATGCCCGTGCCGGTCCAGATCGCTGCGGGAGTCTGGCTGGGGATGCGCGCGTCGATCTCCAGCACGCGGAGCCCTTTCGGGGTGTCTATCGCCTCGACGTCCATGAGGGCGTTCAGGCCTATGGCCTCGGCCACGTCCTTCCCAATCTTGCCGAAGAGCTCGTCCTCCTCGGGGCTGAGCAGGTCGGGGAAGCAGCGTACCATCTTGCAGTCGTAGTTGTGGTCCAGGACCACCTCTGTGGTCACGAAGGACCTGGCGGTCTCCCCGTCGCCTATGACCTCTATGGACATGCTGCGTCCGTGGACGAACTCCTGGATGACGGGCTCGTCACCCAGTTTCTTCACGGTTTCAAGGCCCCGGTCGATGTCCTCCTGGCTGAACGCCACGGAGACCCCGACGCTCCCGCTCTGGGACGAAGGTTTGACGATCACGGGGAACCCGCATTCCGGCCAGGGCTGGGGCAGCGGCACTCCCACCGAGGACATGACCTCGTTGGAGCGCCTCTTGGAGCATGAGATGTCGTACGACTTCAGGTCGAAGAGGAACGGGACCGACGTCCCGGACAGCATGGAGTCCAGGGACTCGAGCAGGTCGAGCTCCTCGCAGGCCGGTATCACGGCGTCGCAGGAGTCGAAGATGCGGCCGGCCTCGTCGGGGTCGTCGAGGGGGTTGAGCACATGGGGCTCGTCGCATATCGACAGCGCAGGTGCCGTCGGTTTCCTGTCGATGACGACGGTCTCAAAGCCCGCCTTCTTCCCCAGGAAGACAGCTTCCATCCCCTGGAGCGCACCGCCCACTATGCATAGTCTCGTTCTACGCGCCCCCTCTGGGTCTGTGCTCGTCGAGGAACGCCTGGTACTCGGCGCTGGTGGCGCGCCTGTAGCCCATCTCGTCCAGCATGGAGAAGACGTGCTCCACCGAACGGTTCCCGTTCTCGATATCGAGCTCGTGCTGGGCAACTCCCGCCAGGTTCCTGTTGGGAGGGACGATGGACGTGATGACGTTAGCTCCCGCGTTGATCCTGGTCTTCAGCCCGGCGATGCCCTCAACGTCGAGGGTGGCGGGGATGAGCCTGTCGGGGTAGAGGATCCTCATGACCGCGATGGCCTTCAGCTCCTCGGTGGAGTCGAAGGGCGTCAGCATCTGCATGGGTGTCCCCTCCTGGGGCACGAACGTCATGGCGCGGATCTGCTGGCAGCCGGTGGAGCCCATCTCCAGGATGGTCTCGGCCCTGTCGCGGACGGTCTCCCCGAGTCCGATCATCATGCCGTCCTCGGCGAGGAGCCCAGCCTCCATGGCCCAGATCTTCTGGTTCTTCCTGGCGTCGAAGTCCTGGTCGAGCCTGAGCTTCGAGAAGAGCTCCCTGTTGTAGGTCTCCTGATAGCAGGCGTGCCAGTCGGCGCCGGCCTCCCTGAGCCTGGGGAACATCTCCCTGGGCAGGGCGCCGGGGGAGGCCATGATGTTGATCCCGACCTCGTCGTGGACGGCGGAGACAAGCTCCAGGAGGAGCTTGTAGTCGTCCGCGTACATCCTGGGGTCCTCGCCCATGGTCAGGTCGGCCAGGTTGATCCCGGCATCCTTGAGGCTGCCGGCCAGCTGGACGATCTCCTCCCTGTCCTTGCGGTACCTCTCGATCTCGTTGTTGGACCTCCTGAAGTAGCAGAAGGCGCAGTTGTTCTTGCAGTAGGTGGAGAAGTAGACGAAGCCGTAGGTGAACACCTTCTTGCCGAACTTCGCGTCCCTGACCCTCCTGGCCGCCTCGTACAGGGCGTCCAGCTCCTTGGGGTCGCTGATGGACATGAGCTCGTAAACGTCGTCGACGCCGACCTGCTCCCCCTTCACGGCCCTGTCTATAATCTCGTCGATCATTTTCTCACTCAGTCGATCTTGAATCCGTCGAGGTAGGTGTTGCTCTTCCCCATCTTCTTGGCGTTGCTCTTGCCGTTCTTCAGCATCAGGAGCCTCTCCAGACCGAAGCCGACACCGGCCCAGGGCTCGTGCACGTCGTGCGCCGGGTCCAGGATGTGCGGTCCGATGGCTCCGGAGGCCACCTCCTCTCCGTTGACGTTCACGTCCAGGGTCTCGACGTACACGTCGGACTCCTCCCTGGACAGGGTGTACTCCAGTCCCGCGGCGTCCATGACGTCCGCGATGTAGGACTTGAGGCACTCCATGGGGTCCCCGTCGGGGCCCATGTCCACCAGGTTCATCATCGTGAACTCCTCCAGGTGGACGTTGCTCTTGGACTCCTTCCTGAAGCAGGAGCCCATCTCGAAGATCTTCACGGGGCCGTCTGTGTGGTCCCTGAGCTTCCTCATCACCACGTAGAGGTTGGGTGCCAGCATGGGCCTGAGGCACCTCTTGTCGTCCACGAAGAACACCTGCTTGTACAGGGGATGCTCCGGGGTGATGGTCATCTTCGACAGCGCGTTGGTCGAGATCATGATGGGTGTCCTGACCTCGATGAACCCTCTGGCCGTGAGCTTCTCCGCGATGGCCGCCTCCAGACGGGAGAGGTCGTGCCTGTGCGGGTTCGCGATCAGGTCCGCGATGCCGGCGTCGTTGGCCGCCTGGGTCTTGGACATGAGCTTCGCGAACTGCTTGTCGCGTTCCGCGGTGTCGGGGAACTCCATGTCGGAGCGGTCCTCGTCACCGTATTCCATAAGACGCTGAATCTGAGGGTCTGTGAATCTTACACTCATGTGGTGTCACCGATGTGAAAGCGAAAGGCCGGGGTGTCGATCCCCGCTGGCTAGGTTTTAGAGACCCGCTGGTCGCCGGACCGCCCTCCATCGGACGAAAAACCTGTTGAGACCGTATATAACGATTTCCGATTTAAAGCATTGGAATGAAAGGGGGTTTGGGTGTCTGGGTCATTGTTTCGAATAGTGAATAGTCAACTTTATATATCGGTTTTCAGGGAAGTATCGATTGTACAAAAATTATAAATAAGACTGGTAAGAGGTTTGGTATATCTATTTATACTGAATCGTCAGAGGTTGAATCAGAGCTCGATACCGCAGCGGAGCAGGGTCTTGATGGTGTTGTCGTAGAGGTCGATGTACTCGTCGGAGGGTTCGACCTCCTTGACGTTGTAGCAGTCCTGGAACCTCTTGCCCTGGGGGGCCTTGCCGAAGTTCTTCTCGTAGAGTCCGACGACCCTGTCCAGGATGCGGTTGACCTCGGGGATCTCCATCCCGCATGTGGCCAGCGCGGCCTCGCCCATCATCCTGGCCTCCATACCGGTGGTCTTGTCCTGGGACACACCCTTGGAGGAAGCAACTCCGGAGAGCAGCTCCCTTCCGGACGCGGTGTCGGTGATGGCCTGGGCGGCCGTCTCGAGCAGGCACATCTCGGTGCAGGGTCCTGCCAGGGTGTAGTACTGGTTCGCAAGGAGGAAGTCGGTGTTCAGATCCAGCGCTGCTGCGGCATGGGCTGCGATCTTGAGCGTCTCCCTGGTGGTGGTCGTGCCCCATCTGATGTGGATCGGCCCGTCCAGGTGGATGTCGCAGTCGAAGATGACGAATGACGCGATCATCGTGGCGACGTCGCAGATTGTGGTCTCCTCGATGTCGCCGATGTACCCTCCGTAGATGGGCATCTGCTCCATCATGATGACGTCCCCGGATGCACCCCATCCAGCCAACATGTTCAGTCCGGACATGTCCATCTTCATCTCGTTGAGCTGAGAGCACTCGTGGGCGTCGAAAGGCTTCAGCCCGTGGGGAGTCAGGTCAGACGAGATACGTCCGGCAGCGGACAGCGGGGTCTCTGGTCCCTATATGCACATTCCCGGGCGCTGGGACATGAGGCATGCCTCGCGCACGAAGCGGATCTCGGCCATGGTGGCGCGTATCTCCCAGGGCGTGTTGGTGGTGGCAGGGTGGTTGTTGACCGTGTTCAGGACACCGCTGACAATGGTGTCGACAACGGGCTCCTGGGCGTAGGATTTGATCATTGGGACGAATATGTCCTCCGAAACGGGGGCCCCAGTGGGTCCTCCTTGGATGATCGGCTTCCTGCGTGCGTTCCCACGACGGGCCTTGCACTTGACCCTGTCCTTCCCGGATCCTAGAGAGAGCTTCTTAGGCGCCATCTTCAGGCCCTCGAAGAGCTCCTCCTCCGTGATGTGCATGACGCGGCCCAGGTCTGGGTTGTAGAATCCCGTGGTGAGCAGCATGTCGACTCCGGCGAGGAAGAGCCTTTCACTGAGGTCCTCGTCGGTGGGTATGATGTCCGGTCCGAAGGAGATGTCGTATTTCTCCTTCATCAGGGAGGCATTTGTCGGTACTATCGAATAGTCCCACTGATCCTCCCTGACCCTCTCTCCCTCGTAGAAGCGATCGTAGGCCTCGTAGATATCGACATACCTCTTCGCTGTCATCTGGGTCACCACCTGGCTTTTACTAACTATTTATTTTTTACTGTACTTAGTTCGGGTTTAACGTTAAAAACTTTTCGTATCCCAGGTGCCGCGGCCCAAGGCCGCGGCTTATGAGGAGATAGGTTGCTGGCTACCCGCCACGGGCGAGGAAAATAAAAGGAACCCGTGGCGGTTTGTGCCCGAGGGGCGGACCCCTCGGGCTGGTTCCTTATGGTTTAGCCGATTCCCGAAATCAGTGCTTGATGTCGAGACCGATGTCCCTCAGGGTGGCGACGGCCTTGTCGTAGACCTCGAGGTACTCCTGGGTGGGCTTGACGGTCTTGACGTCGTAGCACTCCTGGAAGGTCTTTCCGGCGGGGGCGTCGGTGTAGTGGGCCTCGTACATGGGGATGAGCTTGTTCAGGACGTCGTTGACGTCGGAGATCTTCATTCCGCATGTAGCCAGAGCGGCGTTACCCATAATCCTGGCCTCCATTCCGGTGGTCTTGTCCTGGACGACTCCCTTGGCGGCAGCGGATCCAGACAGGAGCTCCCTTCCGGACGCGGTGTCGGTGATAGCCTGGGCGGCTGTCTCCAGCAGGCACATCTCGGTGCAGGGTCCGGCGATGGGGTAGTACTGGTTGGCGAGCAGCAGGTCGGTGTTGGCGTCGATGGCTGCTGCGGCGTGGGCGGCGACCTGGAGGGTTCCGCGGGCCATGGTTGTTCCCCACCTGATGTGGATAGGTCCGTCGAGGTGGAAGTTTCCGCTGAAGCAGGCGAAGGATCCGAGGGTGGTAGCGACATCACAGATGGCGGTCTCCTCGACTCCTCCGGTGTATCCACCGAGGATGGGCATCTGCTCGATCATGATGGTGTCGCCGACGGTGGTCCATCCGGCCAGCATGTTCAGTCCGGTCATGTCCATCTTCAGCTCGTTGAGCTGGGAGCACTCGTGGGCGTCGGTGATCCTGTGTCCCGCGTTGGGGAGGTCTGCGCAGAGACGTGCCGCCTCAGAGAGGGGTGTCTCAGGTCCCTAAACACCGAGTCCGGGCCTGCCGGCTCTGACCCTGGCCTCTTTGGTGGCCCTGAGCTCCGCCATGGTGGCGCGGATCTCGTAGGGGGTCTTGGATTTGGCGGGGTGGCCCTCGATGGTGGTCATGACTCCGTTGACGAGGTCGTCGACGATGCCCTCCTGGGCGTAGGACTGCATGATCTGGACGAAGACGTCCTCGGAGATGGGGGATCCGGTGGGTCCTCCCTGGATGATGGGCTTGACGGGGCTGTTGCCGTGCCTGGGGTAGAACCTGGCGATGTCTTTGCCCTCTCCCAGGATCAGCTTGGTGGGGGTCTTCTTGATTCCCTCCCAGACTTCCTCCTCGGTGACGTGCATGACACGGCCGAGGTCCTGGCAGTAGTATCCGGTGGTGACCAGCATCTCGAGTCCGGCCTGGAACAGGTTGTTGATGAGCTCCTTGTCCTCGGGGATGATGGTGTTGGGGTCGATCTTGATGTTGTACTTCTCTTTCAGAGCGGTCAGGTTCTCGGGGATGACCTTGTAGTCCCAGTCCTCTACCTTGACCTTCTTTCCTTTCACGAACCTGTCGTAGACGTCCGTGATTGTAAGGGCTCTTGTTGCTGCCATTTCAATTCACCTTATGATTGAGATATTCAGGAAACGAGTTTGTCGACCAGGGTGATGATCTCGTTGGCGGTCTCGGAGTATCCGTCGGCTCCGATCTCGTCGCACCAGGCCTGGCTGCAGGGGGCGCCTCCGAAGATGCACTTGTAGGGGGCCTCGACCTCCTTGACTGCCTCGACGAGCTCCCTCTGGGCCTCGAGTGTGGTGGTCATTAGAGCGGATCCACCGAGGACCTGGGCCTCGTTCTCGTCTCCGGCGTCGATGAAGTCCTGAGCGGTGACGTCGCATCCGAGGTCGATGACGTTGTATCCGGCTCCGCGGAGCATGGCGCAGCAGACGTTCTTTCCGATCTCGTGGATGTCTCCCTCGACGGTGGCCATGACGACGGTTCCCTTGAGGGCTCCCTCTCCCTTGCTCATCAGGGGCTCGAGGATTTTCAGAGCGGCCTCCATGGTCTTGGAAGCGGCGACGACCTGGGGTAGGAAGATCTCGGCCTTGTCGAACCTGTCTCCGACGACCTCCATTCCCTTTCCGAGTCCGTCTCCGATGATCTCACCGATGGAGATTCCCTCGTTGATGGCGGCGTTGGTGGCGTCCTGGGCGAGTTTGATGTTCCATGTCTCAACAGACGTCTTGAGGTCTGCGAGGATCTGTTCTTTGCTCATTCTTGTTCCTCCTTTAGGGGTGATTTAAACATCAGTTATTATCTATTTAAAGATAACTAATTGTTAGAATCCGTTTAATTTTTGATATTTAAGGTTTACTGATGATGAAAATTCTGTGCCTGATATGATATATAAAACTTTGTGTTGAAGAAAAACCATATCGGGGAATCGGGAGAAGATTTAAATAGTTTGAAAATCGGGGTTATCTCTTGGCTCCGGGGTTGGTTTTCTTGGCCGGAGGAGGCGGCAGCGGGCGCACGGAGTATCCGACGATGCCCGCCATGATGTAGATGATGCATGCCGTCATGGCGAGGTAGAACCCGGTTCCCCCGTTGACGAGGATCTTGTAGTCCTCCATCGGGACCCAGTTGCCGAACAGGACCACGAGTGCGAGTCCGACGAATCCGAATATGATCATGCCGTAGAATCCGAGGGCCCTCCTCTTGTCGGAGATTCCCATTGCGGAGAGTGCCAGGATCACCAGCATGAACACCAGTAGGACGGTGGGCAGATACGACTGGATCCCCGAGAACTCCGCGGCGCTTCCCGTGAGGAAGTCCATCCCCGTGTAGCCGTAGCCACTGCACCAGGGAAGGAAGTAGGCGACTATCCCGATTATCGAAGAGACGACGCCGATGGCCGGAAGGAGAGGGGATTGCAGGATGAAATCGAAAATCTTGACTTTAGTCTCGTATGACAAACGTTCAACCCCTGTGGTTTTGAAAAAGGGGGATTGCTCCCCCTGTTTATTAGAATCACTCAGCGGACTGAGGCTCGGCCTTCTCGCCGACCTGGTTCTTCTGCACCCAGTACCAGACCGGGATGAAGATCAGGAGGATGACGATAGCCAGTGCGATGGCGATGTATCCTCCGGACTGGATGTAACTCCAGTACATCAGGCAGGGGAAGAAGACCACGAACTGGATGACCACGAACACCGAGATGACGTACTGCCATCCCTTGGGTGCCTTGAAGGGCCTGTCCAGATCCTTGAACCTGGCGTTCCTTCTCGTGATGACGAAGGCGCTCAGGGCGATTCCGTTGGCCAGACAGTATCCGAGGGCGGAAGCCGTCAGGACAGTCATGGACGTGGTGGTCATCTCCAGCAGGAACGCGCTGTACTCGATGATGAACACGAGAATCAGGTTGAAGATTCCCACGAACAGCATCGCGTTGGCGGGCATTCCGTGGCTGTTCAGCTTTCCGAACCACTTGGGGAGGTTGCCCTCTCCGGCCATGGAGTTGAGTGTCCTCGAGGATCCGAGGAATCCGGTCTGGATGACCAGCAGCATGGCGACGATCAGGAAGAA
>CASFMM010000070.1 GCA_949295765.1 uncultured Methanomassiliicoccales archaeon | reverse complement strand
AGGCTGTTCGGCGGATCTATGAAGACCTTCATCACTGCACCTCGCAAATCTTCTTGAAATCGTTTACAGGAATGCGTTTCTTCTCCTCCGGGGGCACGTACTTCGCCCCCTCCCCGACCTTCTCGAGCGCGTACTGGATGTGCGCGAGGAGCGCCCACTCCTCCTCCAGCTGCGCGTAGCCGGGTCTCGTGCCGTGCTGGGCCCTGCACCTGCGGGGGTCGCTGCACGGGTACGCCCTGACCTTCGAGAAGACCTCGTTGGGGTACTTCTCCCTGACCTTGGCCAGGATCCTCAGGACGGTCTCCCTCGGGGCCTCCACGAGGCACCCGTAGCACGTCTCCTTGATGATGGCGGACTCGCCGTAGGAATGCACCATGCGGGACAGCTGGTCCGGCGTGAGCATGGACCTGGGCGAAATCATGAACAGCCTCGTCTCCCTCTCCTCGCTCATAGTTCCTCCTCCGTGATGTACACGACGTCCTCCTCGTTCAGGTCCTTCATGAGCCTGTCGAGGTCGTCGACGAACTTTCCGACGATGTTCGTACCGTAGGGCTCCTCCCCTGTGGGGCCGAAGTCCTTGCTGTCCTCCAGCCTGATACCGATGAGCCCGTGGTGGGGCCTCGCCTGGTTGGTGAGGCCGATGTCCCCGCGCTTGACCTTCTTGAACGGGTCCTGCGGGTACAGGTTCTTGCCCCTGACCTCGTCCCCGTAGAACGTGACCATGGGCAGGCCCTCGAAGGTGAACTGGACCTTCAGGATGCCGATCGGCTTGTGGCTGAGTCCGGTGACCTTCTTGAAGTACTGCTTGCTGATGGGGTCCTTGTCCGAGAGCTGGATCCTGAAGACCCTGTCCCTCGGCACGCCGAAGGTCTCGACCTCCCCCTTCTCCAGGGCGGCGATGGTGTTCTCCGGACCCTGCTCGGCGATGATGGCGTCGTCGGACGTGTCTCCCGTCCTGACCTGTTTGATCCCCGCGAGCTCGAGGAACTTCGCACCCTCGGCCTGGGTCATACCTACGGACAGCGCCCTGGCGGGCTCGGTGACGACGGTCATCCTGCTGCCCTGCGGGGCGTGGGCGACGATCGCGCGGCCCATGACCACCTGTCCGGCGGCGTTGTGGGAGGGAGACACCTGCCTCCTCTCCTTGTACATGAACAGACGTCCGCCCCCGACCCCCTCGTACCTGACGGTGACGGAGCCGACGTCCCTGACCTTGCTGTCCTCCTGGGGGATGGTGACGTCCATGTCCTCCGAGCATGCCAGGAAGCTGCCCGTGGACTCGGTGACGCCGAGTGTCCCCTCCGAGGAGAGGATGAGGACGTGCTCCGCCGATTCCGGGGAGTCCCTGTCGAGGACTATCCTGACGTTGGTCTCCACCCTGTAGCCGTCCTCGAGCTTCATGCTCAGGTCGTCCGTGACCTTCACGTTCTCCGTGCTGGTCTCGGACATCAGCGGACGGACGGAGACGATCTTGTCCCCTTCCCTGATGTCGTCCAGGATGTGCCTTCCCACCGTGACCCTTCCGATGACCGCCTGGCCCGCACCGTAGCTTCCGGAGTGGTTGTCGCGAGCGATCATCAGGTACGTGGTGTGGTTGTCGAAACCTCCCAGGGACAGGAAGCAGTCGTAGGTCCTGTACCTGTACGTCCCGCGGTCCGTCTCTAGCTCGGTGGGGAACGATCCGAACGCCACGATCTCGTGGGTGACCCACCTGGTGTTGACGGCGGCCATCCTGTCGATGAGCTGCGTCCTCCACATCTCGGCCTCCGGGGTGTCGTTCAGACGCATGACGAACGACCCGCGGTCGGTCTGGAACTCGAAGTCCTTGGTCTCGGTGACCACCTTCTCCTCGGAGAGATGGACTGCGACCAGGGTGCCCTTGACGTAGGGCTCTCCGGCGATGGCCGTCTTGAGGGTCGATCCGGCCCTCAACTTCTTCTCCACGCCGTTGACTGTCACCTTCATCTGTGCTCACCCTCCGGCAGCATGGACTGCACCTTGGAGACGATCTCGTCCAGCTTGTCCTGGGGGGTGGTGACCCCTCTGACGACGCCCGTGACGATCTCCACGATCTCGCCCCTGGTCTGGATCTTGTCCTCCGGTGGCATGACGTACTTCGTCTTGCATCCGATGGCCGCGAAGTCCTCGTAGTCCACGGGGCACTGCGCGACGATGATGGCGGGGATGTCCACGTTCCTGAGGATGAGCCTCGCCTTGTACACGATGTGGTTGCGCACGTTGCCCAGGTGGATCAGCGCGACCTTGTACTGCTGGATCCTGTCCGCCTCTATGGGGTCGAGTCCGAAGCAGGAACCCGTGGTCACGTCGGGCGCGTCGGCGGGGACGCCGGATCCCGCGTTCACAACGAGGACACTGGTGTCGATACCCTCCTCCCTGAGCGCGTACGTGATCTCGCACACGGGCTTGGTGATGTGCCTGCGTCCGGGACCCATGGCTATGGCCACGACGTCCCTTCCGGACTCGGAGATTGTGGCCCTCTGGGCGAGACCTCCTCCGACACCGAGTCCCATCGACTCCCTGCACTCCACGAAGCTGAGATGCCTTCCCATCTTCTGCTTCATGGTCATTCACCTTCGGGCACCGGCTCCATTGCGAACTCCTCGAGAACCTCGTCCGGCTTGCCGATGGAGACGACCTTTCCGCCCTTCATGAACGCGGCGCGGTCGCTGCAGTTCAGAACGAAGTCCATGTCATGGCTGACGACGATGAACGTCTCGCCCAGGGTCTCCCTGGCGCGGATGACGGACTTGGCGATGATCGTCTTGGTGATGGGGTCCATCGTTCCGGTGGGCTCGTCGAGGATGATGATGCGGGGCTCCTTGATGAGGACCTGCGCGAAGGCGATCCTCTGACACTCTCCGACGGAGAGCGAGTCGGGATAGGAGTAGAGCAGCTTCTCTATGTTCTGCTTCTCGAATCCCACGCTCTGCAGGACCTGGATGGCCTTGACCTTGGCGAGCTCCGCGGGCATCTTCATACCGATGCATGTGGAGAGGTTCTGGAGGACGGTGTCGAAGGGGTACAGGGTGTACTCCTGGTGCAGGAACCCGATGTAAGGGGTGGCTCTCCCCTTCCCGGCGAACCCAGACTCGGACATGTCTACCCAGTCGTCCCCGATCCTGATCTTGACGGAACCCGATGTGGCGGGGGTCATTCCCGCGATCATCCTGGATGTGGTGGTCTTACCCGCTCCGGAGTACCCGACGAGCGCGAAGACCTCCCTCTCCTTGATGTCGAAGGACACACCGTCGACGGCCTTGACGACTCCCCTGACGACGGAGAAGTAGTGCTTGGCGGCGTTGTCGAGGACGATGAGGGGCTCCCCGAGCTCGCTGTGCTCGGTCTTCTCGAAGTGGTAGTCCTTCATGAACTCGGCCGTGACCTTCTTGGGCTCGCCCTGGTTCACGACGTTTCCGCCCTCGAGCAGGATGGCCTCGTCCGCCATCCTGTCGATGGCCTCGGGCCAGTGGGACGCGAAGACCATGCAGATGTTCTTCTCCCTGACGTAGTCGATGAGGCCCTTGTGGACGATCTCGGCCGTGGTGGGGTCGAGGGTTCCGGTGGGCTCGTCGGCGAGGAAGAACAGGGGCTCCTTGGCGAGCTGCCTGGCCATGACGACCCTCTGCTTCTCGCCTCCGGACAGGTCCCTGGCGATGTGGGTGGTCCTGTGTGTCATGTTGACGAGTTTGAGCATCTCGATGGCCTTGTTGATGCGGTCGTCGCCCTGGACGTCCGCAGGGATGGCCTCCATGACGTTCTCGACGACGGTCATGTCACCGAAGAGCGCAAAGGTCCTCTGGAGCATGATGGCGATGTGTCCCTTGACGGCCTGCCTGAGAGGGTCGTCGGTCTTGAGGGACCAGAAGTCCACTGCGAGGGTCTCGGTCTCCCCTCCGCACTTGGAGCATTTCACTCCGGGGAACGGGAGGTCGAGGTCGCCGCACTTCTTGCAGCGGTTCACGTTGTAGATCACACGTCCGCTGTCGGGGGCGTACTCCTCGCTCCCTCTGAGCATGTGAATGAGAACGCTCTTTCCCGCCGCGCTCTTTCCGATGAGTCCGAGGATCTTCCCGGTGGAAAGCTTGGCGCTGACGTCCTTGAGGACACAGCGTCCGTCGAACGACTTGGAGACGTTCTCGATAACCAGTAGGTCTACCGACTGTTGAGCCATGGTCATCTGAACTGTTACAGCGATATAAACTATCGCGGAATATCACCGAATGAAACAGCCGTTAACGACGTGAAAACCTCACGCGCGCGTCTTATATAGAGAGTACATATCTTTATTTATTGGATGTATGATTCATCCATATGCTCTCCCGCCCGTCAAACCTCGGCGGTCCCGTACCGAAGTTCAACGACTATCACATCTGGAAGGCGTTCCAGTGCCTGGACGAAACCAGCCCAGTGGGAAGGAAGAAACTCTCGCAGCTGCTCGGCATAGGCGAGGGCAGCACCAGGACCATCCTGTCCATGATGCAGGACCAGAGCATGATTACCATCGGAAAGAGCGGGATCCTGCTCACGGAGGCCGGTGCGGAGTTCAAGAAGTCCGTCCACATGGATGTCGCCGACGTCTCGATCAGCGACCTGACCATCGGGGACAGGGACTGCGCCGTCCGCGTGCCGAAGATGGCACGGAACGTGAAGTACGGCTGCGAGGAGAGGGACGCGGCCATCAAATCCGGGGCGACTGGAGCGACGACCCTGATCTACACCAACGGGAAGCTCATCTTCCCGGGATCGGACTACCCCGTGGACGCGGAGATCGAGTCCAAGATCAGGTCCGTGTTCTCCCTGAAGAACGACGACGTCGTCATCATAGGCACCGGACCCACGGAGGAGTCTGCCGAGATCGGCGCCGTGATAGCCGGACTGACCATCATGGGCGGGCTGCAGTTCAACAGGGAGCTCAAGGACATCCTCACCCAGAGGAGCACGGGCAACGAGCTGCTCTCCCTTGCGTTCGCCATACACGACCTGGTCGGAGGCCTCCCTGTGTGCGCGAAGAGCAGGGACAACCTCGGGATCAGGATCGAGAACGGCGCGGTCATCGACAACGCTTACAGCGGGCCCGTCCTCGAAGAGGTAATAAATGCGGGGACCACAATCAGGAAGATCGCGACAGCCGGCCCCTACAAGGGCATCAGGGTCATCGTGACGCCCATAGAACTCGACAACCGCATCATCGCGGCCATCGGCGTGGTGGACATCCGCTCGATGGCGGGCATAAACAACCTGATCAGGCTTAGGAGTGATGACAATGAGTGAACAGTGCATGGTCTGCGTGGACGCAGGTGTCTGCAAGATGAAGACCCTCATTATAGCCAAGGAGAATGACATGGGCATGGTGGAGATCGAGATCAAGAGCGACTGCCCCAACATCCTGAAGATGTCCTGGAGGCTGGAGCCCATGAGCCCCTACGCAGAGGTCGAGGCCGAGTTCCACAAATCCGAGGTCTACAAGCTGGCCAACGACGCCATCCCCCACACCGCGTGCCCCGTTCCCGCGGGCATCGTGAAGGCTCTCGAGGTCGCCGGAGGTCTGGGACTCAAACGCGACAGCTCCATCTCGTTCGTCAACGACGAGAGCGAAGCTGGACTCAGATGAGTTCTGGCAAAGATCCGATTTCAACAAACCTTTTATACAACTTCATACTAATTCTTATCTCATGACTACCGATGTAGACGCCCCCGGCGATAAACAGCTGGAGATAATCAGAGGCTTGAGGGGGGTCGTCCATGCGTTCTACCTTGACAGGACGATCCTAGAGCAGGTAAGGGAAGAGGAGGCCAAGGTACGTGCGATGGGCAACATCGCTGTCGACAACCAGGGTTTCAACGAGGCCCTGAAGCGCGAGAACGTGATCTGCATCGTCAAGGACCCCAGGTTCAGACCGCCACCGGAGCCCACCGTCGTCCTCGATTCCGGAGACGGACAGCGCCTCGGAGAGGAGGTCTTCCCCTTCACCATGCACAAGTACGAGAACAGGGACGATGTCGTCTGGCTTTCCGACGGTTTCGTCCTGTTCCCCACGGTCCCGGCGAACGGAGGGGAGCAGTTCACCATGCCCCCCGTGTCCTTCCCCGAGCTCAACGAGAGCAACGGATGCAAGGACGTCATATCCTGCAGCCCCGCACCCACATGCGACCTGATGATAAGGAAGCACTACGGGCTCCAGGACGATCCCAAGCTGGCATCAGTCCTTGTGGCATTCAACAGGATCAAGGAATGAAACTCCAACCCGGCCCGGGCGATCTGTCCCGGGTCGGACATCTTTGACCGTTTTTCGAACTATCTCCTGTCGGGTCACCTTGAAATACGACCTGACTTTCGTCAGTTCCGGCCCGTAGGCCATTCCAGCGCTCGTGCGTAAATCAGAAGGGGGACACTTCTACCGTCCGCCGGAAACAGCATGACGTTCTGGACCGGAGGAATACGATGGAGGAACTCAGATTCCCATGGAATGACAAAGAGGGACTGCTCTACGGCGGCATCATCGCAGGCATCACAGCCTATCTGATGGCCCTATTCAACATGAGCAGAAGCATAGGGGACTTCAGACCAGAGTACCTGTACCAGGTCATCCCCACATACATCGTGGTGTGGGTGGTTGTGATGCTGCTCATGACGTTCGTGGTCGGCAGAATCGCAGACCTCGCGATAAACAGGTACCTTGTTCCCTCGGACAGTGCGAACACCAGGATCCTGGCCAACATCGTCGTCTGCGTGACCTGCATGTCCGAGATAATGTCCGCGCTGGGGCCGATCATTGGAACAATGGTGGAGGGTGACCTCAGCCTGGAGCAGACGCTGAGGTGGCCTTACAACTGGCCGTACAACTTCTGCGTGGCGTTCTGGATCGAGATGGCCCTCGCACAACCCGCCGCCAGAGCAGTCATGAAGGGACTTCACGAACGCAGACTTGGACAGGCCGCCGTGGGAGGCGTCACCGATGAATGACTGCATCGTCACGATAGGCAGGGAGAACGGAAGCGGTGGCCGCGAGGTGGGTCGCATCGTCGCAGACCTTCTCGGAGTCAGATGCTATGACCGCGAGATCATAGAGGCGACGGCGGCAAAGACCGGGCTCAGCATCGAAGAGGTCGAAAGATCGGAGGAGAACAGACGTCGTTCACCGTTCTACTTCGGGGGGATACATTCATCCAACCCCATATTCGAAGGTCAGTCCGAAGCAATCGCCGCTCTGGCTTCTGAGGGCCATGCGTTTTCGTGGGAAGGTGCGCGGATTACGTCCTGAGGGACAGGGATGACGTGATCAGTGTTTTTGTCACGGCACCGCTCCCGGACCGTATCAGACGCTCGTCCGAAAGGAACGGCATCTCCGAAACGGATGCCGCGGACAAAGTCAGAAAAAAGGATGCCGAACGCGCCGAGTACTACCGCAGGTACACCGGACGCATCTGGGGGTCCGTGTCCAACTACGACCTGTCGGTCAACACCGGCAGAATCGGGGTCGATGACGCCGCCAGGTTGATAGTCGAGTACATCGGAATGCTTTGAAGAATCGCGAAAGACCCTCGCGACCTTACAAACCTCTTAAAGCCCTGATTTTCAAAAAAAGTATTCAAAGAACCACAGGGGCGAACCCCTGTGTAAGAGGTTTGAGTAAGCGTTTATCCGCCTCCAGAGGGCATCATCTCGGATATGTCGACTTCCTGGGTCTCACGCTTGATGTCCTCGATGGACTTCATCTGTCCACGCTCGGAAACCTTGCGTTCCTTGAAGGAGACCTCGATGTACTCCGACGGGTCCGCAGGGATCAGGGTCGAGGCATCGTAGTAGAGTTCGGTGAAGTCCAGTTTGACCCAGACCCTTCCGTCCTTCTCCTTGACGTCCGTCACCTTACCCACTGTGGAGGTGGGGGTGTACTTCAGCAGGTCGCCAACCTTCACCGAGATCATCCCTTGATGACTGCGCTTCTCTCTCCGGCGGGCTGGAACTCCCTGAGAGCTCCGCGTCCGATCTCCTTCGTCACGTTGGCGAAGTCGAAGACCAGAGAGGGATCGGCGAAGGCGACCCTCACGAACGGGTTGGCGGTGAAGGCGTCTCCGCGTGCAACGTGGGCCGCCTTGGGGATACCGGTGTATCCGGACATGTGACCGACGTTCATTGCGTAGTTGGGGTAGTTGGGTCCACGGACCTCCATGGGGAGACCCTCGTCGGACCTGTAGGCGAACGAGTTGGCGGAACCGCACTGGTCCTGGAGGTCGAATCCGTAGAATCCGAGCCTTCCGGTCCTCTCCTTGTGCTGGAGCATGGACAGGTACCAGCAGTTCAGACCGCAGTCAGCAACTCCAGTGGCCATGGATCCCGCGATACCGGTGGCGGCAGCGGTGACGGTGGCCCTCTGGGATCCACCGAAGTGGGTCTCCATGACAGCGGGGTAGCGCTCGTACATCTCGAGGGCGTAGGAGTTGACGTCGTCACCGAGTTTCATGAGCTCGTCCATGTTGGAGGGGTCCAGTTTGCAGAATCCTCCGTACTTGGATTTGATCTGGTCGATGGCGTAGTAGACGTAGTCCTCGAGGATGTTGTCGGTGTACGCGGCGGTGGCGTACTGGGTGAATCCGACTCCACCGGACATGTATCCTCCCAGGTAGACCTGGTCGTAGACGGCGGCTCCGAGGGCGACAGCCTCGAGGGCGGCGCGTCCGGGGTCATCGGGGTAGACACGGTCGGACTGAGCGATATCAGCCATGTATCCGAAGGGGATTCCTCCGGGCTCGTTGGGTCCCCTTGCACGCCTGGCGGGCATCATGGTTCCCATTCCGAGGGACTGGTGTTTGGCGGAGTATGCGAAGTCGGCGATGGCTGCCTCTCCGGCTGCGAGTTTGTAGGCGGAGATGAAAGCCATGGAGATCTGCATGGCGGCGTGCCTGGAGACGGTAGCTCCATCCATGAGCCTTCCGACGATGGTGGGCACACGGACAGCCTGCATGAGGGTCTTTCCGAT
>CASFMM010000069.1 GCA_949295765.1 uncultured Methanomassiliicoccales archaeon | reverse complement strand
CATAATATACGTTGACCCTCATGCTCCAGCGATGATACTGATCAAGCTGGGCGGGAGCGTCATCACAGACAAGTCCCAGTACAAGAAGTTCGACCGCGAGCAGGCGTCCAGGCTCTGCCGCGAGATCGCCGAGTCCGGGAAGCCGACGATCGTCGTCCACGGCGCCGGTTCGTTCGGACATGTTCTGGCCAAGAAGTACTCCATCCAGAACGGGCTCGAAGACCGCGAGCAGATCCCTGCTGCGGCCCAGGTCCACCACGACGCCATGGAACTCGGCATGCTCATGACCCAGACACTCATCGACAACGGCATCCCCGCGGCATCGGTCGCCCCCGGGAGCTGCTTCGTCATGGAGGACGGCAGGATCGTCCCCGACAACCTCGAGGCAATAAAGGCCCTTCAGGACGTGGGAATCATGCCCGTGACCTTCGGCGACGTGGTCATGGACCGCACCAGAGGGTTCGGAATCGTGTCCGGGGACCAGATGATGGAGGTCATGGCCGACTTGTACAAACCCGAGCGCGTGGTCTTCGTCTCCGACATAGACGGCCTGTACACCGCGAATCCGAAGACCGACCCGGATGCCGAGCTCATACCCGAGTTCGACGCCGGCACTTTGGACGACATCTCCTCGGAATCCGACGTCGACGACGTCACCGGAGGTGTCCGCAACAAGATGGAGGCCATGCTGCGCATGTGCGACGAGGGCAGG
The DNA here is from genome assembly GCA_949295765.1 of uncultured Methanomassiliicoccales archaeon. Classification (GTDB taxonomy): domain Archaea; phylum Thermoplasmatota; class Thermoplasmata; order Methanomassiliicoccales; family Methanomethylophilaceae; genus Methanoprimaticola. Next base: position 8,370 of record CASFMM010000069.1, on the reverse strand, counting down.
GACTGCGTCCTGGTAAACGGGACCGTTCCCGGGAGGCTGCTCGCGCTTCTCAAAGGCGAGGACGTGACCTGCACGGTCGCCAGGATGTGATTCATATGACACAGATCAGAGAGAGGAAGGCGGACCACATCGACATCTGCGTGAACGAGAGGACCGCCCCCGGATACTGCTACTGGGACGACGTCAGGTTCGTCCACAACGCCCTTCCGGAGATCGACGCCGACGACATCGACACCACCTGCTGGCTCTTCGGGAAGAAACTTGAGTTCCCGCTCATCGTCACCGCCATCACGGGCGGTTTCAAGGGAGCCGAGAAGATCAACTCGAACATAGCCGAGGCCTGCGCCGAACTCGGCATCGGCATGGGCGTCGGAAGCGAGAGGGCGGGGGTCACCGGCACCTGTCCCGAGAGCTACTCCGTCATCAAGGAGTTCGACGTGCCCCTGGTCATCGGCAACGTGGGAGCGCCCCAGCTCGTCCCCCAGAAGAGCAAGGACCTGTTCAGCGCCGAGATGGTGGGACAGGCGAAGGACCTCATCGACGCCGACGTGGTCGCGATACACCTGAACTACCTGCAGGAGGTCGTCCAGCCCGAGGGGGACACCAACGCGAAGGGCGTGCGCGACGCCATCAGAGCGCTGGCACAGGAGTACCCCATCATGGTCAAGGAGACCGGCGCCGGCATCTCCCGCGATGTCGCCGACAGGCTGAAGGGGATCGGCATCCTGGGCATGGACATAGCCGGGATGGGCGGGACCAGCTTCTCCGCCGTCGAGCTGTACCGCGCGATGAAGGTCGGGGACGACGTCAGGACCAGCATGGGCGAGACGTTCTTCGACTGGGGGATACCGTCCCCGGTCTCCCTGCACGAGTGCAGGGGGTGCGGCCTTCCGCTGATTGCCTCCGGCGGCATCCTGGACGGCATACACGTGGCGGCATCCATCGCCATGGGCGCCACCTGCGCGGGGGTCGCCAACTCCGTGCTCAGGGAAGCCACCGAATCCGCCCAGGCGGTCATAGACAAACTCACGATTATCAGGGAGGAGCTGAGGGCAGCCATGCTCCTCACCGGGTCAGCGAACCTGGATGCCCTCGCCAAGGCAAGACACGTGGTCCTCGGAGAGACCAGACAATGGATTGATGCGCTATGATAGACGCCAAAGATTATCTGAAGAAGATGTCCGCCGAACTCGACGGACCCATCAAGAGCTACATCGGAGACGAGGAGCCCAAGAAGCTCATGGACGCCTCGAAGCAGTACCCCTACGCCGGCGGCAAGAGGATGCGCCCGGCAATGGCCGTCGCATGCTGCGGAGCGGTCGGAGGGGACAAGAGCAAGGCCGTCCCCCTCGCGGTCGCTGTGGAGTACATCCACAACTTCACCCTGATCCACGACGACCTCATGGACGGGGACAAGGTCCGCAGGGGCATGCCGACCATCCACGTCGGATACGGCGAGCCCACGGCCATCCTGGCCGGTGACGCCCTGTTCGCTAAGGCGTTCCAGATCATCTGCGACCTCGACGTGCCCGCCGAGAGGATGAGGGACGCCCTCAGGTACATCAGCCAGGCCGTCTGGGACCTCGCCCGCGGACAGCAGATGGACGTCAACAACGAGGGACAGCTCGTCACCGAGGACGTGTACATCGAGACCATCAAACTGAAGACCAGCGTCCTCTTCGCCGCGGCCGCTGCGGGCGGTGCGATCGTCGGAGGCGCCGACGAGAAGACCGTCAGGGCGATCAACGAGTACGCCATCGAGCTCGGACTCGGGTTCCAGATGTTCGACGACTACCTCGGAATCGCCGGAGACCCCTCCAAGACCGGGAAGTCCGTCGGGAACGACATCCGCAAGGGCAAGTGCACCTGCATGGTCATCCACGCCCTGAACAACATCAAGGACCCCGCGGAACTCGAGGAGTTCAAGTCCGTCCTCGGCAACCTGGATGCCACCGACGAGCAGTGCGCCCGTGCCAAGGACATCATGGAGAAGGCCGGGTCCATCGAGTACGGCCTCAACCTCGCCAGGCAGAAGGTGGACATCGCGAAGTCCAAGATCGCCTTCCTCCCCGAGACCGAGGAGAAGGAGTTCATGCTCGCCCTGGCCGACTACTCCATCAACAGGGAAGTCTGAGACCTCTCAAAAACCCGGGCCACACTCCGGCCCGGGGCCCATTTCATCTTCTCCGTTCATCCGACGGACGTTCAGACGTCCTCTATTCCCGTCTCCGTGATCCTGTACTGCGCCTTCCTGCCTTCAGGGAGACTGCGGTGCTTCATGATCACGGCCTCGCGCCTGCCGTCGAAGCGCTTGTCCAGCCTGATGATGGTCTTGGCGTTGTGATGCAGGGCATGTCCTCCCAGGAACTCCACGCCGCCGGTGTTCAGGTTGGAGTAGACCTGCGACGTCACCAGTATCGCGATCTCATGCTGACGGGCGGTGTTGAGAAGCACCTCGGTCTGCCTGATGAACTCGTTCCTGGTGCGGGAGTCGTCATGGTTGAGACGGTAAAACATCGTGAGGGAGTCTATGACCACCAGCGAGATAGAGCCCGCCGCGGCGAGCTTCTCGATCTTGTCTATGCGGTCCGACTGCTCCTCGAAGCTGTGGACCTGGAAGATCAGGAGGTTCTTGATGTTCTCCTCCTGACCGACGAACACCTGGCTCAGCCTGTCCGACGACAGACCCTCGGTGTCGATGTAGGCGACCTTCTCACCCTTCGACGCTATGTTGCGGGCTATCTGGAGACAGACGTTGGTCTTGCCTGCACCTGCCTCTCCGTAAAGCAGCGTGACGCTGCCCGTCTCTATCCCGCCGCCGAGGAGACGGTCGAACTGGGAGCAACCCAGCGGTATCCTGTCCACGATGGGTTAAACGCGCGGGGCGATAAATCAGTTCGCGTGATAGGGGCAGGCATCCCCTTTGCACTGCGGGTTCAGTGATGAGAAACCGCACACGGGCCTGCCGACGGGGATCTCCACCCCGAGGGTCTCCCCGATGTACCTCGATGCCGCCTCCAGGGCGGCGTACGAATCCCTCTTGCAGCATCTCGGACCTCCGAGGGAGCCTATCGCCTCGAGACACCTCGATGTCATGATGTTGCATCTGCCCCAGGAGTCTCCCGACAGGGGCGTCGACCCGGTGATGATGCTGTACGCCATCCCGCAGCTGACTGCGGCCCCGCAGTTCCCCCAAAGCCCGCACACCCCTCCGGGGAGCTGCCTGCCGCGGTTCGCCATCTCATCCAGGGCGGACTCCAGGTCGATGTCCCCTCCGCAGTTGCGGTAGGCAGTGAGGAGCGCCGATCCGACCATCACGTGATGCTCGGGGCCGTGCATGTGGATCCCGGGCAGACCCATCAGACGGGTGACCGTGTCGGTCGGATCCTTCGACTCTGATGACAGGCAGACCCTGGCCACCATCGACAGACCGTCCGAATGACACGAGTCGCAGACGTAGTGGCCGCTCACGCACTCCGTGTTGCTCATGAAGCTCCTGCCGCAGACCGCGCAGGTCATGCTCCTCTGCCTATCATGGTACTCCAGAGGGGCACCGCAGATCACGCACCCCGAGACGAATCCGGACATGTGGCAGCAAACAGAAAAGAAGTGGAAAAAGGTTTCAGGGGGTTTCAGCGCTCTTCGTCCTTGGAGTCCTTTCCCTCGACTGACTTCACATCGTCAAGGTTGTAGTCGACGCCTTCCTGGTACTGCTCGCCCTTGTACGCGTACATGGGCAGGGCCATCAGTGCCATGGCGATGTATCCGATCACGATGAGGGCGACGGCGACGACCGCGATTATCGCGACGACGGTCACCAACGACTCCAGCACGCCGGGCTGCATCAGCGCGTAGGCGATCGCCGCTATGATCACGACTATCATGATCACGATTACCGCGATGCCTATCGCCGACTTCCCGGTGCCGGCCTTCCTTGCATTGGTAGCTTGAGACTTATCCATTGATCTCACCTCAGCTGCTCTGCTGCGGCAGGTACGGGATCAGGGACTCGGCCAGATCTCCGAGGGTCATCGACTGTATGACGATCCTGCCAGGACCGGTCAGTGTCGTCACGAACAGGCCCTCTCCGCTGAACAGCGCTGTCTTTATTCCTCCGACGGCGGAGATGTCGTAAGCCACGGACTCCTCCCATGCCACGGCGTTAGCTGTGGACACCTTGTACTGCTGGCCGGGTGCGAGGTCGACCACGTTCAGGTCGCCGCATGCATGGACGAACGCACGTCCCGTTCCGGACAGCCTCTGAAGGATCAGCCCCTCGCCTCCGAACAGCATGGAGCCCATCCTCTTCTGCAGGGCCATGTCCAGCTTGACCGTGGTCTCGGAGCCGAGATATCCGGTCTTCTGGACGATCCACGAACCCTGTCCGAGGTCCAGGTCCAGGACCTTCCCGGGCGCCTTGCCGGCGAGACCTATGGTGCCGACCCCGCCCTGGGGCGTGTACTTCAGAAGGAACAGGGACGCCCCGGAGAGGGAGCGCTTCAGACCCGCCATGAGCCCGCCCTCCATCTTGGACTCCATCCTCACGTTTCCACTCATGTATGCCATCGCCCCGGCCACGGAGTTGAACTCCTCTCCGGGCTACAGCTCGATGTTTACGAACTGCAGGTTGTCTCCTGTGATGGTGTACTTCATGATATATCCCGCAAGAACATCGCATTCCGCCGATATAACCGAATCCGAAGGAGAACCGCAGTTATCTATACTGGACGGAGGATTCTCGAACCATGTCCCACGATGGTTCCGAATGCGCGCAGGGCGCCGAGGCGGTCATCACCGAGACCGAGTGCCTCGGTCGCGACGCCGTCGTCAAGTACAGGCCCCCGAAAACCTACAGGCTCCCCGAGCTGGACGCCCACATCAGGTCCTCGCGCACCAGGAACGAGGCCCGCATCATGCACGAGGCCAGAGAGGCCGGGGTCAGGACCCCCTGCGTCTACGACATAGACCTGAAGGAGTGCTCGATCACCATGGAGCGCATGCATGGGACTATGGTCAAGGAGCACCTGGACGGACATCCCGAGGATGCGGAGAGGGTCTGTAGGATGGTCGGAGAGTGCATCGCTAAGCTGCACACCGCCCGCATATGCCACGGCGACCTCACCACATCCAACATGATCCTGACGGACGACGGGCACATCTGCCTGATCGACCTGTCCATGGGCTGCACAAGGGCCGAGACCGAGGACATAGGTGTGGACCTGAGGCTTCTGGAAAGGGCGTTCACGTCCGCGCACATCGACCTCATGCCCGCCTACGACGCGATGATGGAGACCTACTATTCCCTCATCCCCGATCCGAAGGCCGTGAAGAGGAAGGTCGAGGACATCAAGAACAGGGGGAGGTACACATGAAGCTGAAGGTCATAACATCGAATCCGGGAAAGGTCGCGGAGTATCAGAAGGAGCTCGCGGAGTACGGGATAGATATGGAGCACGTCAGACTCCCCTACGACGAGGTCCAGACCTCCGATCTGGAGGAGGTCGTGAACAAGGGAATGGACGCCATCATCGCCCAGGGCGTCAGGGACTTCATCATAGACGACTCCGGACTGTTCGTCGACGCCCTGAAGGGATTCCCCGGCGTCTGGTCCGCCTACGCCCAGAAGACCATCGGGAACCCCGGGATCCTGAGGCTCATGGAGGGTGTCGAGGACAGGGGCGCCGAGTTCAGGTGCTGCATCGGATGCGACGTTATGGGGAAGAGGATAGTCGTCACCGGGAAGTGCAGAGGCGTCATAACTGACAGCGAGCAGGGCGATGGAGGGTTCGGCTTCGACCCCGTGTTCTCCCACGATGGGGAGAGGACCTTCGCCGAGATCCCGATGGACGAGAAGAACTCAGTCTCCCACAGGGGGAACGCCGTCAGGCTCCTCATAGACGCCCTGAAGGCCGAGAAGGTCATCTGACCGTCGATCAGTCCTTCTTCACGAGTCCGAACCACACCACTCCGAACGCGGACACGACGATCAGAACCGTTAGGATGGTCTGGGCGAGCCAGTATCCGCCTTCAGCCAGATATGCCGAGTCAGTAAGTTTGATCGAGTCCCTCATGTAGATGTCCCACAGGAAGTACTTCATCATCAATCCGGAGAGCACCCCCGTCATGCTCGTCAACAGTTTCCTGTCCGTGCGATCCATAAGTATTCCTCCGACAGCCGCCGTCTGGATGGCTCCCGCCATACAACGCTGCGAACGAATCGCCCGTTCGACTTATATGCATATGGGATAGCATTATCCTGGTTGTATGTATCACGTCTGAACGTTCCACATCTGGATTCGCACAAACACTCATACACGGATGCATGACATCCGTTCTTGGAGCATTGGGATAGGAAAAGAAAGGATTTCAGGAAGGGTGTTTCTCACAGGATGCTCGTGAAGGGCTCGTTGATGAACAGGATGCAGATTCCCAGCGCGAGCATGAGGAACAGCAGGTAGTTCCCGAGCATCGACTTCATCTCGAGCATGTCCACCCTGAACTTCAGGGCTCCGAGGATCTTTGTGAGCAGTGCGCACACGACGAACGATATGATCGTGGCGAGCCACCACCAACCGGTGTGGTTACAGATGACCGCACCGACGATTCCCACGATGATGGCGAGGACCGCGATGACCATGAAGACCTTCGTCATGTAGATGTCCTTGAGGATGAACTCCCTCTCGTTGAACTCGGTGGGGGTGAACTCGTACTCCTCCTGGGGCTCCTCCACCAACCGTCTCTTCTTCTTTGCCATCGGAACCGCATCCTGATACCACTTAAAAAGGTTGCTCCGGAACGCATCCGGGGATTCACTCCTCCCTGAACTCCTTCCTGGAGTACTTCAGAGCCTCCACGACGGGCAGCGGCTCGCCCAGGAGGAACGTCTCCAGGGCCCCTCCGCCGGTGCTCACGTAGGAGAACCTGTCGGCGAGGTCGAACCTCTCGGCCGCACCGCCGGTGTGGCCTCCTCCGATGACGGACTGGCCGCCGCTGTCGACCATGGCGGTCATGATGATCCTGGTTCCGATCTCGAAGCCCTCCTTCTCGATCATCCCGGCCGGACCGGACATGAAGCAGGTCTTGGAGGAACCGACGACCTTGCGGAACTTCTCGGCGGACGCGTCGCCGATGTCCAGCGCGGGCTCGGCCGTGGGCATGTCCCCGATGTTGACGGAGACCCTCTGGCCGTCCCTCTCCACCGCCACGTCGACGGGGAGCAGGACCCTCTGGCCGTACTTGGCCAGGATGTCCTTCGCAGCCTGGAGGTTCTCGGGGGTGAGCTCCTCGGACAGGACCTTCATGCTGGCCTCCCCGATGTCCACACCCCTTGCGTAGAGGTACGCGTTGCCGGCGAGTCCGACGAGGATGACGGTGTCGGCCATGCCGTTCCCCAGGACGCGGTCGATCATCTCGGACGCGTCGCCGAACTTGGCCCCTCCGAGGATGAACACGCAGGGCCTGCGGGGGTTCCCGAAGATGGCGTTGAGGGCGAAGAGCTCCTTGGCCATGAGCCTGCCCGAGGCGGACGGGACCTTGACGGGGAACCCGACGAGGGAGCACTGCGACCTGTGGGCGGCGCCGAACGCGTCGCATACGTAATAGTCTATGAGCGGGGCGAGCTTCTCGACGATCTCCCCCTCCGCCTGTTTGAACATGTCGCCCTTGGCGGTCTCGCTGTCCAGGGACCTGACGTTACCGAGAAGTAGGACCTCCCCGGCACCGAGGCTCCCGATGGCCTCCAGGGCACTGTCGCCGATGACGTCGTCGACGTACTTCACGGGCATGCCCAGGTGCTTGGACAGGTGCTCGGCGTGCTGCTCGAGCGGGATGAAGTCCCAGCTGCCCTTGCGGCTCTGGTGGGCGAGGATGACGACCTTGGCCCTCTTGCCGACGAGCTCCCTGATGGTGGGCACGACCCTCCTGATCCTGGCGTCGTTGACGATCTGCAGGGTCGTCTTGTCCAGGGGGCAGTTGATGTCCACCCTGAGGAGGACGGTCCTGTCCCTGAAGTTGAAGTCCTCCAGAGTGTTGAAGTCCTTGGCCATCGGCTCGCCTCACTCCTTGTTGGGGATCCCGAGGGCGTCGTTCGTCTTCCTGACGGATGCGGCGGGGTCCTGCTCGACCTTGCACATGGACCTGATGCAGTCGATGTTCTCGGGGATGACGTCGGACTCCTGGTGGACCGCCTGGTAGTAGTACAGGGTGTTGCCGACGACCTTGATGCCGTCCTCCCACACGATGATCTCGTACATGTCGGAGCGGTCGCGGCCGAGGTCCCTGGCCATCTCCATGATCTGGGCGGTGGTCTTGATGCCGTCCTTGCTGCTGACCAGCCTGACGCGGGGCGCCTTCCTCAGCACCTCGATCACG
>CASFMM010000068.1 GCA_949295765.1 uncultured Methanomassiliicoccales archaeon | reverse complement strand
CATCCATCCTATCCGCTCCGATCGCCTCGGATTCTTCCCCTCACAGGTCGCCGGTGGAACCCGGCTCCGTCGATATGGTCTCGCGGGCGTACTTCACGGAGACCTTCCTCAGGACGTATCCGAAGGCGAGGCCGATCAGGACGCCTACGATGCTGGCCGCGGCCATGGTCATGCCGTCTAGTCCCTGGAGCGCCTGGACGGTGACGGTCACGACCGATCCCGCGGTCATGCCCAGGATGCAGTAGTAGGTGGACCTGCGGTTGTTGGTCATGAAGTGGTTCACGACCTTCGCCAGGCCTATGGCGCCGATCACTACCCCGAGCGCTATCGGGACGAGGGCGACCGCCCTCTCGAGTATGACGGACATGTCCAGGCCGCCGACAAGGTCCATGAGCGGCGTGTACAGGCCTATAGCCAGAAGGATCGCCGCTCCGCTGAGCCCCGGCACGATCTTGGACAGGGCTATGACGACGCCGACCACGAAGAGCAGCACGATGTCGACCATGTCGAGCTCGATCAGGGAGATGTCCGAGTCCGTGGACCCGATGAACAGGAACGCCACCATGACGAGGAAGCCGACGACGCATGCTACGATGTTCCAGGTCGTCGGTCTCCCGTCGCCCTCCCCGTTGGCCATGTCGCGGATGTCGGGCATCTGGTAGAGGATCAGCGCGGCGAAGAAGAACATCATCGGCACCTCCCAGTTCTGCAGCAGCGCGTCTATGCCGACGGCGCAGACCAGCAGTCCGACGACGATACCGATCCCGACCGGGATGATGAAGCGCAGGTCCTTGAACAGCCTTCCCCTGATGTCCGCCAAATCGGCTATGAGCCTCTCGTATATCCCGAAGACCACGGCAATTATGCCGCCGCTCGCCCCGGGCATCATTGACATGATCCCAACCAGGGCCCCCACAAGGAAGTCCTTCAAGCTCCTGCCGACCATGGGGGCATCCATCTTTTTCACGTATATAATACGGATGAGATGATTCCCCCGAAGACTCATATCGGCGTAGCGCCATGTGCTGTCAGCATGGCAGACATAATGATACGCAAGAGGAAGAGGATGAGGAGCAAGGAGGTCAAGGCCCTCGCCAAGGAGCTGGAGGACGTCATGGGCGCCCCGGTTTTCTCCGAGGAGGACGGGGTCGATATGGCCGAGAGCACCGATTACAACCTCATCTTCGTCAAGAGCGACATCCTCGGGCTGGTCTACGAGGAGAAACCCTTCCTGACCATAAGGGGCATCCTGAAGTACAAGCCCGGGAAGAGGGCCGTGACCGTCGACATGGGCGCCGTCCCTTACGTCACCAACGGGGCCGACGTCATGGGCCCTGGGATCACGGAGGCGGACCCGGAGATCGCCGAGGGCGACATGGTGTGGATCAGGGATGCCAGGAACGGGGCGCCATTGGCCATCGGCGTGGCCCTCCGTTCGGGCGAGGCCCTGGCCTCGAAGGAGCCCGGCAAGGCCATCAAGACGATCCACTACGTGGGTGACAAGCTCTGGAAGACCGGTGAGTGAATGCACAGGTCCAAGGTCGTCCAGGACCCGGTTCACGGGAGCATAGAGGTGGACGGGGTCTTCCTGGACGTCATGGACCGTCACGAGATGCAGAGGCTCAGGTCGGTCAAGCAGCTGGGTCTTGGGAACCTGGTCTTCCCGGCGGCGAACCACACGAGGTTCGAGCACTGTCTGGGGACCTATCATCTGGCCGGGAGGATGGCGGACGCCATCGGCCTCGGCCGCGAGGACTCCGACGCCGTCCGCATGGCTGGCATGCTCCACGACATCTGCCATCCGCCGTTCTCCCACGCCCTGGAGCCGATAATGGAGGACGCCACAGGCCTGGACCACATGGAGCTGGCGAGGGCGCTCATCATGGGGGACATCCCGAACCATCTGCCCGAGTACGACGACGTCCTGGGCGGACGCCCCACCATAGCGGAGACGATCGAGGCGGAGGGCATATCCGCAGACGCCGTCTGCGGCATCATCGCGCATCCGGAGTCCACGGGGGAGGAGGCGCTGGACCGCTTCTGGAACAAGCACGAGTACTTCCCGTCCAGGGACTACGCCCATCAGATCATCCACGGTCCGGTGGACGCCGACCAGATGGACTACCTCATGAGGGACGCGCACCACACGGGCGTCTCCCACGGGAGCATAGACTCCGAGAGGCTGATCAAGACTATGATGGTCCAGAACGACCGCATCGTCCTCCGCAGGGGAGGCGTCACCGCCGCCGAGGGCCTGATGGTGTCCCGTTCGCTGATGTACACCACTGTGTACTTCCACGAGACCGTCCGCATGGCCCAGAGGATGCTCACCAAGGCGGTGGAGAACGCCGACCTGGACCTGTCTGACATCTACCTGAAGGGCGACTCCGACCTCATGGCGATGGTGGAGGCGTCGGGAGGCAAGCCCGCCCGCAACATCCACAGGATCAAGGCCAGGATGCTCGACAAGAAGGCCTTCGCCGTCTACAGCGACGACATGACAGAGGAGAAGGCCGAGGTTCTCCTGAAGTACACCGGCCGCGAGGGCGCGGCGAGGCTGGAGCAGGAGGTCGCGGACGCAGCAGGGGTCGACGTGTTCGACGTCGGTGCAGAGGTGACATCCAGCGCGAACCTCCAGGGCAGGGTCAAGATCGGGAAGACCGACGTCGCCATCGCGGACGACGGCGGCAGGATAAAGTCACTGGCGAGGTTCTCGCCGATCGCCAGGTCACTCCAGGCGAGGGACCCGTTCGGATGGGCGGTGCTGATATCGGCGCCGAAGGAGGAGAGGGAAGCGGTCCGCAGGGCCGCATCCAAGGTCCTCGGTTTCTGAGTCCCTCATCCCTTTATCACGCCGATGGGCGTGAGCTTCGCGACCTTCGCGGTCAGTCCCGCGTCGCATACGACCTTGATGACCTCGTCGACGTCCTTGTACGCCTCCGGGGCCTCCTCGAGGACCCCCTCCAGGGAGCCGTTCCTGAGGTAGACGCCCCTGTCGGACATCTCCTTCATGACGCCGTCCACGGTCAGGCTGCTGATGGCCGCCTTCCTGGAGAGCTTCCTCCCCGCCCCGTGGCAGGACGATCCGAAGGTCTGCTCCATCGAGCCCTTCCTTCCGGCAAGGACGTAGGTCCCGACGCTCATGTCGCCGGGGATGATGACCGGCTGCCCCACGTCGCGGTACTTCAGCGTGATCTCCGACCTCCCGGGTGCGAATGCGCGGGTGGCGCCCTTCCTGTGGACGAGCACGTCCGCATGGTGGCGGTCGATGTCGTGCCTCTCCTTCTTGGCGATGTTGTGGGCAACGTCGTAGACGACGTCCATCCCCATGCTCTCCGCGGAGTCGCCAAGGATCTTCTCGAAGGACTCCCTCACCCAGTGGGTGATCATCTGCCTGTTGGCCCAGGCGTAGTTGGCCCCGCAGCACATGGCCCTGTAGTAGTCGTCCCCGAGCCTCGAGTCCAGGGGCGCGCAGGCCAGCTGTCTGTCGGGCAGGCTGACGGAGTTCTGCTTGATGTAGCGCTCCATCTCCTGGAGGTAGTCCGTGGCGATCTGGTGGCCGCAGCCGCGTGATCCGCAGTGGACCGTGATGGTGAGGGTCCCCTCCCTGAGCCCGTAGACCTTGGCGGTCCTCTCGTCGAAGACGTTCTCCACGAGGTCGAGCTCCAGGAAGTGGTTGCCGGATCCGAGGGATCCCAGCTGGGGCAGTCCCCTCTTGCGGGCCTTGTCGCTGATCTTCGTGATGTCGGCGTCCATCATGTGCCCGTGCTCCTCGGTGACGTCCAGGTCGCTCTCCCAGCCGTACCCGTTCTCCACGGCCCATTCGGAGCCGTTCGCCAGGATCTCGTCCAGCTCCTTGTACCCGACCTTGGTCAGGCCCTTGGATCCCAGTCCGGAGGGGACGTTCCTGTAGAGCTCGTCGACGAGCTCGTCCTTCCTGCCGCCCAGGTCCTCGAGCGTCAGGTCGGTCTTGATGAGGCGGACCCCGCAGTTGATGTCGAAGCCGATGCCCCCGGGAGAGATGGAACCTGTGGATTCGTCCACGGCGGCGACGCCTCCGATGGGGAAGCCGTATCCCCAGTGGATGTCCGGCATGGCCATGGAGCTCCCGACGATCCCGGGGAGGCACGCGACGTTGGCGGCCTGCTGGGGCGCGTTGTCGGCGCGGATCGAGGATATCATCTCCTCGCTGGCGTAGATCACGGCGTTGGTCCTCATCCCCGTGGACTCGTCCATGGGGATCTCCCACCTGTTGTCGTCTATCCTGTTGAGCTTGCCTTCCCAGGTCATCGGTTTCCACTCCTACGCCCAGTGATGGTCTCGCATATAAAAAGAAGGTCGGTGACACCGTCAGAAATCGGGCACGGGTATGGTGTGGCACCCGAGCGACCTCCTGTCGCCGAAGGCCGCCGCCACGAGCTCCGCGATGTACACCGCCGGCTTCCCTCCGGGAACGGAGTCGTACTTCGACTGGCACATGGGGCATCCGGTGACGATCAGGTCGGCGTCGCGGGCCGCCTCCTGCCTCTCGTCCATGAGGATCTTCGACACCTTCCTGGAGTTCTTGCCGCAGCATCCGGGCTCGTTTCCGATGGGGGCGCATCCCATCCTCGTCAGGACCTCCTCCATCTCGTCCCTGTGCATGATCGCGGCGCATCCGGGCTCGACGGATACCCTGAGCGGTCTGCCGATTTTCGGAAGGCGGTCCATCCTGGCGTGCAGGAACGGGATCAGATGCCCGCAGTCCACCCCGTGGCGGTTCATGATCTCCGTGCATCCCCCGCAGAGGTTGACCATCTCGCTGTCCCCTGCGGTCTCGCCCATCCTCCTGATGTATCCGAGCCTCTCCCCGTCCTCCATCATCCCGAACTGAACGGGGTACATGCAGCAGGTGAATCCGGGGAGTTCGGACGCCCTCTCGTCCATCCCCTTCAGAGCCGCGGACGTCGCGTACACGACGTAGGGCACGACGCATTTGGCCACGCATCCGGGCATGATGTAGACGTCATCGCCGGTCCATCCCGGCTCCAGGTCCGCCCCCGGGGCGTCGTCGCTGGGGTACCTGGTGTACCCGGTGTCCAGGAACGCCTGGCTCACCGGCATGTCCAGCATGATGCTGTACGCGGCCAGCATGACGATCTTGGGATTGGTGTGGTGGCACGTCCTGGCGCAGTTCCCGCATCCGACGCAGTCGAAGACCTTCGAGTTGTCCCCCAGCATGACCGCGAGGGGGTCGCAACCGCCGTTCCTGTAGGATGGGCAGACCCTCCTGCAGGTGCCGCATTCAACGCATAGCCTGCGGTACATGTCTATGTTGTCGCGAACCCTCGTCATAACGTGGTGAAGAATCCCTGGTGCGGATAAGTATCTTCTGCCGCGTCTTTCAATGGTCATCAAACAATCTATAAATGTTATCAAACACTATATAGCATTGCTAAACCACTTGAAATTGAGACATAACAAACAGGTGACAAGATGAGCGGAGGGGAACTGTCCGATTACTATGAATATAGGGTTGAGATGTGGGCCAGGGAGGTGAGGAGGCTCAACCCGCTGCTGTCCGACCTCCTGATGGACTTGAACAAGGTCCTGCATGCCTGCGACTACGTCATGGCGGGGGACAGCAGCAAGGATTTCCTGGACAAGGAATGGGAGCTGTTCAGGACCAAGTGGATGAGCGAGGACGGATACAGGGAACGGGTCCTGAACTGCATATGGTCGGAGATCCGTATGATCGACGAGAAGCTCGTTCCAGAGGATGTACTCAAGGAACTCGGCGACAACAGTTGGAGATGGTGAAGAATCGGGATGAGGGCCGGGACCGAGATTTGAACCCGAGTCAAGGGATCCACAGTCCCCTAGGATAACCAAGCTACCCTATCCCGGCCATGAAGTGAAACCGCTTATCAGCTTCCCTTAGATAAAGGTTCGCTTCGGCCGAATGGGTGTCTGCAACAGGTCTGAGCATCCGTCCCTGACTTAACCGTCGCGCCCACGCGCGCCAAATATAAAAAGGCGGAGGCATACACGGGGAACAGCAGACCTCTTAGACGCACGCGCGTCCGCGGGGTCGATCACGAGATGATTACAATGAAGGCACTCTATGCTGACGGATCGGTGCGCGAGACGGATGACGAGCTCCCTGTCATCAGGCACACCGCCTCCCACATCATGGCGCAGGCGGTCCAGAGGCTCTGGCCCGGCACCAAGCTGGCCATCGGGCCCGCCATCGACGACGGCTTCTACTACGACTTCGACAAGGAGGGAGGGTTCACCCCCGAGGACCTCGAGAAGATCGAGGCCGAGATGAAGAAGATCATCAAGGAGAACCTGAAGCTGGAGACCTACACCCTTCCCAGGGCCGAGGCCATCGAGTTCCTGAAGTCCAAGGGCGAGGACTACAAGGTCCAGCTTGTGGAGGACCTCCCCGAGGACGCGGCCATCAGCTTCTACAAGCAGGGCGAGTTCACGGACCTCTGCGCGGGACCCCACGCCCTCTACACCAAGGCTGTCAAGGCGTTCAAGCTCCTATCCCTCGCCGGCGCGTACTGGAGGGGGGACGAACACAACAAGATGCTCTCCAGGATCTACGGTACCGCGTTCGAGAACAAGGAGAAGCTCGAGGCCTACCTCAACATGCTGGAGGAGGCGAAGAAGAGGGACCACCGCAAGCTCGGGAAGGAGCTCGGCCTGTTCGCCATCATGGAGGAGGGTCCCGGGTTCCCGTTCTTCCTCCCCAAGGGGATGGTCCTGAAGAACACCCTCATCGACTACTGGAGGGAGCTCCACATCAGGGAGAACTACTACGAGATCTCCACCCCCATCATCCTCAACCAGGCGCTCTGGCTCCGCTCCGGGCACTGGGACCACTACAAGGACAACATGTACACCACCACGATCGACGACGAGATCTTCTGCGTCAAGCCGATGAACTGCCCCGGAGGCATGCTGGTGTACAAGACCGAGCCCAGGTCCTACAGGGACCTGCCCATCAGGATGGGGGAGCTCGGGCTGGTCCACAGGCACGAGAAGTCCGGAACCCTGCACGGACTGTTCAGGGTCAGGTGCTTCACCCAGGACGACGCGCACATCTTCATGAGGCCCGACCAGGTCGAGCAGGAGATCGAGGGCGTCGTCAGGCTCATCGACGAGGTCTACTCCAAGTTCGGATTCAAGTATCATGTGGAGCTGTCCACCAGGCCCGAGGACAGCATGGGTTCCGACGAGGACTGGGAGAACGCCACCAACGCGCTGATCAACGCCCTGAACACCATGGGCCTCGAGTACGCCGTGAACGAGGGCGACGGGGCCTTCTACGGACCCAAGATCGACTTCCACCTCGAGGACTGCCTGGGAAGGACCTGGCAGTGCGGAACCATCCAGCTGGACTTCCAGATGCCCCAGAGGTTCGAGCTCGAGTACACCGGGTCCGACGGCGAGAAGCACAGGCCGATCATGCTGCACAGGGTCATCTTCGGATCCATCGAGAGGTTCATCGGAATCCTGACCGAGCACTACGCGGGAAGGTTCCCCGTCTGGCTGGCGCCCGTCCAGGCCAGGGTCCTGTCCGTGTCCGAGAAGTCCTTCGACTACGCCGCACAGGTCGCGGCCAAGCTGAAGGCGGCCGGAATCAGGATGGAGCTCGACAACAGCGACAACAAGATCGGATACAAGATCCGCGAGGCCCAGCTCCAGAAGATCCCGTACATGCTCGTCCTCGGAGAGAAGGAGAGCGACGACGGCACCATCGTCACCGTCAGGACCAGGGAGGGTCAGGACCTCGGATCCATGCCCCTCGACGACTTCATCGCCAAGGTCCAGAAGGAGACGGCGGAGAGGTCCTGCTAAACAACATGAGAGCCCGGCCCGGGGTTCCGGGTCGGGTCATCCCCTTTAGATTTTAGAGAATCTGTGGATTTCAAAAGTCCCGGCTCAGCACTTGGCGGTGCCGGATCTGACGACGTTGGCGATCGCGGGGGCGGCCATGGCGCTCAGAGCCTCTATGAGCCCGTCCCAGTCCTCCTCGCACACGATGACGGCGTTCCCCTTCTTCGTGGATACGACGATCTTCTCGCCCATGAGTGTCCTTTCTATGATCTCCTGAAGTCTCGCACGAGTTTCCTCGACTCCGAATTCCGCCATGATAGTAGGGATGTGTATGGAGGATATGAAACGAATCGAAGTACGATATATAGCGGCGGGTAGAACGCTATATACTGCGTACTCCGGTCAAAACGCGAAGGGGACCCAGGCAACGGGGGTCTGTGAGAATTGTTCGCCGGCCCCGTTCGGGACCGGCATTGCGTTCGTAAGGCTGGCACTTATCAGGCGCTCTCTGTGGCGCCTTTCAGGGATGACTTGTAGGATTCGAGGACCGCGGGGACGGTCAGCACGCTCACGGCTTCGACAAGGGTGTCCCAGTCCTCCTCGGAGATCATCACGATGTTTCCGGCGCCGGTGCTGATGGTGATCTTCTCTCCCATCAGGGATCTTTCGACGAGCTCGCGCATCTTTTCCTGCGCTTCGGGAACATCATATGTTGCCATGAGTGATGCGACATTGTACCGGTATATAAAAGAATCTGAAGTTTGTTTCATACGATTAGATAGACTGAATAAAATCCATAGAATCTTGGTTTTTCATAGACATATGTATAGGATATAGATGTTAAATCCAGACGTATGGATAATCACTGTCTGTCATAAAGAGGATAGACCTATCATAATGTTCAAAATCATAATTCGGGCGCAGGTAGGTTGGAGGGATGGTCTGCCTGTGAAAGAGGGGATGGAGAAAGGTAAGGTGGGGACGGGAACCCGTCCCCTTTGAACGGCGGTCTCAGTCCTGGATGACCTTGACCTGGATCTTCTTGTTCTTGTACTTGGCCTTGGGCAGGTCCATCGTCATCCTGTTTCCGAAGTCCTTGTGGACCTCGACGACGGAGGACTCGGGTCCGACGGTGATCTTTCCTATGGACACGTCCCTGATCCTGGCGTTGCGGATGATGAAGTCCGCAAGGCTGACCTTCCCGAAGCCATCCTTCTTGCCCAGGTTCACCTCGAACCTGCACATGCCGAAGACGTCGGAGATCTGGTCGTAGTCGACGACCCTCTTGATGGTGTCCTTGGTGCCGGGC
>CASFMM010000067.1 GCA_949295765.1 uncultured Methanomassiliicoccales archaeon | reverse complement strand
CGACGGCGAGAAGGTCTCCGTCGGTGCCGAGTTCTTCGAGCTGGACAAGCGCCTGATGCTCGATGGGAAGGCCGTCGAGACCATCCAGGTCGGCAACGTGCTCATCCTGATCGAGCTCTGATAAACCTCAAAACCGGCCCGAAAGGGCCGGACTCCTCCCCTTTTATCAGACCGGATGTCCTTCAAGGACGTAATAATGATTAATAACCATAATGTCATTCATTAGTGTTCCTTCGGGGGTGAAGTGTTGAGTTCGTCCTATGTTCTGATGCACAAGGATGTGGAGGTAGCCACCTTGGAGATGGATGAGGACTATGGGCTGATATCCAAGGTTGGAATGGTCCATGATCTTCAGCACATGCCCATGGGAACTGTGTACAACGGAGTTGTAGACCGGAGGAATGTCAAGGACTGGTGGGCATCTCGTTCGATTCCGGCAAGCCGTTCCGGTCTTCGCGATTTTCTGGAATCCTTAGAACTCTATGATGCCAAAGCACTTCTGACGAAGTCTATGGGCCTTAGTCTGTCCGACCAGTACTGGATTCGTCCAGAAGACTCTGAGATTCGTTGGAAGGATGTGAATTTCTTCGACAATCCGTTCTCTGAGGATATTGGCAACTTGCTGTTTGGGAGTAGAATCTCAGGAAGCATCAATATGATGTCTCCGGACAACACGTCTGACGGCGTTCTCAAGAAGAGGTGGAAGATCATAGGCGATAGGCGCTGTCTCATCAAAGGCAGTACGGGTACGACAAGGCAGGAACCTTTCAACGAGGTCATCGCCTCCAAGCTGATGGACGTTCTGGAAATCCCGCATGTGGGATATGATGTCATCTGGATGGATGGTCGTCCGTACAGCGTCTGTGGGGATTTCATCGACCGTGACACCGAACTTGTAAGCGCGTTCCGCGTCATGGCATCGCAGAAGAAGAGGAACGACAGGTCATACTACCAGCATTACGTGGAGTGTTGTTCGAACCAGGGCATCGACATCGTCCCGTTTCTGGACAGGATGCTGGTTCTCGACTACATCATAGGGAACACCGACAGGCACACCAACAACTTCGGTTTGATCAGGAACGCCGATACTTTGGAATGGGTGGGGCCGGCACCGATCTTCGACAGCGGGACCTCGTTGGGATGCGACCTCCTCACGGAGGAGATTGGAAGTCAGGCGGGAATCTTCAGTAAACCATTCAAGGACAGGCACTCGGAGCAGATCGGACTGGTGTCATCCTTCGACTGGATCGATTTCGACGCATTGTATGCCGTGATTCCCGAGCTTGGTAGCATAATGGATTCATCGAATGGACTCATAGGTTCTGCACGCAGGGATGCTCTTCTGGGGTTCATCAGGTCGAGGGTGGACGACCTCCGCTCGTTCACTAGATGAATTTGAAAAATGGCAGGGGTGTAGGCCCCTGTCGATTCAAGGTTTACTGGGAAGGTCCGTTGCGGGCGTTGTGCCTGGCCTCGCGCTCGGCCTTTCTCTCTTTCCTCTTCTCTTCCCTCTCGTGTTTGGATTCGGGCTTGTTGTCCTTCATCGCGTGCATTTCAACCACTCCAGATGTTTCGGATCGAAGGTTCCGTTACGCCTTGTGCTCCTTCTTCTCCTCTTTCTCCTTCTCCCTCTCGGCCTTGTGGGCTTCCCTTTCTTCGTGTCTCTTCTCCCTCTCGGCCTCGTGCTCGGCGTGCCTCTTCTCGCGCTCTTCCTTCCTCTCCTCTTTCCTCGCCTCGCGCTCCTCGTGCCTCTTCTCACGGGCCTCTTTCCTCTCTTCCTTCCTCTCTTCCCTCGTCTCTTTCTTCTCGTCGGTCATTTCAAACACCTCGGTAGTATCGGTGCCTGTGGATCCGTCGAGGTCTTCACCGGGCCTTTCCTTCCCGCAGACGCTTGTATGTAGAGTCTGTGGAATCGGTATTTACGCTGTGCGGTCCGGTCATCGAATAATATTCTGGAAACGGCGAAGGATATAAATCATATGACAAACACTTTATAGTAAATCTGTTTGCCCTTCGCAGGTTTATCTTGTTTAGACCTGATTCTCTGTTGTTTCTATGTTTGATCCCGGGAGGATTGGGAAATCCTGTTAAACCGTTGGATTTGTCGAGGTCCTGATGCAGTGATTGGCTATTCTGTTCGCGTTTGTCGGCATGTGTATTATTGATTCTACACCATCCGATTGTCTTTATGATATCGTTAAATATTGTTCTTTGATTATCGTTGGTTTATGTCATGGAAAGAACAGGAGGAGTACTCCGAATGGAACGTGAAGGAGTACGAGGATTATCTGGCCCGGCCGAAGGATGATTTCGGGTATAATCGTATGTGGGACGTGGCCAAGTACAACCCCTACGCGGCATACATGTTCGCACGCAGGATGGAGAATGGCGAGATCGATGACCAGGCCTGTCACTACTTGAGCCGTTCAGCGGAGTACGGTTGCAGCAGGGCCTTCTGGAGGCTGGTTACGAATCACCCCGGCGAGATCGGCGTCCGCAACCTCTGTGTGGTGTTCGACCGCTGCGTCGGATTCAGAGAGGACGTGTATGGAAGGGAGCAGAGGCTTGTGCGTACTGCGGAGGGGCTCGCGGAGGACCATCCGGTGCTCTGGACTGTGCTCGCCTACTACAGCCTCTGCAGGAGGGATCTGGAGGCGTTCGATGGATACTCGGCCAAGGCCTGCCAGATAGGCGACGTCCACTCGATGTACATGCGCGCATACCGTCTGCTGGAGGCCGCGGTGTCGGCCGGAGCGGAGAAGGGAAGGGAGGCAGCGGACGAAGCCATCCAGCTACTGGAGAGTTCCATCTCAGAGGTTTGGGAGAGCGCGAGGCTGCTGGGGGAGGAACTCTGGACTGGGCGTTGGATTCCCTGCGACAGGGACAGGGCGGTCGTCCTGCTGGAGGACGCCGCCAGACGCAGCGGTCACGGGCACCGGGATATCTGGGCCAGGTACCTGAGGGAGATGCCGGGGGAGGATGAGCGTGAGCCCTGGGACCACATCCCCACGGGGCTGGAGCGCATGGGGTTCAGGGAATGCCCCGGACTGACCGACACTGTGGAATGGAAGGTGCTTATGAGGCTGACGCACACGAACCGCGATGGGTTCACCGCCTGTCGTGACGACATGGGGGCCAACGGCGGGTTCGAGAACGGGGTCTTCAGGATCAACCCCTTCTTCTCCGAGGGGCTGGAGCTGCCCTTCCTGGTCTTCAAACCCGCGGACATCCACGTGTACGACCACGACAGCCCGAGGCTCGACTCCAAGACCGGGATCAACGGGGCGAGGATGATGCTCAGGGCCTGCGTCGAGAGCCTGGGGGTGGAATGATGATGGACGCGGATCACCTGGCGGCTCTGAACAGGGGCTACCGCAAGAGGGATTTCACAGGATGGCACGACTGCGGCTACCGCGGGTACGCCCTAGACTGCGGAGGGTTCTCCGTGGTCTACGACGAAGGCGAGTACTTCGTCAGGGTGAGGAACAACAGGATCGACGTGTGCGCCCGCATCAGCTACATCAGTGTGGAGGAGAGGGAGGTCATCATCGAGGGCGACTACGAGGAGTCCGGGATGTACCTGTCCGTGACCAGAGAGCCGGGGAAGCTCCGCGCCATGGCGGGGGCTCCCCTCAGGAGGCAGTCAGACAGTCGCGGCTGCACGTACTACAATGAATCGTGGCCGGAGCTGTCGGAGACGGACCCGGTGGACGATCGGGAGGAGCCGATCTCGTACGACCTTGACTACAGGAATCCCGAGCGCAGGTATATGGAGAACGCCGTCAAGGCTATCCGTGCGTTGTCATGCGCCGACCCGGACATCCTGGACCTGACGGAGGTGGACGGCACGGACTTCCACATCGGCCCCAGGACGACGCTGAATCTCCGGCCGGAGGTCCGTCCCCGGTCCCCCGCGGACATCCGGTGCTGGCTGCACCAGCGGGGGAAAGGGTGGTCCCTGTCCCTCCACGGTCACGGTAAAGTCGGGAGGCGCTATGGGATGACTGTGGACACCGGAGGGCGCGCGTACATGGTGCTGACGCCCTGGCTGACCTCGCAGCTGGACTCGGACGCCTCACGCAGGGGGCACAGCCTGGAGAGATACCTCAAGGAGAACCCGGTGCGCGTCCCCGCGGAGGACGGTCCTGACCTGGATGACTTCCATTCGAAAGACTCCACCTATCCTCGCCCGTGGTACTTCTACTGGGGAGGGTTGGAGGACTGAGGTCCCGAACGAAGCGGGACGGGCGGCGTCCGGTCCTCATCGTTGGAGGCCGGGGCCGTCCTACCACTCCATCGGAAGGTCGTAGGCTCCCTGTGCATCAGGATTCCGTTGATGTCTGGTTATGTCGAAATCCGTGTTTTTACGGTTTTTCAATGGGTTATTTCCATCGTTTTTACGATGATCCACACACCAGATTTCGATGTTTTCACGATTCCCGCAGCATTAGGCGGACATCTCCACGGACCCGCGGATGGAAGTGTGACGGGCCCCCGCCACAATCGGACGGGAGCCCCTGAAAGGTTTGGAATCAGTTCTTCGCCTTGGCGATCGCCGCGTCGACGTATCCCTGCCAGGCCTGCTCAAGGTCGGGGCGCTGGATGGTGTCGAGGACGTACTGGGCGAACTCGTCGCCGGTGGCTCCGGTGGACCTTCCGGTCATGACCAGCTTCTTCTCGAACTGGGTGCAGATGTCCAGGGCCATCTCGAGCTTCCTTCCCTTCTCGGACTCGCCGATGTGGTTCATCATGAGGGCGACGGCCTTGATCATGCTGCAGGGGTCGGCGTACTGGGCGCGGCCCTCGGTGACCATCCTGGGCGCGGAGCCGTGGATGGCCTCGAACATGGCGTACCTGTTACCGATGTTGGCGGATCCGGCTGTTCCGACTCCTCCCTGGATCTGGGCGGCCTCGTCGGTGATGATGTCGCCGTACAGGTTGGGCAGGACGAAGACCTTGAAGTCGCTCCTCCTGGCGGGGTCGATCAGCTTGGCGGTGGTGATGTCCACGAACCAGACGTCGTGCTTGACCTCGGGGTAGTCCTTGGCGATCCTGTCGGCCAGGTCGACGAACAGGCCGTCGGTGGTCTTGATGATGTTGGCCTTGACGATGATGGACACGTAGTTCTTGCCGGTCTTCTTCGCGTGCTCGAATCCGGCGCGGATGATCCTCTCGGTACCCTGGTGGGTGGCGACGCAGAAGTCCATGGCCAGGTCGTCGCTGACGAAGAAGCCGTCGCTTCCGAGGGCGTAGGACCCCTCGGTGTTCTCCCTGAAGAACGTCCAGTCGATGCCGAGCTCGGGGACGGACACGGGCCTGACGTTGGCGAACAGGTCCAGCTCCTTCCTCATGGCGACGTTGGCGGACTCGATGTTGGGCCAGGGGTCTCCCTTGGCTGGCGTGGTGGTGGGTCCCTTGAGGATGACGTGGCATTTCTTGAGCTCCTCGAGGGTGTCGTCGGGGATGGCCTTCATGACCTCGGCCCTCCTCTCGATGGTCAGGCCGTCGATCTGCCTGATCTCGACCTTCCCGGCGGCGATCTTGTCGGCCAGGAGGAACTCCATGACCTTCTGGGCGGAGGCGCAGATGTAGGGTCCGATTCCGTCCCCTCCGCAGACTCCGATGATGAGCTTGTCCAGCTTGGAGTAGTCGATGGGGCCCTCCTCGGCCTTCAGTTTCTCGACCCTCTCGAGCTGCCTTCTGACGAGCGCGCCGAATTTCTCCTGCGCGACCTGAATAGCTTTCTCGTCAACCATTTGTATCGTATATCGGGCATGTGCGCATCTTACTTAACTCTCGCGCGGGAACGCAGCGCCGTGTCCATGCCGCTCAGGAACGTCTGGACCAGCTCGTTGCGGAGAGGCAGGTACTTCATGAAGCGGCGAACCGCCGCCGAGCAGCATCCCGTGTCGCGCATGACAATCCCTATGTCCCTGTACGCGGGCACGTCCAGCTCCCTGACCGCGACGTCGAACGGGTTCCTGCTGAGAATCAACTTTGAGAGGATCGTCACCCCGTACCCGTCCTCGACGAGCGCGAGGACCGTGTAGTCGTCCCAAGTCTTGAAGCGGATCTCCGGATGCAGGCCGTGGAGCTTGAGGAGCTCGCCGGTGTCGGAGACGGAGCTCTTCTCGACAAGCAGGAACTTCTCCTTGCACAGGTCCCTGATGTGGATCTTGTCCGTCGCGGCGAGGGGGTGGTCCTTGGGCAGGACGGCATAGAGCGGGTCGCGGGCGAGGTATACGAAGTCCAGGTTGCGGGAGGTGGGGATGCGGGTGAACCCGAAGTCCACGCGGCCGGAGCCGACCCACTCCTCTATCTCGGTGTAGTCCCCGAGGATGACCTCGTACGCGATGTCTGGGAAGTCGCGGGAGAAGTTGGACAGCACCTTGGGGAGCCAATGGGTGGCGACGCTGGACAGGCATCCGATCCTGATGGTGCCGGAGTGGATCCCGTTGATCTCGTCCACCATCTCCTGCATCCTCTCGTAGCTGTCGCAGAGCGCCCTGGCCTCGAGGAGGAGCCTGTCGCCGTCGGGCGTGAGGCGGATCCCTGACCTTCCGCGTTCCAGGAGCGTTACGCCCCATTCCTTCTCCAGGTCGCTGATCATGCGGCTGATGCCGGACTGCGAGCAGGACATCGCCTCGGCTGCCTTGGTGAAGCTGCCTAGGTCGACGGTCGTGACGAATGCCTGGAACTTCTGGATGTTGGTGTCCATTCTAAGAGGTGTAAAGTTTGGCAGGTTCTTATGTGTTCTCACCGAAGACCTGTGGTGTGACCTCCGTTACCTTCGCCGTCCAACCCATATACCCGTTCGTCGTTCCCCTGTGCATGCCCTCCAAGCAGCCAGATTACCAGATGAGGAAGTTCGACCTCACCAAGAAGCGCGACCTCGACGCCCTGTCGGAGCTGGCCGGGGACAGCATGGAGGCCAACCTCGCGGTCGGCACCGGGTACTTCAGGACCAAGAGGTACAGGGACGCCCTGCCGCACCTGGAGTACGCCGCGTCCCTGGGTTCCTCTGACGCCAAGGCGCACCTGGCAGAGATGCACTACTACGGGTTCGGGGTGGAGGAGGACAAGGCGGAGGCCTTCAGGCTCAACACCGAGGCCGCGGAGGACGGGAACCTGTACTCCACCTACACGCTGGGCATGATGTACCTCAGGGGCGTGGCCACGGAGGCCGATCCGGAGAAGGCGCTGGAGCTCATCCGGAGGGCGGCCGCCAGGAAGTACCCCCAGGCGATAAACGCCTTGGGCACGTTCTACATGACCGGGACGTGCGTGGAGAGGGACCTCGCCGAGGCGGAGAGGCTGTTCACGGAGGCCATGGGTCTCGGGGACAGGCGCGCGTCCGCGAACCTGGAGACCCTCAGGAACCTGAAGGACGGGGACGTCGTGGAGACGATGGTCCTGCCCAAGGGGAGGATACCCAGGCGCTGAGATGAGGTCTCATCTCTGATACTTTAAAAAGAATTTGATACTTCAAGATACTTTAAAATAAATCTGATACTTTACACCATCCATGGAATCGATATGGGACGACATCTCGGCAGGGGAGTCCCGTACCCTGGAGTTCAAGGAGGATTTCCCGAAGGATTCTCTGAAATACGTAAAGACGGCGGTGGCGTTCTCCAACTGTCAAGGTGGGAGGATAGTCTTCGGTGTGAGGGAGGACGGCGTCGTCGTGGGCATCGAGAATCCGGAGATGGTGGCGGACCAGGCCGTGGACACGATCTCGAACATGTGCACTCCCGAGATGTCGCTGACCACGTACATCGAGACCCGGGACGGTAGGAGCATAGTGGTGGTGAACGTCCCGGCAGGTCTGGGCCGTCCGTACCACGTGAAATCCAAAGGGAAGAAGAACGGGACCTATGTGCGTGTCGGAGCCACGACCAGGCTCGCCGACGATGATTGGCTGATGGACCTGACGCTGGAGGGCGTCCGGCGCTCCTTCGATGCCGAGAGGTACGTCGTCAAGAGGGTTGAAAGCGGATCCGAAGGCATCCTGGAGCTCTGCAGGTACCTGTCGTCCCGCAAAGACGAACAATACGACGAGATGCGCCTGGTCAACATGGGGCTGCTGATCCCGGATGGGGATGGTTACATCCCATCCCGGGCGTTCATGATTCTCACCGACAACCCGTTCCCTAACGCCACCGTGAGATGTGCCAGATTCCGCGGGAAAGATCGCCTCCACTTCCTGGACAGCAAGGACTACGGGGGAACCCTGGTGTCGCAGATAGAGCAGGCTGTGTCATTCGTTCTCAACTACCTTCCCCGCTCCTCCGAGATAAAGGGCCTATACCGCAGGGACGGCTACGAGATCCCCGCGGAGGCGGTGAGGGAGATCGTGGTGAACGCCGTCATGCACAGGAGCTACGTCCCAGACAGCGAGATCGCCGTTCGGATTCACCGAGGAGGAGGTCCTCTCCGGACGTGCCAAGAGCAGGAACCCCGTCATAGCCAGGTTCCTCAAGGAGGCGGGTCTCGTGGAGGGCTGGGGCAGCGGGATGGTCCGGATCCTGGAGAGCTGCCGTGCCGCGGGTCTGCCGGACCCCTGTCTGAAGGACGAGGGGAACGCGGTCAAGTTCACGGTGTTCCGTACGCACGGAAGCGGAGAGCTGGGCCTGGACGGCAACGACGCCGCGATGCTCTCGATGATGGAAGACGACCCGGATGTGAACGTCTCGGAGCTCACGGAGATGCTGGGCGTCTCCAGGGCGACGGTGAACAGGATGATATCCAGGGCGAAGGAGGCTGGGGTGCTGAGCCGCGAGGGGTCGAAGAAGACCGGCCGGTGGGTGGTGTCGGGCGTCGGCATCCGCGGAGGCGGACGTCGGTGAAACCAGCCATCCTTAAATCGGAAACCCACATACCTGAAAGCCGGATGCCCTCGGAAGAAGTTGCACAAGGAGACGCCGCGCCCAAGAAGAAGACGGCGACAGCCGTGAAGCTCGCCAGCAAGCAGCAGGAGATCTCGGTCACCGAGTTCTTCGAGAAGAACAAGCAGATCCTCGGGTTCGACTCCCGCTCCAAGTCCCTGCTCATGGGGATCAAGGAGGCGGTGGACAACTCGCTGGACGCCTGCGAGGAGGCGGGCTTCCTGCCCGACATCCAGGTGGTCATCGACAGGCTCAACGACGAGGACTACAGGATCTCCATAGAAGACAACGGTCCGGGTATCGTGCACAAGATGATGCCCAACGTGTTCGGGCGCCTGCTGTACGGATCCAGGTTCCACGCCCTCAGGCAGTCCAGGGGACAGCAGGGTATCGGTATCTCCGCGACCGTCATGTACGGCAACATCACCACCGGCAAGCCCGCCCACGTCATGTCGAAGATCGAGGGCGAGGACGAGGTCGCCTGGGGGATGGACATCGTCATCGACACCAAGACGAACCGCCCCATAGTCACCAACGACAAGGCGTTCACATGGGAGGGCAAGGAGCACGGCACCAAGATCGAGTACACGATCAAGGGCAGGTACATCACGGGGAAGCAGTCCGTCTTCGAGTACCTGAAGGACACCGCCATCGTCAACCCCCATGCGGAGATCACGTTCCACGACCCCGACGGCACCAAGTACGTCTTCGAGAGGGCCACGGACATCATGCCCCCGAGGCCGAAGGAGATTAAACCCCATCCCGAGGGCATGGAGATAGGGGACCTCCTCAAGTACGCATCCAACTCCGCCCAGAAGACGGTCAGGGCGTTCCTCAAGAACGACTTCTCGAGGATAACGGACAGGCTCGCCACGGAGATCCTGGAGAAGTCCAAGGTCGACGGCGACAAGAAGCCCGAGAAGATCACCAGGGACGACGCCATAGCCATGCTGGCCGCCATCAAGGAGGTAAAGATCATGGCGCCTCCCACCGACTGCCTGTCGCCCATCGGGGACACGCTGATCAAGAAGGGTCTTATGCACGTCCTTGACGGCCTCAGGCCCGACTACTACGCCACTCCCGTCACGCGCTCGCCCAAGGCGGTGAACGGAAACCCGTTCATCGTGGAGGCCGGCATCGTGTACGGGGGCGACATCCCGTCCGATAGCCAGGTCCAGATCCTGAGGTTCGCGAACCGCGTCCCGCTGCTCTACCAGCAGGGGGCGTGCGCCATCACCAAGGCGATCTCCGAGATGGACTGGAGGAGGTACGGGCTGGAGCAGAGGGGCGGCAAGGGCATACCCTTCGGACCCGCCATCATCCTGGTCCACGTCGCCTCGACCAAGGTCCCGTTCACCTCCGAGGGCAAGGAGGCCATCGCCTCCTTCCCGGAGCTGCAGAGCGAGATCGGGCTGGCGCTGAGGCTGTGCGCCAGGAACCTCAAGAGCCACCTCAACAAGCTGGAGAGGAAGAAGAAGACCCACGCCAAGTTCGAGATCGTCCAGGAGATCCTCCCGGACATGGCCCAGAAGGCCGCCGCGCACCTGAACAGGCCGGTGCCCAACCTGGACATGACGATCACGAGGATCATGAACGTCGTGTGGGTCGAGCCCTCCGTCAAGAAGGTGGACAAGAAGACCCGCGAGGTCACCTACACCGTTTACAACTACACCAACCTCCCGCGCAGCTTCAGACTCCACGCCCAGCTGCCCAAGGAGGCCGTCAACCTGACCCTGTTCGCCAACCCCATGTTCATCGACATGAACGACGAGGGCAAGGCCAACTGGGAGGTCATCGACCTTCAGCCGTCGAAGCACATCGACGTGACCTTCGAGCTGAAGGGCGACATGGCGGACACCTTCGACGCCGACGACATCTATTTCTCCGGGCTCAACCCGGCGATGGTCATGGGCGCCGACATGCTCCCGGGAGACTGGGGCATCAAGGGCATGGAGATCATCCAGACCGACGAGGGAGACTACGTCGAGGAAGAGGAGGAAGAGACGATGGAGGCTGAGGATCTTGACGACGAATGAGAACAGGCAGCAGCTCGCACAGGACAGCCTTACGGGCGTCGTGGAGAGGATCTACGACCAGCTGGACGACGGGCAGATCCCCACCATGGAGCTCCCCCTGAGGTCCAAGAGGAACATCGAGTTCGACCCCCAGCACAACGTCTGGAAGTACGGCGACCTGAAGACCTCCCGTTCCGCCAAGACCGTGAACGGGGCGGTCATGATGCTCAGGACCGTCTACACCGCAGATTTCATCAACGAGATGATCCGCGAGAACAAGTCGTCCACCCTGAGGGAGATGTACTACATCTCCGAGGGATGGAACAACGCCAAGTTCCACTCCCAGGACGAGAGCAACCTGCTGGCGGAGGACCTGGAGACCATCACCCACTGCATGAGGGAGGACTTCAAGCTCCGTCCGGAGGAGTCCGGTGCGCATGTGTACGGTGACGTCAACTTCACCACCATGACCAAGAAGGGCATGAAGACGATGAACTGCGTCGACGACGTGTCGGAGGCGGGTTTCGCCGTGCCCTACAAGGTGGAGGAGGACACCTTCCAGATCGATCCCGGCAACGCGAAGTTCGTCATGGCCATCGAGACAGGAGGTATGTACGCCAGGCTGATCGAGAACGGCTTCCCGGAGAAGTACGACTGCGTGCTCGTACACCTTTCGGGACAGCCCGCCAGGTCGACCAGGCGTCTCATCAAGAGGATGAACGAGGAGCACAACCTCCCCGTCACCGTGTTCACCGACGGCGACCCGTGGTCCTTCAGGATCTACGCCTCCGTGGCGTACGGTGCGATCAAGACCGCGCACATCTCGGAGTACCTGGCCACGCCCACCGCCCAGTTCATCGGGGTGACGGCGTCGGACATCCTGAACTACGATCTGCCCACGGACAAGCTCAACGACAAGGACGTCGGCGCCCTCAACGCGGAGCTCTCCGACCCCAGGTTCACCGACGAGTTCTGGGTGAACGAGATCCAGGCGATGCTGGGCATGGGCAAGAAGTCCGAGCAGCAGGCGCTGGCCAAGTACGGTCTGGACTACGTCACGGACACGTACCTCCCCGAGAAGCTCACGGACATGGGCGTCCTGTGAGTTTGAAAAAACGGCGGTGACCCCGCCTTCTTCCTTTCACTTCACTACGATGCGGGCGGATTCCGGGGTCCCAATCGTGGCCACATTTGGAGCCGTCAGGTTTTTCTATTCGCCGCATCTCGCCCACGCCCATGGATCTGGATGTGAGGGAGCTTCTGGCCGACACGATCAAGAGGTATCTGGACAGGTACTGCGAGGAGAACGGTTTCGACCCAGTGTGGGGCGATCCGATCGTGGGTTTCGCGGACGCGAGGTCGCCTCTGTTCCGGGAGCTGAAGACCGTGGTGCATCCCGAACACCTCCTGCCGGAGGACATCCTGCCCGGAGCGACCATAGTCGTCTCATACTACATCCCGTACGACAGGGAGCTGGCCAGGGGCAACATCTCCGGCAACACCGCTTCCACCGAGTGGGCGTTCGCATACGCCCTCACCACCAGCATCATCGACGACCTGGCTGACACCGTGGCCACCGACGTCAGGGCGCTGGACTACGAGGCGGAGGTCCCCACCCCTGAGCAGTACAACCGCATCGACGGGGACATCGTGAGCAGATGGTCCCAGAGGCATGTGGCGTACATAGCCGGCCTGGGTGCCTTCGGCAAGAACAACATGCTCATCACCGACCGCGGGTGCTGCGGGAGGTTCTACTCCGTGGTCACCAACCTCGACGTCGAGCCCGATACCCCCGTCGAGGGCGACCGCTGCCTGTACAAGATCGACGGTTCATGCGGGGCCTGCATGAGGAAGTGCAGGAGCAAGGCCATCAACCCCGGCGGATTCGACCGCTGGGCGTGCGACAGGCACGGCGATGTCTCAAGGGCGACCTACAACGGTTTATACGCCTGCGGCAAATGCATCGTAGGGATGCCCTGCTCGTTCAGGGACCCGTCGGTGTGATGTCAATGGAAGGCCTGAGGGAAGAGATAGCGGGATGGATCGTCGAATTCTCGGAGCGCTACTGCGCCGAACTGGGCGTGGAGCCCATCTGGAGGGAGCCGATGGTGGGTTTCGCCGACGCGGAGTCCCCTCTGTTCCCCGAACTCAGAACCGTGGCATATCCCGCCCACAAGGTGCCGCAGGACTACCTGTCCGGTGCGAGGACCGTCGTCTCGTACTTCCTTCCCTTCAAGCCTGCGATTCCGGACAACAACGCCGGGGGGCCGCTTCCCACGGTCGAGTGGGCGGAGGCCTACAAGCTCACGAACGCCATGGCTAAGGAGCTCGGCAGGCACATCGCCGGGAGGATCGTGGACAAGGGGTACCGCGCGGTCGCCCCGGAGGACTTCACGCAGATAATCGACGGGACCTACAGCTGCTGGTCTCAGAGGCATGTCGCCCGCATCGCCGGCCTGGGGAGCTTCGGCAAGAACAACATGCTCATCACGGATTCCGGGTGCGGGGGGAGGTTCTTCTCCGTCGTCACCGACATGCCCTGCGACCATGACGCACCCGACACCAGGGAGAGGTGCCTTTTCAAGATAGACGGCTCCTGCGGCAGGTGCATGGACGCCTGCGTGTGCGACGCCATCACCGATGAGGGGTTCGACCGCCGCGCCTGCGAGGGCGTCTGCGATTCGAACGTGCCCGGGTTCACGGTCTCGGTGTGCGGTAAGTGCCTGTCGGGCATGCCGTGCACGCTGAGGGACCCGTCGAAGGGGGAGTGAGACCATGGCGGACCTCGGATTCGGGCTCATGCGCCTCCCGCTCAGGGACCCTGATGATCAGACGAGTATAGACACGGACCTCCTGAAGAGGATGGTCGACGAGTTCCTGGCCGCAGGCTTCGACTACTTCGACACGGCGTACTACTACCACCGCAACACCAGCGAGAGGGCGATCAGGGAGGCCCTGGTCGAGAGGTACCCCAGGGACAGGTTCAGGCTGGCGACCAAGATGCCCATGAAGCTCCTAGAGTCGAGGGAGCAGCAGGAGCGCGTCTTTGGGGAGCAGCTGTCCAACTGCGGCGTGGAATACTTCGACAGCTACCTCCTGCACAACATCTGCAGGAGCTACTATGACATCGCCGAGAGGCTGGACACCTTCGGGTTCCTAAAGGCGAGGAAGGAGGAGGGCAGGATCCGCAGGCTCGGGTTCTCGATCCACGACAACGCCGACTTCCTGGAGAGGGTGCTGGGGAGGCACGCTGAGGACACCGACTTCGTCCAGCTGCAGGTGAACTACCTGGACTGGGAGAACCCCGACACCCAGGCCCGGAGATGCTGCGAGGTCTGCGAGTCCTACGGGCTGCCGGTGATCGTGATGGAGCCGGTCAAGGGAGGCGCCCTGGCGAACGTCCCGGAACCAGTGGAGAGGATGTTCGAGGAGGCCGCCCCGGGCATGTCTCCCGCCTCTTGGGCTATGAGGTTCGTCGGAGGCATAGGATGCGTGGAGACCGTGCTGTCCGGGATGACGGATCTGGAGCAGGTGAGGGACAACATCCGCACCATGAGGGACTTCAGGCCGTTGGACGAGAACGAGAGGGAGGTCCTGGAGAGGGCGAAGAAAGCGATCAACTCGTCCGTCGCCGTCCAGTGCACCGGCTGCAGGTACTGTGTGGACGACTGCCCCGAGGCGATAGCCATCCCCGAGTTCTTCTCGATCTACAACGACGCCGTGTGCACCCCCAGCAAGGGGCTGCCGCCGCAGAGGTTCTACTACCTCAACCTCACGGAGAACCACGGAAAGGCGTCGGACTGCATCGGGTGCGGGAGATGCGAGGAGAGCTGTCCTCAGCACCTGCCGATAAGGGAGCTGCTGAAGGACGTCGCGAAGAGGCTCGAGGTGTTCTGACCGAAGTTCGTGAACAAAACATATGTTCGAAATCAGACATAGGTTTTCAACTTAAGTTACAACTTAAGTTACGACATAAGTTGGGACATAAGTTTCACAAGAATCGGGATCCTATACAAAAGTAGACCTGGAGTCAACTCTAAAATATCGGAGGAGGATGTCCGGTGTGCGAGCCATTGTTATACAGGCTCCGCGTTCCGAAAGGCGATCACATGGACGGAAGGATGCTCTACTTCGAATGCTACTCCGGCATCAGCGGAGACATGGCCGTGGCGGCGATGCTCGACCTCGGCGCCGACAGGGAGGCCCTGGACAGGGCGCTGTCGTCCCTTGACCTGAAGGGGTTCAGGACGGAGGTCACCCGTGTGTCGAAGTCCGGTCTGGACGTCTGCGACTTCAATGTGATCCTGGACGAGGACAACCACGACCATGACTCGGAGTACCTGTACGGGCACGGTCACGCCCACGGGCACACCCACGGCGACGAGCACCACATCCACGAGGAGATCGAGCATCCTCATCATCATGGTCACAGGGGGTTGCTGGAGATTCTGTCCATCATCGACCGTGCGGACATGACGGATAACGCGAAGTCCGTGTCCAAGAGGATATTCGACATCATCGGCGAGGCCGAGGCGAAGGCCCACGGTGTGCCCCTGGAGCAGGTCCACTTCCACGAGGTCGGGGCGGTGGACTCCGTAGTCGACATCGTCTCCCTGGGCGTCTGCATCGACAGCCTCGGGGTCTCGGACGTGTGTTTCTCGGACCTATACGAGGGCACCGGATGCATAAGGTGCCAGCACGGCGTGATCCCGGTGCCAGCCCCGGCAGTTGCCAACATCACGGAGGCCCACAGCCTGAGACTGAGGATCACCGATTCCGTGGGGGAGTACGTCACTCCCACTGGGGCGGCGTTCGCCGCCGCGGTCAGGACCCGCGGTGTCCCGAGATCCTTCAGGATAGACAGGGTCGGAATGGGCGCGGGGAAGAGGGAGTCGGAGAGGTCCGGAATCCTCAGGGCGATGCTCATCACACCCGCACCGGAGACCGACACCGTCGTCAAGCTCGAGTGCAACGTGGACGACTGCACCGGCGAGGCCTTGGGCTTCGCGGCGGAGAGGCTCATGCGCGAGGGCGCCAGGGACGCGCACTACACCCCGGTCTTCATGAAGAAGGGCCGTCCGGCCTACATGCTGACCGTGATCTGCTCGGAGTCGGACAGGGAGCGTCTCGAGAGGCTAATCTTCGAGGAGACGTCGACCGTGGGAATCCGCAGGTCGGTCATGGACCGCACGATCATGGACCGCAGGATCGAGGAGGTCGACACGCCGATCGGCAGGGTCCAGGTGAAGGTCTGCACAGTCGACGGAATCGAGAAGGCCCATCCGGAGTACGAGTCCCTTGCGGCGATCTGCAGGGAGAAGGGCATCCCGTACAGGGACGCGTATGAGACCGTCATGACCTCGATGAGGTCCCGTCGCTGAGTCCGCACAGGGGTCATCCGCCAGGTGTTTCCGATCATAACCGCATGTGCCAGCATACGATTGTCATTATGCATCATGACAGCGATTCGCTGTCAATCTCCGGAACAAACGCAAAACACTGTTATATGGCGGAACAACAATCGTACCTCCAGGACGATCCCATCTAGGACGCGTCGGAGACAATCGCAAGGACGGAGCAATGGTCGGCCCCCACCGCAATCCTATTGACCGAGGTCCCGATGTGGTGCGCATGGCCGGTGCAAGTCCTGGTATCGTCGTGAGGGGTCATCCCCTCGACCCGCAGCAGCTGGCGGCGGTGTTGGACGACGCCGACACGCAGCTCGTCATAGCCGCGGCCGGAACCGGGAAGACCACCACGCTGGTGGGCAAGGTCAGGCACCTGGTGGACTCCGGCGTCGACCCCAGGGGCATCCTTCTGATATCACTGACCAACAACACCGTCTCGGACCTCCGCGCCTCCATCGACTCGGAGTTCGGCGGGAGCTTCCCCGGCGACGTCATGACGATCCACGCCCTGGGGAACAGGATCCTCCGCAGGCGGCCGTGCGTCGGCAAGGACAGGACCAGGCTCATCGGCGGGATAATGTACGACACCGCCGAGGTTGACCGGAAGTTCGCACGCGCGCTGCTCCTCTACGTGGAGGGCCTGCGCACCGTCGGGTACTCCGACGTGTCGCTGTGCGGCATAAGCATCAGGAGCCGCGGCCTGAGGAACTTCGCCGACGCCCTGTTCGAGTGCGGAATCCGCTGCACATACGAGAGGCCGGTGGTCTCCGAGAAGGAGACGAAGCCCGCCTCGGTCCACGCGGAGGACGGGAGGGGCCACAGGTTCACCGTCTACTCCGACGACGACGTCGTCAAGGCGGCGGCGAGGGACCCCGGGGAGGCGTGGGAGTACATGGAGCGCCACGGCTTCGCCTGCGAGAGGCTGAACCCCAACGACCTCGCGGCCGAGGTAATCAACGCATGGGGCGACAGGCTCCCGGAGGCCATGGGCGCGCTGATCTCCAGGTGCAAGTCCACGGGGACCACCATAGGCGACCTGAGGAGGGCCAACGGCCGCAACGACACCAAGACCCGTCCGCGGGTGGAGGAGAAGCTCTCCCTGCTGGACAGGGTGTGGGACGAGTACAACATGCTCTGCATGCAGGGCGACATGGCCGACTACGACGACATGGTCATCCAGGCCACGGAGTCCGTCCGCGCCGGCGGTCCGTACGGGAAGAGGTACACGCATGTGCTGGTGGACGAGTA
>CASFMM010000066.1 GCA_949295765.1 uncultured Methanomassiliicoccales archaeon | reverse complement strand
GGAGATCTGCATGGCGGCGTGCCTGGAGACGGTAGCTCCATCCATGAGCCTTCCGACGATGGTGGGCACACGGACAGCCTGCATGAGGGTCTTTCCGATCGCTTTCTTCAGCTGGGCTGCCTGGTCGGCAGGGAACAGCTTGTTGATGTCGATGACGAACCTGGGGTCGATCTCGTCGATGAGCTCGTCGTCTCCAGAGAAGACTTTGACGTAGGAGTCCCAGACGAGGGCAGGGTTGACCTCGGCCATGTGCTCCTGAACGACTGCTCCACCGGGCATGGTGTGGTTGACGGTCTCGAGGTAGGTGTTGATGGTCTCAGGTGTGACCTCTTTTCCAAGCCTCCTCTCGATGGTCTGGTGGGGGGAGTCCAGTCCGACGAGGATGGTCCTCCTGATGTCGTCCCAAGCCTGCTGGATAGCGCAGTTGTTGACGCAGTGCAGGTCATCGGCCTCGGCGAAGATGTCGGTGTGGGACATCTGGTAGGGCATCCAGCTCCTCTGTCCGAGAGGAACTCCGATGTCCTCGTTCATCATGGGGATGCCACGTTTCTTGGCGATCTCCATGGCGGAGTTCTGGAACTCGACCTTGGACTTGGACTGCTTCCATCCACCGTAGCAGTAGTACTTGGTGGACATGTCTGTGGGCTCTTCTTTGAACTTCTTTTTGCATGCTTCCATGAACAGCTTCTCTTTTCCTGCCATGGTAATCACTCTCCCTTAACCTTCCAGGGCTGGTATCCGCCCAGGGTCCTCAGCTTGTGGATCCTGAGTCCGTACATGGTGACCTCTTTGTCGTCCCTCATGTCGACACCATCGGCTCTGAAAATGGTGGTCCTCTTCTTCAGGTCGGACATTGCGGCGGGCTTGCCGACGGAGATCCTCCTGTCGAGGGGGATGGCGACCTGGTCTTTCACATAGACGACCTCTTTCTTCTGGTCGTCCCAAACGTACCTCTGCCAGCCGTCGAACATCAGTCCGTGCTCGTCGAGACGGCAGGCGTGTCCGTGAACGGTTGCTCCCCTGATTCCGGTGAGGGCGGGGTCGAAGGTCTCGTTGTCGATCATCTCTTTGGCCATGACCTCAAGGTCCCTCTCACGGACCTCGATGATCTGCCTTCCGGAGAGAGTTCCGGTGTCGACTCCCCTGTACCTGGAGAGATACATCCAAGCCCTCTGGTAGGGCGAGATGGGGGCGAAGTAGACGGAGTCGGTGAACTGGATGTACCTGACACGGTCTCCGTGCTTGGCTCCCTCGATGGGTGCGACGAGTTTCCTGATGGGGCAGTCGGGCTCCTTTCCCTCCTCGATTGGGGGGTGGATGGACTTGTAGTCCTCTCCAGGGTTCCTGTGTCCCATGATCCTGACGACGTCGTCCATGGACACGTCGCGAAGTTTCTTCAGTTTGACTTTCGGGTCCATGTATCTGCGCCTGTTTTTAGCAGGTGTAGTGGTTCCCGGATAGAACTGCCTCTTGTAAGCTGCCATTTTATTCACTCCTGTAATCATGAAGCGTGGGTTTGTATTTCGAGTACCTTCCGACCTGCAGCGTGTAGCCGTGCTCGATGGTGGCGTTGCACGCTGCCTTGATCTCCTCCAGCCTCTCGTCCAGCATCGCCTCGTCGTCCACATCGAGCTCGATGTAGAACCCTCCGACCAGGTAGCGGAGCTCGACCTCTTTGCCTCCAACGTGGATCACCTTGCGCTCTGAGTGATTGTTGGGAAGGCCTTTGCCGGGACCGTTGTTGATGGTCTTGGGAAGACTCTCGCCTGTCATGTTGATCTGCCTGATGGCGTAGTCGGCTGCGGGAGCGGATTTACTCGTCATACTCATGCCTCACAGTTTCTTCTTCACCTTCTTGGCCTCGGCAGCGACGTACTGCATGGGCTTGCTGAACTCTTCCATGTCTCCGAAGACCTCTTTGAAGAGACCGGATGTGGCCTCAGCGGAGAAGGTCTGGGTTCCACCGTCCAGACAGTTGGCGGCGGTGATAGCGGGAATCACGACGCCCTTGGCGTGCCTGGTAACGACGTGGTTTCCGTGGAACAGACCGGGTCCACCTCCACCGTAGATGGAGTGGGAGAAGAAGGACATACCGACTCCGACACCCTCGGCCCTTCCGTAGTCGACACCGGGGAGTCCGGACTCGTGCTCGAGAAGGTCGTTGTAGTACAGGATGGTTCCGGGGACACCCTGGGCGGCCCTGGCGGCTCCGACGTTGACCATGACGGCGGCGACCATTCCGGTCGCGGCGTAGGCGTTCCATTTCGGAAGGTCGTCGGTGGTGTACACCTTGTATCCGCTGGGGAGGGTCTCTTTCACGCGGATGACTCCGTCGTCGATGGCCCTGGCCATCAGAGACTCGATAACGGTTCCGACGGTTCCGGTCTTTCCGTTCTTTTTGACGATGCTGTAGAGCATGTTGTCGGCGTTGAGTCCCTCGTAGGCGAGAGCGAGAAGTCCGCCCCTCTCGAAGTTGCCGATCATGTCTCCCATCTCGTAGGATCCGCACTGCTCGAAGATAGCGGAGAGGGCGGTTCCCTGCATGGCGTTCCTGTTGACCAGAGAGACAACGTGGTTGGCCATGATGTTCCTCAGGGCGAATCCGGCACCCTCGTTGTTCTGGGGAACCTCGAGGATCGATTTGACGTTGGCGCCCTGGAAGGTGATGGTCTGGGGGTACCTTCCCCAAACGGCGGCTTTGACCATGTTGGCTTTGTACATCGGGATGTCGAAGGTGTCGATGATGGCCTCGGTGGTCGCGGCTGCGGTGGCGGTGAAACCGGTGGTGTACTCGATACCGGCGTCCATCCTCTCCTCGGGGACGATGACGACCAGGTTCTTTCCGCCGGATTTGACGGCGACAGAGGTTCCGTCTCCGTCGTAGACCTGAACAGCCTCTTTGACGATCTGGGCGATCTTGTCTGCGTTCTCAACCAGAGGGATGTCGATCTCTTTTCCCTGGATGATGACTCCGCCTCCGGTCATGGAGCCGGTCTTGAGGGCTTTCTCGATACCCGCCAGGTTGACGGCGACTGTCCTCTTAGTCAGGGACACGATCTTCTTGATCGCGTTGTTGCGCAGCGGACTGATAGCTTCGAGCGGAATGTCTTTCGCAATGCGTTTTCCGCAGTCGTCATACAAGTCAACTACGTCCTCGTATTTTGGCATTTCATACCTCCTTGTTCATTTTTGCCGGCCTTTTCAGACCGGCATCCCCTTGCAGTCGGTATAACCTGCTTTCTGAATATAAAACAATGGGAAAAACAGCGTTAAATCACCGAAAATCGTTATAAACCGCCGTTCCGGAAACGTCCGGTGTTACTGGGAAACGCGTCTCCGGCTTTAGTTATATTATTTAAATGGTGGGATGAGCCAGCACCATCGCATAACAACAGCGGTGCGATGGTGCTGTAAGTGATACGAAAATGTTTGTGGGTGTTACCGGACTCAGTCGCGCTTGGCCTTGGTCATGACGCCGGTCTCGTACTTCCTGAGGTGCTCGACGAAGTCGGGGATCATGTCGTACGGGATTCCCGCGGCGAGCTCGTCGGCCGCCATGGGGGTCTTCTTCCTGCATCCGAAGCATCCGAGGGAGATGTTCGGCTTGCCGGTGCAGATGGGCACGGCGGTGATGTCCTCGCAGGCGCACTGGAACGGGGATGTGGAGAACTGGACCCTTCCGCCCTCCTTGGCGGTGGCTAGGGGCACGATCCAGTAGACCCTCTCGGGGATGTCCTCGATGGTGACGACGTCCGGGACGAAGTCCGCGTCCTTCAGGGGGCAGACGACCTCGCCCTCGCACTCGAAGGGGACGACCATGCGGTCGGAGATCATCTTGCCCGCGGCGGCGGGGGAGTCGTGCATGCCGATGCCGGCGTGGAACTCGCCCGACGCGACCTTCTCCGGGGTCGCGGTCATGTTGAGGGCGGAACATCCGACCATGCAGTTCTCGGACTTCAGGGGGAGCTTGAAGCATCCTCCCTCCCTGGCCTTGAAGATCGCCTGGCAGTGGCTCATCTGGGCCTCAGGCTCGGTGTAGCCCTCGGGCCAGGCCTCGCCCTTGCGGACGAGCTTGACGGCGACGGGCTCACCCCTCAGCTTCATGATGCCCTTCATGGCCTCGGCGTACTCTTTGTTCTTCTGGAGAATTTCCGACATGGTTGGGTGCAATCGAGTCCGCCCCTATTTATTCCTTGTAAGAAAGAACTGAAGTTTAGAGGCGTTAGACATACGGTCCGATTCCGGATCGGATGATTGAAGAAGTTTCTAAGGGGTTTCAGATGCCCACCGTACCGGCGCCTCATGCCGCCACATTGACGTAGATGAACGCAGCCAGCAGGATCACTATGACAGCACCGATGAAGGTGACGTCGATGATCTCTCTTCTGTTCATTTCCAGCCTCCGACAGGTTTGCATCGGTCTCTGTGCGTGTTAGGTTAGGTTTGATATAAATATTTTAGGAATACCGAAAATTAATTTTATGGATAAACCTGGACACCACCGCGAACCATCACGGAATTCGTCTGCGGACGGACAGCCGGAGCTTCTGTCTACTGCTCCTCGGCGACTCGGGGTACACGTACTCGACCAGCCCCTCGTCCATCAGATCGACGATGCATCTCCTGAATCCTGAGGTGACCGTGCTGTATCCGAATGCCGTGTAGATCTCCTTCATGGACATGGCGCCCCTGTTCGCCAGCATGTCGAGGATCTCGTCCTTCATGGATTCCATCTCCTCCTGAGAACGCTTTCTGCTTCTGCGGGAGGTTTCGGCGATACCCCCGTTCATAAATCTTGGGTGTATGGGAAACACGACCCTGAGGAACGTACGGTTCGCATCTGTGATGTACTCCGGAAGCTCCGAACCGTTCCTCTCGACGGCCTGTACGATCTTACCCATCCCGGTGTTGCGCCCCTCTGCCAGACGCTCCTCCTTCAGGAAGTCTCCGAGACGCTTGTTACGACAGTATGTGGACTTCATGTTTAGATCTGACACCGCTTCATCGGGTATCGACGGGTCCGGACCAGGGAAACTGAGTATCTCCAGGGAATCGGGGAGGATGGTGACGGTCACCGGTTCGTGTATCTGATAGTCCTTATGGTACACTGCGTTGACCAGGGCCTCCTCCACGGCCTCGAAAGGATAGTTGAACACCCTCTCGGCCTCCGCTCTCCCGTCCACCTTGCGGACGCTCTCCTCCACAACATTGTTCCTCAGAAACTCAAGAGCGCACCTCAGCTGCCAGTCTACCGGCCCGGAACAGATCCGCTCCCTCATGTCGTTGCCCGCAGGATCGGACTTGACCACAAGCTCTATTCTAGCGTATGGAAAAAAGTTCTCCGGACGGTCATTGAACATCATGAGCGCTATGTTCAACGGCTTAATGTTCTCCCTGGGCCCACGGACCAGGCGCATCGAGGTCAGCAGTTCCTGCAAACCCTTGCCCTTGCCTGCCA
Source organism: uncultured Methanomassiliicoccales archaeon (assembly GCA_949295765.1). Lineage (GTDB taxonomy): Archaea > Thermoplasmatota > Thermoplasmata > Methanomassiliicoccales > Methanomethylophilaceae > Methanoprimaticola. The sequence goes on along the minus strand of CASFMM010000066.1, from coordinate 5,777 downwards.
AACCGCTGCCGACACGGGCCAAATACTCCTCCAACAACGGGAGACGCACATCGTCTACCGTCCCCTGGCCGTTGATCAGGTCATCGAACGTCACCTTGGAAGACAGCCATCCGAGCCTGATCTCTTCGTCATGATTCGCCCTGACGGTGTGAGAGGCCCTGCGTATGTAGTATGCCCTTTCGCCGTTGCTCTTCTTGTTGGAACCAATGGATACGGGACACTTGAAGGGACGGCTGATATCACTGAAAGCCCAGATGACAATCAGTGTCTTTCCATCACACTCGACCTCGTTGAACTGGGGGACGTACCTGGGCTCAATCATGTTGCAACATCTGATGAGATCCTTCTCTATCTCGGGAATCTCAGCCTTACGGACCCCTACGACCTCTCCCGAACGCCCTTCGTCCTCCTCGACACCTATGACGATGTAGCCTCCGCCGACATCCCCAATGTCGTTGGCAAAAGCACAGATGGTGTGGAGAACTTTCTCAGGATTCCAACTCCTCTTGAACTCTATCCTTTCCGTCTCGATGATTCCGCCCTGGAGCAACGTGTCGACTGTGACAGGGAGCATATCACAACTCAGAAGACTTTGACTTATACTTATACTTTGACTTATACTTTGACTTATACTTTAAGCTCTGAACCTGGAGGTCCCAGAAACCCGGGATTCGACAAAACTCGGAACAGAGGCGAATCCGTTGAGGCCCTTGGATCCGGAACGGGAAACCGGCTCATTCCACCTGCGAGGACACCAGGTCCTCCACGATGTCCAGGAACTCCTCCTTTTTGTCCGGTGGTATCGTGGCACCGGCCGCGACGGTATGCCCTCCGCCGTATCCGCCCACAAGCTCCGAGGCCGTCTTCATGACCTGAGAGAGGTCCAGGCCCTTGTCGACCAGGTTCCTGTTCGCCCTGGCCGACACCTTGACTCCGTCGTCAGAGTCCGCGAAGGCGATTATCGGTATGTTCCTCGGACACTCCCCCGAGCTCAGGACCATGCCTGCGACGATGCCGACGACGGTCTCCTTGATCTCGGACCCGGCGTCGAACCACTGTATGAACCTCCTCTCCCTGAGGAGGTGGTTGTCCCTGATGTACGACATCGCCGATGAGATGTGCTTCCGGTGGTCGGCGCGGTTCCTCTCCGCGTCCTTCAGCGCCGTCATGTCCCCGCGGCATATCCTCAGACCGGTCTCCGCGTCGTCGTAGCGTCCGCATGAGTTGAGCACGGTGGCGAACTCCTTCGCGTCCCTCAGGCCGGTCCTGGCGGGCATGTTGGGGAACCTGTACATCTCCCCGAAGGCCCTGGACTCCTGCTCCGGGCCCACCAGTTCCAGGATGCTGTTGGTGGCGCGCTCCCTCTCCTCCCTGGTGAGGTCGTCCCAGACCCTCCATCTGCCGCCGTCCTTGCCCCTGATGCCCAGGGAGTCGAGGAACTGGAGGCACCCGGCGGCGTTGTCGCTGAGCCCCGGGATCTGCGGGTCGCTGCTGAACTGCAGGTACTGGTTGATGGGACGGGTCTCCCTGCCGAAGAACCTCAGGTCCATGTCCACCGTCAGGTCGCCGTTGGCCTCCGCGTCGGCCATCACCGTGCGGTTCATGCTGACCAGGGCGGAATGGTTGGAGTCCTGGAAGTCGCCCACTGCCCCGACTACGGCCAGGTAGGCCAGGTCGATGTTGGCCGGATCGACGGCCTTGGACAGGAGGTACGTCATCCCCGCGCCGCAGATCTCGTAGGACCCGTCCATTCCGTACGAGTGGGGGTTGAGGTGCATTATGCCTGAGAAGCTGTCCAGCACCGTCTGGCTCCTCCTCCACCTCGGGTCCGGGACGTGGTGGTCGGTCACGACTATCCCGTCCCTGTGGAACTCGGAGAGGTACCCGCTGCCGAGGTCGCATATCCACACCACGTCCTCGGTGCTGGAATTTATCAGCTCCACGGTCTCCTCGGAGATCTTCTTCTCGAACCTGACCGTGTGCTCCTTGCCGAGCCTCTCGGCGGTGATGTCGGCTATCGCGCCGGCGGAGATGCCGTCCGCGTCTATGTGAGAGATTATCAGGACGCTCCCGGCTTCCCTCAGGGCCTGCGCCGCGGAGTCCAGGTCCCTCTGCAACCTGCGGAGGTCACCAGCGGTAGCCGGCATGCTCCCTCACCAGCCTGTCGTAGATGATGTCCGCGATCCTCTCCAGGTTGACCGTGTCCGCGCGGTTGTACTCAGTGAGGATGTCCAGCGCGTCCCTGTCCCCGTGCTTCTCCCAGAACTTCCAGAGGCGCACGGCCTCTGCGCCGTCGACACCCTCGATCTCCTCCGCACGGGTGATGCCCAGCTCTATCTCCAGCGGCTTGAGTCCTCCTCTGTACCCCACCTTCCTGGATGCGAAGCGGAGGTCGAACTGCGGTATGTCCCAGTCCACCTCCGGGAAGCTGTTCCTGAGCACGGGCACGTCGAAGCAGCTGCCGTTGAAGGTCACAAGGACGGCGGTGCCGTCCAGCGCGTCGGAGAGGGCCTGCGGGGTCAGGTCGATGCCCTCGGTGAGGGTCACCGTGTCCCCCGGCCTGTGGATGGTCACGACGGTCACCAGGGCGTCCCTCGACAGCCCGTCCGTCTCGATGTCCAGGTAAGCCGCCCTGTCCCTGAAGTGGCGGTACAGCCTCCACACCTCCCCCTTCGGCATCATGTCGGCCAAAGACCACGCGTCGCCGTCGTCCAGGAGCTCGGACGCCTGGGTCAGCAGGATGTCGCCCCTCTCCTTGGCCTCCGGCCTCATGGCCTTCACGGCATCCGACGAGAGGAAGTCGTCCCAGCTGCGGACTCCGTCCTCCCAGATCGCCTTCTCCTTCTTGGCGCCGACCGACGGCAGTATCTGGAAAGTGTGGGTTATCATGGACGCCCCGTGTATCCCGTGCCTGATGATAAGCTTGTCCCGAAGCTCCGTGCGACGACTGGATTCCTGGTAGCGCGGATCCGAAGTGCCAGCGCCGGAGATGGCCCATCCATCCAACAGCCTTCCGTGGTTGTTTATGTCCGAACGGGTAGCAGGGAACCCCTTTTAACCGCAGGCCCGGATTATTGCAGCATGAGATGCACCTACTGCGGACACGAAATCCCCGCGCTCTACCCGTTCTCGATGTGCCCCACATGCGGACAGCCTGTGGACAGGCCCGCCGCGACCGGGAACTGAGGCTTGGGCCCGGCCCCTCCGCTTGCCATGAGGGGGCCGGGAAGCATCTTCTTTATTCTGGTAACAATTCACCGCGGACATGAGGTACAAGGAGATCCTTCCGGGCGTCCGCATCACCAGCGACAGGTGCCTGACCCTCGACGAGGGGCCCACCGTCGTCATGGGGGACCTCCACCTCGGGTACGAGCGCGCCCTCGAGCAGGAGGGCATGTACATACCCAGGATCAACACGGACTCCATCAGGGACGCCCTCAACGACATCCTCTGCAGATACGAGCCCGAACGCGTCGTTCTGCTGGGTGACATCAAGCACGACTTCAAGAGGGCCGGTTTCGAGGAGAAGCGCGAGGTTAGGAGGATCATCGGCCTGCTCGCCGAAGCCGCGGAGACCGTCGTCATCAAGGGCAACCACGACAACTACATCCAGAACATCATCGGCGACCTGGGGATACTGGCACTGGACAGCATCGACATCATGGGCTACCGCCTTGAGCACGGCCATGTGGACTCGGGCGTGAGGCCGGTCATCATCGGCCATGAGCACCCGTCTGTGAGGATCCCGGGCGCCGTGGGCGGCGGGATGAAGATACAGTGCTTCGTCCACGCCAGGAAGGACGGCGTCATCGTACTGCCCCCGTTCAGCCCGTTCTCGTCCGGCAACGACCTGGTCCTGGACAAGGAATGCGTCATGGCCCCGGCCCTGAAGAGCTCCGACTTCGCCTCCGCCGAGATCTACGGGGTCACCGACATGGGACTCATGGACCTGGGCACCCTGAGGGACCTGTCCGAGGTCGTCCTCTGACCGCCTGAACGGCCCTACGCCCGTATCCGCCATTCCTATTAACGCGCGCGTAATAAAGAAAAGCGGCACGTGTCCCCTTTGTTTTAATATGAGAAAGACATTGCTTCAAGCAAGGAGATATTCAAAATGACAATGACTCCTAAAGAGAGAGTACTCGCCGCAATGAAACAGGAATCTCTGGACAGGCCCCCCGTGGCCATCTTCACCCAGTCCGCCACCCTCGGACAGATGGAGAAGACCGGAGCCGCCTGGCCCGAGGCCCACAAGAACGCTGAGCTCATGGCCAAACTCGGTGCCGCTCAGGCCGACATGTTCGGCTTCGAGTGCTGCAGGGCTCCTTTCTGCCTGACCGCTGAGTCCGAGAGGCTCGGCGCCACCGTCCAGGTCGAGAAGAAGGACGCCGCACCCATGATCAAGGCCCACCCCTTCAAATTCGACCCCATGACCAGCGAGTACGACGACCCCGCCAACCTCATGTCCCCCGAGGAGTTCGTCCAGGGCGGCAGGCCCGCCGTCGCCATCCAGGCGATCGAGCTTCTGGCCAAGTCCCACGGAGAGAACTACGCCATCGTCGCCGGAAACACCGGACCCTTCACCCTGACCGGAAACCTCGTCAACACCGAGAACCTGGTCTTCGGAATGATGATGTGCCCCGAGGAGGTCGACAAGTGGGTCGACGCCGTCAACCCCATCGTCACCGCCTACACCCACGCCCTGATGGACGCCGGTGCAGACGTCGTTCAGTGCTCCGAGCCCTCCGGATCCACCGACATGCTCGCTCCCGACATGTTCGACGAGGCCGCCGGACACCACGTCAAGACCGCCCTGAAGCCCAAGGATGGCAAGTACACCGTCCTCCACATCTGCGGAGACACCTACCCCATCCTCGACCAGATGGCCGCCACCGGAGTCACCGGAATCTCCATCGAGGAGAAGGTCGACCCCTTCAAGGCTGTCGAGAAGATCGGCGGAAAGACCGTCCTGGTCGGAAACGTCGGATCCGTTAGGCCCCTGTTCCAGGGAACCGTTGAGGAGACCATCGAGGGAACCAAGAAGTCCGTCGATGCCGGATTCAACGTCATCTCCTCCGGATGCGGAATCGCCGTGGCTACCCCTGACGCTAACATGGAAGCCATGGTCAAGACCGTCAAGTCCTACGGAAACTGAATCTGAGGATCTAACCAAACCCCTTACCCCCTTCGGGGGGTTTCCCTTCTTCCGATTTTCTTCGAACTGCCCGCCATGAACGTATGGTGGGATCTCCTATGCGGATCGCAGGTATGCCGTCCTGAGACGGCTAAAAATTAGAACCGGCGGATGACCGCCGGAATTGGTTTCAATCCTTCATCAGGGTGCTGTGCGCGGGCAGACAGTGCATCACGATGCAGGTGGGCTTCGCGATGGAGAGCAGCTGGTCGTTGATCTGGTAGGCCTGGAACAGCTTGATGGCGTCCTCCTCAGAGGTCTTGTCTCCCATGGAGATCCAGGTGTCCGTGTACAGGACGTCCGCGTCGACGCAGGCCTCCTGGGGGTCGTGGGACGCGATGATCTGGGACCCGTTGGCCTCGGCGATCTTCGACGCCTTCCACATGATCTCGGCGTTGGGCATGCGTACGGCGGGGCAGCACGCGACCATGTCGATTCCCATGATGGCGCATGCGTACAGCAGGGAGTTGCACACGTTGTTGCCGTCCCCCAGGTACACCAGCTTCCTGCCGCGGAAGCCGCCCTTCTTCTCCTTGATGGTGACCATGTCCGCCAGGGCCTGGCAGGGGTGCTCCAGGTTGTC
>CASFMM010000065.1 GCA_949295765.1 uncultured Methanomassiliicoccales archaeon | reverse complement strand
CCGGAGGATCCAGGACATCCTGGAGATAGCGTTGGACGATCCGACTTTCGAGTTCGGCTTCGACGACGGCAAGCACGACCTCGTGCTCGTTACCCAGGGGGACAAGGTCAGGCTGTTCGAGTACGTCTACTTCAGGGACCACGCCCCGGAGTCCGTCCTGGAGAACTGGAAGATAACCGTCGGACGCCCTCCCAGGCCGGACTTCCGCCTACGCGCCTTCGATCTCGACGTCTCCTGCGACGACGTTGATGCCTGGGTTGAGAGGACGGAGGAGGACCGCGTGTCCGTCAGGGTGCGCTGCGACAAGGTACAGGGATCGATCGAAGATGAGAACAAGGTCTGGTGGATGCTGTTCACGATCACCGACACCGTCATCGGGGAGGTGGCCAACATGAGGCACATCGACAGCTTCGAGGTCGTCGACGAGCCTCCCGAGGGTCAGCCGATGAAGCTTAGGGACCTGCCGGAGGCCATGGAGGATATGGGAATCGTCCTGTCTAACGACGCTGACTCGTTCCTGCAGAGGTACACGGTGTACAAGACGGATCCAGATAAGGACTCGGACGGCCCGTGGCGCCTCGACATCATCTCCGGTTCCGACTGCTGCCCGCCCATCGTCAACGACTACTACTCCGGCGAGCGGAGGTGCGTCGACACCCTCCACGCGGACGGCGCTGTGGCCGGGTACATCGCCTACTCCCTGGACATCTTCGACGGCGATGACGGGAGCGACAGGATCTTCGACTTCCGCGACAGCCTCGAAGAAGCTCTGATCGAAAAGGCCGGAGAAGATGCCATCACAGTGATCGGCGGTGCCACCGGACTGTACTACGGGTACCTCGACTTCATCGCCTGGGACATCCCGTCGATCCTGAGCGCGGCTCAGGAGTTCCTCACCGATTCGGGCGTCTCGGAATCGTTCTTCCGCGTGTTCGCCATGGATGTCCCCACATGCCTCATCGCGAACAACAGGGACGGTGACGCGGACATCGACCTCGACGGCATCGACTACATCCCGTACGACCCCGATGACCCCGAACCGTTCTACGACCAGATCTCGAAGTGGAACGAGGATGATGAGTACTCCCGCTGCATTGCCGTGCTGGAGACCATCCCCGAGGAGCTGAGGGACTACCGTTCCAGGTATGCCCTGGCTCGTGCTCTGCAGAACTACGCGGTCATAGGCGACCACGACGAGGGCACCCCCGGATACAAGGCCGACAGGGCGCTGCGCCACTCCCTGGAGATCCTGGAATCCATCCGTGACGAGGGGGAGGACAGGGCGGAATGGAACATGCGCATGGCGTACGGCCACCAGTACCTCGATGGGGAGGAGGGGAAGGCCATACCCTACGCCGAGAGGTGGGCGGAACTGGATCCCGATGACGAAGACGCCCCGGCGGTCATCAGGGAGTGCCGGGAGGCTGTCGCGGCCAGGGAGGACGGTTCCGACGATGACGACAGCGATGACGACGAGACAGGTGTGTTCGCAGGGTTCGTCCTGATGTCCAGGATCTCCTGGAGCAAGAGGCAGCTCATCCGCGACCTGGAGGAGATGTGGGGCATCTCGGCGGAGGAGGACGAGGAGGACTCCAACGACGACGCTCTCGTCTTCGAGGTGGACGGGAGGGTCGCGGCCATCAGCCTCATGAGAGGCCCGATACCGAACGGGGAGGCGGAGGCCAACGCGGAGAACAACTACATGTGGCCCGACGCCGCGGATGTCACCAGGGAGCACAGGGCCCACCTCCTCGTGTTCGTCGGCGAGAAGGACGATGACGACCTGGTCGAGAGAGGGAAGCTTTTCGTTAAGCTCCTCGCCGCATGCTGCCGCCAGGAGAGCGCTACGGGCGTCTACACCAGCGGCGTGGTGTTCCAGCCGGAGTTCTACGAAGCCATGGCCGGGATGATGAACGAGGACGAACTCCCGATCTTCAACTGGATCTGGTTCGGACTGTACAGGACGGAGAACGGCATCTCCGGATACACGTACGGGCTGAGGACCTTCGGAAGGGAGGAGATCGAGGTCCTGGACGCGGAAGCGGAACCCGGCGATGTCAGGGACTTCCTGGCGAACCTCGTATCGTACCAGCTGGAGTGCGACGTCCGCCTGAAGGACGGCGAGACGATAGGGTTCTCCGAGAACGACAGGCACACGATCTCCCTCAGCGAGGGCGTCGCCCTTCCGGGGATGACCCTCAAGGTCTCCTACAGTGCTGCCGAGATATGGATGGACGATGCGGAATACCATCTGGAGAGCATACACGAGAAGTCCCTTCCCGTGGATGAAATCGCCGCATACAACCATATGGCGATCTACCTGAGGTGGTGCGTCGAACACGGTCTGATGGGGGAGGACTTCATGGAGGAGTATGGGGGACAGGTCACCGGGAACGACCTGCGTCCCTTCATCAGGGATGTGCTCGGAGGCAGGATGGATGCGGGTATGTTCAACAGCGACGGCTGGGGGTTCGCCAGATACTACTACAACTACTGCAGCGAGATGGACTACCCCCACTACCCTTCCGACATCGACGACTACGCATTGAGATACTTCGGGCCTGAGCGCTACAACTCCGACGAGTTCAAGACCGAGGCGTACCTGTTCATCCCGTTCGACGAGAGGTACTGCAGCGACATGGCCGAAGTCATCGGCCGGCGCTACGCTAACTGGAAGAATCAGGAAATCGACCCTGAGACGAAGGAGCCGTCCGAACTCGCAAGGGCAATGATGGAGTATCTCGGATGCGAGTGCGAGTACTTCCCATCGATGAGGGACGACGACCCCATCATGTCGGCTTACGGCTACGCCAGGAGACTCGGGGTCAGAGAGGGATACATCCCAGTGCTGGTGAAGGTGGACGACATACTCTGGGAGTGTCTGATCCTGAACTCCGACCCGGACAGCGACGGAGAGGACGGCTACGCCTTCGACCCGGAGAGGGTGAGGGAGTACCGCGAGCGCATCCTCTCCGCTCCGGTGAAGGATGGCAGGGAGGTCCTGGACTCCATGGTCGGACAGCGCAGAGCCGAAGCGGAGGACGACGACCTGGACTGGGACGTGGACGTGATCGGAAGCGTCGAAGGCGGAGAGGGACGCGACCGGCTAGCGAGCTACTGGAACTACGGGACGCAGATGACGGACCCCATGATCCTGGCCAGGATCCCTGTGAAGAATCCATGGGAGATCTTCGCCTGGCTGCCGTTCGGGAACTGGAACGAGTGCCCCGACACGCCCGAGATGATATCCGTGGCGAAGCACTGGTTCGAGAGCTACGGCGCCGTCCCGGCGGCGATCACGCATGACGAGCTGGAGTTCGCGCTGCCCGAGCCGATCCCCGATGACGAAGCCGTCGACGTCGCGATCGACCAGTACGGCATCTGTCCGGACATGGACCAGAACCACGGGACGATGGGGCATCTGGCCGACGAGCTGCGCCAGTCCACCGTCTGGTACTTCTGGTGGGACTGATACCATGGATGCGCGCAGGATCGCGAGGGTCGGCGAGAAAGCCGACCTGCTGATCGCCATGGGCGATTACTCGAAATGCATCAGGGAGATCGGATCCGTTCCGGAGGATGAGAGGGGATATAGGCTCACGCTCCTCCTGGGCTGGGCGTACAGCAACCTGGCGGTGCTCGGAGACCATAACGAGAACGAGAACACAGAGGATGCGGACCAGGAAATGCTGTCGAAGGCAGTAGACATACTCATGACGATCGAGGAAAGGGGCAGGGACGACCCCGTCTGGAACTCACGCATGTGCTATGCCCTGTGGATGATCAACGGCAGGGAGTCGGACGCCCTCCGGTACGCGGACAGGTGGATGGAGCTGGATCCGAAAAGCGATGATGCCAGGAATCAGAACCGTACCATCAGGGAGTTCCTGGAGGGGACGCCTGCGCCCGAGATGTACGATGAGGGGCAGTGGGATTCGGTGGAGGAGCACATCGCCAAGCACTTCGGGGACTTCCCGAACGTGTACCACGAGCTGGTCTCCCCGGACATACACGTGGACATATGCCTGATACCTCCCAGGAGGGACCACGACTACTTCACGCTGGTCACAATGGGGATGGGCGCCCACGAGATGGACATCCCAGAGGAGGCCGAAGACACGCGCAGACGTGCCGAGGTCATGATCAACCTGCCCAGGGACTGGAAGCTGGACGAGGAATCCCTGCAGGACAGCAGGTGGTACTGGCCGATCAGGATGCTGAAGGACGTGGCCCGCCTTCCGGTGAGCACCGGATGCTGGCTCGGATGGGGCCACACAGTGGGGATGGATGAGGGTGAGAGATACGACGAAAGCACCGACCTGTGCGGATGCATAATGCTGAACCCCGGCGTGTTCGGAGAGGACTCGTACGTATGCGACCTGCCCGACGGGGACGGCGTGGAGTTCTTCCAGATTGTGCCCCTCTATAGGGAGGAGCTCCAATACAAGATCGAGAACGGTGCAGAGGCTCTCCTGGACATCACGAATGACGACCTTCTGGAGGTCGTCGACCCGATGAGGCTCAACGCCGTGACGGACTACGACAGGATCGATCACGACGATGCCGCCATGGACGACGCCCGCAGGCATCAGCGCATCATAGACCGCCTCGGCCTCGAGACTGATGATCTGGCGGCGTACAGCCACATGGCGATCTACCTGAGGTGGTGCATCCTCAGGGACATGGTCAACGGGGCGTTCGCATCCAGGCACAGAGAGCTGGTGGATTCAGTGAGGTCTGGAAAGATCACGGATCTCCGCGGATTCATCCGCGACGACCCGGACATGGACGGGAAGCTGACCACCATGCATCTGAACCGCATGGGCGCCTGGTTCGCCCAGTGGTACAACTGGGGGGACAGGCGCAACCCGTACGAGTTCCTCAGAGACGTGAAGGACTATGCGGACAGGGTGTTCGTGGACAGGGAATGGAAGGACGAGGAGGAGATGTTCCACGCCTACCTCCGGATACCCTGGTCCGAGCGGTACCTCGATGACATGACCAAGGTCATAGACGGACGCTACGGACAATGGCTGGAGTCCCTTCCGCAGGTGTCATCGGACCCGGCCGACGACGGCTACCCCGATCCGGACGGGTGGGAGGGGGCCAGGGACTGCGCCGTCAGCGAGGCGGTGCTCTCGGGACGCACCCCGATGGGATTCTGCGTCCGGTGGACCCCCGAGAAGGAGGACCGGGGATGGGACTCCGGATGGCGCTTCTTCGCCGATGACGATGACGACTCGGACGAGGGCAGACTTATGTTCCGCAGCCTCGGGTTCGCCTGCGACCTGTTCCCCGAGGTCAGGAGGATACTGGACCTGCCGTACGGCACGGCGTTCGTACGCGGAGAGGACGGGATGCTCCACCCTTATGAGGATGATGAGGGCGAGTGATAACGACAGATTCAGATGCAAGGTTGAATGAGAATCGACACAGAAAGGAGAAATGAAAATGCCGACAGAGGAATGGATGGAAAAATACGAGGGAATGAGAGACAGGCTGACATGCTGGACCGATCCGGACTCATACTTCACGGGAGACATGGTCGGGAACACAGCCGTGGACGCAATGGACATCGGAACCGTGAACTTCCCCTCGGGCCGCATACTGGCATGCGACCCGCTGATCGAACTCGAGGACAGGCCGCCTTTCATGCTGACCGTGCCGCCTGGAACCTACCCGGTGACGATCTGCGTGATGCCGAGCGAGAAGTACGGTGACCGCTACGCCTGTGTGAAGGTGACGGTTTCGGATGCCAAGCCTGTGCGCTACGACCTGGCGATGATCGGGGACGAAGATCTGGACGAGGAACTGGAGGACGGAGACTACTTCGGATTCTGCGTCGACGCCGGGATGGGATGCATCGCGGATGTCGAGACTCAGAAGGCGTTCAGGGAGTACTGGGCGAAGCGTCTCGAGGAGGATGAGGACATCGACCCGTACAACGACCTGTTCTGCGACCTGCTCGAAGAGAGCTACAACGAGAACCCCCGCTATCAGAGGGATGGAGGGGACTGGGTGAACTGGACCGTCCCCGGAACAGACCTGAGCATCCCGATATTCGCGTCGGGATGGGGCGACGGAGTCTACCCCTGCTACTTCGGTTACGACTCTGACGGCAACGTCTGCGGAGTGTACATCCTGTTCATCGATCTGGAAGAGGGATCGGAAGGATGATTCCGAACCCGCGGAAGATGTTATCGGGAAGATACGAGAGTTCAGGACGCCATGTTTCAGATGGAAGGGGCAGAAAGGAAACAGCGGGACGTCACATCGGTTCCGGATGATGAGCTACGGTGTTCCCGATTGTCGAGAGGACCCCGTGTATCCTTCGCTATAGTGAAACCCCTGTCGAAATCTGCAGAACAGAATCTTGAACCCATTATATAGCGCAAAATCCATCTCTTGGACATGGGCGAGGTGAAGGAGTACACGTTCGAGGAGCTCTGCCGGATAGTCGGAGCCATAGCCGCAACCTACGGCATGAGGCGTGTATACCTCTTCGGTTCCAGGGCCCGCGGCGACAACACCGCGGACAGCGACTACGACTTCTTCGTCGTCCCCGATGACGAATGCGGGATGTTCAGGCTCGCCGGGTTCTTCGGCAAGCTGCAGGAGGCCCTCGGCGACGTGGACGTCGTGTGCGACGACCCCGCCGAAGGGGAGGACTTCACGAAGAGGATATCCAAGGATCTGAGGTTGGTCTATGAGGCCTGATTCCGAAACCCTGGAGATCATCATAGGGTACTGCGACGAGATAGCTGAGGATATGCAACGCTTCGGCACCGATGAGGAGGATTTCCTCGGAGACAAGGCGTATCAGAAGTGCATCGCATTCACCGTCCTACAGATCGGCGAGCAGGTAAAGCGCCTTTCCAAAGGACTGACATCTACGTACAGCGATGTCGAATGGAGCGATATCGCCAAGATGCGCGACTTCATGGCGCACAAATACGAGCGTCTGCTTCCTACGATCCTCTGGCGGACCATCAATGGAGACGTACCCCACCTCAGGGAGAGGTGCAGGCAGATAGTCTCCGAGATAGAATCGGGAAAGGTAGTGATCCCGGACGAAGAGGACGAAATCTGATCCGAATGCTCCGAGATTCTCCGGACGTCCAGACTTGACTCTTGACCGAACAGATATGGTTGTGCAGCAGGTTCACGTCGTCTTGTCGCGGATGATCCTTTGATCATCGGCATCATGGCAGTACCCCTCATGCATCCCGGAACCATCGGAATGAACATTGGCAGGGGATACAGGATACGGTTGTTGAAGGGTCTCATCGGTCGACACGATGAGCGCCACATCCTTCGAGATGTCCCCGAGGCCCTTCCCGGAGCTTCTCAGCTCTGGTCTGAGCTCGTCACAGGCGTCCCTCACCTCACGGTAATCCTTGGCGAACGTCCTGATCGTGTTGTCGAACAGGTACCTCGCCTCGGCGCGGGGGCCGCAGGCGCCACCGCAGACTTCCAGCGGGCGGCCGCACTCCCTGCAGATCCTCGTCCTATACTCCCTCTCGACGGCGACCGTCCTGATGTTCCTCTGGGAGGCGGATCCGAAGTAGGTCATGCGGAGGGGGTATGACAGAGGGGACATGGCGAAGTCCAGCCAGTCCGTGCCGGATATGTCCCCGACCATGCGGCCCCTCCCCTCCCCCTTCATGGAGACGTCGTCCTCGGTGTACCTGAACGCCCTCCCCGACCCCGCGCCGTACGTGCCGTCCGCTCCTTTCGTCGACCTGTACCCGTCGTCTGACAGCCCCGGGAGCATGTGCGACAGGAACCTCAGGTCGTAGTCCACGTCGAGCGGGTCCCTCTCCACCAGGCCGAGGCCCATGTGGGTGAAGAGGTACGCGGCGGTCTGCGAGATCGATTCCATGTCCTCGCCGGCATGGACCTTCTTGACCACCCAGCCCGGGTTGCGCTCCCTGAACCCGTCGGTGTCCAGGAAGCCGAACAGGATGCTGTGGAAATGCGGGGACAGCCTCCATTCATCCTCTCCCTGTCTCCAGGGATGGAACACTAGGGCGCCGGCGAGGGCCCCTGACTGCTGAAGCTCTGCCGTGACCAGCTTCCTCATGGGATCGAAACCGTCGATCGTCTGCATCGAGACCTTGGCGTACTCCTGATCGGGGGACACGACCCAGTGGCCGAGAGGCCCAGGGTCGTCGCCCCGCTTCTCGGTCAGGATCCTGTACGCGTTAAGATGCTCCTCCACCCTGGAGCCCATCCTGAGCGCGGTGTCATTGGCGCACTCTGGGCAGTGGAGGGACCAGCAGTGGCTCCTCCTCCCCCTGATGTAGTGGTCGGGATCCCCGGAGCAGGCGGTGTACACTATCCCCGATTCCCCTACCGACCCCCTCTCCCTGATGAACCCGCAGCCGTTCCTTTTGGGCCTAGGGACATCGTGAGCGGGAGGGGACCATGTGATCAGACCCGTGCGGGGAGTTTGAATGCCCTCGCCCCCGTCCGATAATCCATGGTACATATTGGCAGGATACACGGCGCTCTCGAAGGGCAGCTCCCTGACGTAGCGCATGACCGGGTGCTCATGGTCGGCGGTGATCCTGTAGAGGAGCTCGTCGTAATCTGTTTCCGGGACGCCTGCGGCGACCTCGTGAGAATGTTGCTCTGTCATGCTATCGAAAAAGGTTGGTGCTCGGCGCTAGCCCGCGTACGGCGGAGCCGTGGCACGCGGGCGTCGCCCCTCGCACCCCGTTAGTCTGAGATATGCGGGATGCAGATGATATGAAATCATGAGGGACTCGCGCCTGAGCTTGTTCTCACTGCGTAGCCGATACCTCCCTCATCCTCCTGAGGACCTTGTCCATGTCGATCTCCTTCTTCGGGACCTCGACACCCTCCAGGGCCTCGGACATCCTGCACAGAAAGCTCCCGAAGCTTCCTATGAGGTCACCGTCCACCGGCATGCGGACGTACTTTCCGTCCACCATGAGGACTATCTTCGGAAACGGGTCCAGATAGGTCTGCGACCCCTTGTCGAAGGGAGTCACGAGCTTCAGGGCCATGAACAGGTGGCCCTCTCTGAAGGACATCAGAGTCTCCTTCCTCGGCTGCCTCGACACAGGCTCCGCCTGTCCGAGCAGCTCCGTCGCTCTCGCTACAGGCTCCGCCTGTCCGAGCAGCTCCGTCGCTCTCGCTGCGATCTCATCTACCATCGTATGCTCCTTGTCTTCAGCCTGACACAGGCAGGCATCGGCTTCCGGCTCTGACGCGGAGCTACCACGATCCGGTAGTCTTTCGTTCGATTGGGTTTTTAATCGGAACCACACCTGCGGAGCCACCGTTCCCGGACGGGTTCTGCTGAACCGGTATGCCGGGAAACCAGGCCCCACATTCGATTCCCAAGGGCCTTACTGGCAAGAAGGGGAGTGAAGTCGGGCGGGCCCACTCATCCCCTCAGCCAGCATGTTTTTATGACTCCCTCAATCAGTGTGCATTCCGAACGTTCGATTCCCGTCGGGCCCACTCGGTGTGGTCCCGACGATTCCGGTGAACCCGCACCGAGTGGTTCCGTTCCCCGACGGATGTGTCACACTGACACGTATTCGTACCGATATTCTGGTAGAACCTACGGGAGTCGAAAAAATAAACCTCCATCCCATCACCTGGCCGTGAGAGACATGAAGATACTGATCATAGAAGGAAGCCCTCACAAGAAAGGTTCGTCGAACATGCTCGCGGAGAGCTTCGCCGAGGGCGCACGCGGATCTGGACATGACGTAGTGTTCTTCGACGCCGCCCACGAGGACGTCGGACCGTGCATCGCCTGCGACAGGTGCTTCAAAGAGGGACACTGCGTGCGCAACGACGCGTTCGGGAAGCTGACCGGAATGATCGGCGACTCCGACATGGTCGTATTCGTCACACCGCTGTACTTCTTCACCATGACGACCCAGTTGAAGGCGGTGGTGGACAGACTCTACTCCCTCATACCGAACCGCACGATGTCGGGGAAGAGGGCCGCACTGCTGGTGGCCCAGAACAACGAGGACGCGGGGATCTGCGACGGCCTCATCTGGAACTTCGAGAGGATATTCGGATATCTCGGAATGGAGTGCGTGGGCTCCCTCGTGGCAGCCGGCTGCGGAGACCCGACAAGGACCGCCGCCTCCGGGTTCATGGATAAGGCCCGTGAATTCGGCAGATCGGTCTGATGGGAAGACGACCGTTCCCTGATGCCATCACCATAATAGGACTGCCTCCTGCAGGACTCAACATCACGCACAGAGGCCCCAGACCCATCGTCGAGGACAAGATACCATGAAGATCGCCATACTCGGCAACAGCGGAAGCGGCAAGTCCACCCTGGCGAAGAGGCTGGCCCACCGTTACGGCGTGCCGCTGCTCTACCTCGACACCGTGAACTTCGAGAGCGGATGGCGCGAGAGGAGCGCCGAGGAGAAGGTGCGGACGGTCGCCCGGTTCATGGAGAACAGCGAATGGGTGATCGAGGGCAACTACGAGAAGCTCCTCCTGGAGAAGCGCCTAGGAAGCGCGGACATGGTCCTGATACTTGCCTTCAGCCGCCGGGTGTGCGTCTCGGGAGCGTTGAAACGCTGGTTTCGGCACAGGGGGACCGTCCGCGAGAGCATGTCGGACGGCTGCGTCGAGAGGCTGGATCCCGAGTTCCTGAGATGGGTCGCGTTCGGACAGTTCTCCAGTGGCAGGGAGGCCAGGATACTCTCGATCGCGGAGAGGTATCCGGAGAAAACCCATGTTTTCCGTACCAGAAGGGAGCTGGAGCGCTTCCTAAAGACGATTCCGTGAACAATCGATTATCCAGCAAACACGAATCGCCCGCCTGCCGACAGTCACATACAGCCAGGACGTCACCGGGATCTGCTCAGGGGAGTCATGAGATGACGGGATGTCGGCTGATGATGCAGGATGGGGAAATCACTTCCCAGGGATATGATAGATGGGGTTCCTGGTGGTCCCCTCGATGCCGATCAGCCCCTCCTTCCTCATGGACTGCAACACGTTGCTGACCTTCACCTTCTTCCTTTCCTCGGACATGCCCTCCGGGAGAAGGTCGAACAGCAAGGCGTCGATCTCGCCGCGGGAGGCAGTTCCGTTCGCCTCCAGATACTCCAGGATCGCAGTCCTGCAGTCACTGTTGGAGACACGCTTACCAGGCGTGGATTCCACGGATGCGCCGCCCCTGGGGGTTCCGGGGCCTAGAGCATAGCCTGATGCCGTGGTGTGGACCAGACCCGCCGAAACCAACCCGGATGCATCAAGGCCTCCGACATCCTCCCCCTTCGATATACGGTCGAGGCACAGGATGTCCCGGAATTTCAGATTCGGATTGCGCATCAGGATCTCCCTGTACTCGCGATCGATGACCCTCCCGTACAGAGTGACACGCACATGCTCCTCGCTCAGATCGTACTCCGGCAGTGGGAACATCCTCTCTATCTGCGACCTGAACACCCTCTGGATGCCCGTGCCTATCGTCTCCACCATCCCGATTCTGTTCATCACACGGACCATGTGCTCGTTCCGGTACCTGTACGACGGCCCCTCACCCAGAATCACACGGTCTATCGAGCCGGGCATGAAATCCCCTGCGTTTATGAACACCAATCTGTCACGGTCGTATTCCACCACGGTGACCATCTCGCGCATCAGATAGTCCTGATGGGCTATCGCATTGCAGATCAGTTCGCGAACCGCGTTCGGATCGTAAGTGTCCGTGCTCACCTTGGCCAATGTCTTGGTCCTGAAGTCACTGTATTCCAGATTCCTTATCCTGGAGTACAGGCGCTCGATGCTGAGGATGAAGGGCGTGACGAAAACCTCCCCTGAGAGGGTCATGTCATCGTCATCCCGCAGAATCCACCTCAGACACAGCGACGAATCCGGGATGAGGAGCGACGACTCCTCCTTCCCCAGAAGCACGATTGCCGTGTAGGTGACCGCTCCGTCGATTGTGAGTCCCATACGGTTGAGGAACTCCTGATCGCTCCAAGCATCAGAGGCATCCGCATTGTCTGGATGCTTCGAACGGTACAATCTCCTGGCGGTCATGACGGCGATAGGGTCCAGCACATCCATCCCGACACCGGGGACGATCTGGGAGCTCCAGTCAGGAAGGCTCTTGTTCATAATCCTCCTGCGTTTCTCCTCCGTGAGCGGGTAGACGCTCTCTCCCTGCCTTTCGTAGGCTATCCCCTTGAAGGATGTCGGAGTCCCATGCTGAGCGGCGGGAATCTCGAACATCAGGACCCTCTTCCCATCATGGTTCATCGTATGAATGTCACGATAGGACAGATTCGTCCCGCATTGCTCGTATATGTAACGCTTCAGCCTGCTCTGGCTCTCGACGGTGTCCAGGAAGTTCGTCCCCATGACCTCCCCGTCATCGCTGATGCCGAAGATCATCCAGGCTGAATGATGGTCCCTGAGCTCCGCCTCGTTGGACAGTGCCGAAAAGTACACCCCCATCTCATCCTTGTTCAGCGTCCTCCTGTCCTTGAACTCTATGACCTCATCCTCATGCGGTGCGGAAACCACCTTCCTGAGAATCTCATCGGCCTTGTCTCTCCTCATCCCATCACCTTCGGAAGCCTGTACTGTTATGAACAGGGAAATCTGAATTCTATTCAATTTTATTTAAATTAATTTGTTTTAATTTAAATTATATTTATTCATAATTTAAATTATTATGCACATGCGGGATCAATGGTTCATAAGATTC
>CASFMM010000064.1 GCA_949295765.1 uncultured Methanomassiliicoccales archaeon | reverse complement strand
CAGGACCTCGGCGAAGTGGTAGACCTTGGTGGTTCCCTTGTACTCCATTCCGATCTCCTTCAGGACCTCGTTGACCTCGGCCAGGAGCTTCTCGTCGTGGGCGAGCTCGTGGGCGGCGTCGAAGAGGGATCCGTAGCATCCGTTGCAGATGGTGAGGATCGGGAGACCCTGCTGCTCGGCGAGGGCCAGGTTCCTGGCGGCAGCTGCGAGCCAGGTCTTCTTGCTGAACGCCCTGATGACTCCGGGGGCGGGGCAGCAGCTAGCGTCCTGGAGGTCGACGAGCTCGACTCCGAGGGCGGCGCAGACTTCCCTGGTGGACTTCTCGATTCCAGGGTACCTGAGGGGTGCGATGCATCCGAGGAAAAACGCGTATTTTGCCATGAGAATCACTCCGTAATCTTGTCGAATCCTGTGAGAGTCAGGATCTTGTCGAGGTCGGCCTTGGCCTTGTCGTTGGACAGGACGGTGGGCGGGATGCCGGGGAGGCCGATCTGCTCCCTGAGGGCGGTGATCTTGTCCTGGACGGAGACGGTGTGTCCGTACTTGGCCAGGTTCTTGGCTGTGTTCTTGTGGTTCTCATACATGTGGCCCTCGGCGACTGCGATGTTCCTGAGAGCGATGATGATGTCCACGATGGGGACCTGCCTGGGGCACCTCTCGACGCAGGTGTAGCAGGTGCTGCACTCCCACAGCTCCTCACTGTTGACGATCTCCTCCTTCATTCCGAGCTGAGCCATCCTCATGAGCTTCCTGACCCTGTAGGATGTCCTCCTTCCGGAGGGGCATCCGGCTGTGCAGGTTCCGCACTGGAAGCACATCTTGACTTCCTCGCCGCCGGCTGCGGCGATCTCTTTGGCGAAATCGGGGTTGGGCGTTACCATAGTTATCAGGCTTGTCACCTGTTTGATGATATTTAATATGGACAGTTGTGGGCACAAAGGTGTTATCCTTTGAGATAAAACGAACGGGTCAGAGGTTCCTGGCCACGAGCGCCTTGATGACCCTGGACACGGTCTTGGTCTCCTCGCGGTAGATGGCAGTTATGGCGTGGCGCAGCATCTTCGGGTCCACCGCGCTCTTCAGCCTGAGGTTCCTCCTCGTGAGCATGAACTCGTCGATGAAGAAGCTCTTGTTGGAACCCAGGAGCTCCGGCAGGGAGAATGTCTCCGAGTCTATTGTGTACTGCCTGTCCTCCGAGTCCAGGTACATGAACGCGACCCTCTGGGCCCCGTATTTGTAGCGGATGAACGACGGGCCGTTGTCGACCAGGACCATCCCCATGTACCCGATCTCCTCCATCTGGAACTCCTCGGCGTCGAACAGGTACAGGGGGTCGTCGATGATGGCCAGGTCCGCACGGTCCTCGCGCATCATGCGTATGTTGTACTGGTCGTCCGAAACGACGATGTTGGCGCCCGGGATCTTGAGGGACGAGATGACGGACATGGTCAGGTCCTCGGTCACGGGGCTGCAGCAGACGGTGAAGCCCCTCTCCGTGTCGCAGCGGTGGTCCATGGACCTGGCCAGGGACGCGATCCTAGCGCCCTGCTCGGTGAGGGTGGACCCGGAGGGGGTGGTCTTCAGGACCGGTTCCCCCGCCGCCTCCTCGATGGTGCGGATGTACTTGTGCAGCACCGGGACGGAGATCCCCAGCCTCCTGGCGGCGGCGGTCTGGCTGCCCGTCTCCTCGACGGCGAGAAGCGCCTCCAGCTGACGGGTCGTTATCGTCCTGCCGTTGATGGTCTGAGAGTTCCGGACGGTTATGTCCATGGTCTCCGGAGTGTTATCCAAAAAGATAATACTGACGCCCGACCCCCAACAGTATGAAGAACCCGTGAGCCATGCACCACTCAGGATTCAAATGACAGGCGTCGAGAGAGATGCAGAGATCGTCGTCGTGGGGCTCGGGAGCCCGATAATGTGCGACGACGCCGTGGGACTCCGTGTTTCGGAGGCCATAGAGGCGATGGGACTCGAGAACGTAGACTGCTGCCAGGAGGCGGTGGGGGGCCTCGACATCCTGCCCGTCATCCACGGGTACCGGTTCGCGATAATCGTCGACGCGATCCAGACCGGCAACTACGGACCCGGGACGGTGATGCTGTTCTCCGAGCACGATTTCGACGAGGCGATCGCCCACGCCGCGTCGCACGACGTCAACCTGCCCACGGCGATCAAGATCGGACGTCAGATGGACCCGGAAATAATGCCGGAGGAGGTCAGGTTCGTCGCCATCGAGGTGCAGGACATCAAGACGGTGACCGAGACCATGACCCCCGAGGTGGAGGGCTCCGTGGAGAGCGCCGGAAGGGCGGTCCTCCACATCATGGAGGAGCTCACAGGGTCAGCGCCGAGGCGTCGTACTTCCTGATCTCCCTGTTGCCCTTGCCTAGGACGACCGTGTTCAGGCGGTCTGCCCTCAGAAGGTCGCCGGCGACCCTCATGACGTCGTCCTCGGTGACGGCGTCTATCCTGTCCAGACGCTCCTCGAGCGTCTCCGTGGCACCGTTGAGCATGTGGTTGACCCCGAGCCTGTAGAGCCTGTGCTCGGTGGACTCCATGCTGCGGACGTTCGCCCCCTTGATGAGCCTCTTCGCCCTCTCGAGCTCGCCCTTCTCCAGGCCCTCTCTGAGGAACTGGGATATTACCGAGACGACGGTCTCCATGGCCTCTATGACGTTGCCGTCGGTGCATGACATGTACGATGTGATCGAGGAGGCGTCGCTGTTCTGCGAGACCGTGGTGTAGATCGAGTACACCAGGGCCTTCTTCTCCCTCACGTTCTGGAACAGCCTGGAGCTCGTGCCGGACCCGAGGACTGCGCTCAGCATGGACGCGGCCATCCTGTCCGGGTGCGACGCCCCGTAGGACGGGAACCCCATGGCCACATGGCAGTGCTCGGCGTCCCCCTTGACGAACCTGTACTCGGACCTGGGCGTCTGCGGTGCGGTGCGCTGGTTCCTGGCGCCCCCCTTCATGGGGTCCAGGACCTCCTCCGCCCAGCGGACGGTCTCGTCCACGTCGATGGAACCCGCGGCGTACACCGCGAGGTTGGGGATCAGGTACTTCTCCTCGTAGTACGCGCGGAGGTCGGCCGAGGTCAGTCCCGCGACGACCTTCTCGTCCCCGCCCTCGTCCTGGGAGAGCGCGTGCCCTCTCCAGAGGGTGGACTCGAACAGGTCGTGGATGTAGCTGTCAGGCTCGTTGCGGATCATGCTCAGCTCCTGCAGCACGATCTTCTTCTCGAGCTCGGTGTCCTCCTCGTTGATCTTCGGATGGGCAACTATGTCCCCGACCATGTCCATGGCGGTCGAAGCGGTCTCCCTGATGGTGATCCCGTAGAACGCGGTCATCTCCCTGCCGGTGAAGGCGTTGAGCTCCCCTCCGGCACCCTCCATCTCCTTCGCCATCTGGTACGAGTTCCTCGTCTCCGTCTCCCTGAAGACGGTGTGCTCCAGGAGGTGGGAGAGTCCGAAGATCCCGGGATGCTCGTCCCTGGATCCGGTCGCGACCCCGATCATGAATGCGGCACTCTGGCTTCCGGGTATGTTCTCCACGACCACCGGGACTCCGCCGGAGGTTCTGGACGAGGTGATGGTGCTACCGCTCATATCGTCGGGTAGAATAGAACTTCTTAAAAAGGTTAGCGTCTTAGGGTGATTCATGGCAGTCAAGACGATCAGGTATGCTGACATGGGTCTGGAGAACCCTGTGGCCGTCATCGGTTTCCCCAGCGTGGGACTGGTGAGCTCCATCATGTCCAACTTCATGGTTGGACAGCTCGAGATGGAGGCGATAGCCGGACTTTCATCTCCGTCCATGCCGCCGTACTGCCTGATTCACCGCGGCGTTGCCTACCCTCCCGTCAGATTCTACGGCAGGAAGCACACGACCAAGACGGGCAGGGACCTCATCGTCTGCCTGTCCGAGTACGCGCCCAAGCCCGAGGACTGCTACGAGGTCGTGCAGGCCATACTGTCGTACCTCAACTACGCGGGATGCCGCGAGATAGTCTGCCTGGAGGGGACCGCCAGGATGTCCGACAGCGACGCCCCGGTGGCCTGCGGCGTCGGCCCGGGCTCCGAGAAGATGGTCAAGAAGTCCAAGTTCGCCCACATGGAGGGAGGCATGGTCAAGGGCATCACAGGGGTGATGCTCTACGAGGCCCCCACATGGGGCATGGGCGTGACGTCCATCATGGTCCCCGCGAACCCCAACCTCCCGGACCCTGGGTCGGCCGCCCAGTTCATCCCCGCCATCTCGTCCATGATCCCCGGTCTGAGGCTGAGCGCAAAGCCGCTGCTGGGGGAGGCCGAGGAGATCCGCAAGAAGCTGGAGTCGGACCAGGAGGCCGCGGAGAGGCAGGAGGAAGAGGTCGCGGGCAACCTGTACGGGTGAGCCCGCCTGCATGCGTCACCAATTTATCGGGGAACCTGGATTGGGGCGGTCATGGAACTCGTACCCTCCAGATTCTTCATCACGCACAGCTCGGCCGTCAGCAAGACCTCGGACCTGAACGCGTTCGACAGGGCGCTCATATCCGCCGGGATCGGCGAGCAGAACCTCGTCTCCGTGTCGTCCGTGATACCCAAGAACGCCGAGCGCGTGGAGATGTGCGAGATGCCCATGGGTGCGGTCACCCACTGCGTACTGGCACAGATGAGGGGCACCGAGGGCGAGACCATCGCCGCCGGGATCGCCTACGCCTACAGGAAGGACGGCAGGGGCGGTTACGTCGCCGAGGGGCACATCCACGGGTCCGCCGACTCCCTAAAGGAGATCCTGACCTGGAAGATGAACGAGATGTCCGAGATCCGCGGCGTGGAGTTCGAGGAGATCCAGTTCGCCACAGAGGAGCTGGAGATCCCCCTGGACCACTACGGATGCTGCGTCGCCGCGCTGGTGTTCACGGAGTACCGCTGATGTACGGGCTCACGCTGTGCGGGGTCTGCAGGAGACCCAGGATAGTCGACAAGTCCAAATCCGAATCCTCCTGCCCATACTGCAACTGCGTCCAGAAGACCAGGGACCTCTCGTTCTACTTCGAGTCCCCGGATCAGGATGCGGTCCGCGAGGCTCTGTCCCAGGCGACCGGGTTCGTGCCCCCGGACATGCTGAAGAAGAGGCAGAGGATAGCCGAGGCCGACCCCTACTCCACCATGGTCTACAGGTACGAGCACTGCTCCGACCTGGAGGAGAAGATGGTCATCCTGGCCGAGGGGCTGACGGCGATAAAGGGGACGTTCACACTGGACGACGTGAGGGATGTCGCCGGCGACCGCGCGGAGAAGATGGTGTCGGCCATGCTGGACCGCTGCATCATCTCGGAAGTGAGGGTGGGCGTCTACAGGGCCTGATCACTTCGGAAGGTCGTCGCGCTTCTTGCCCTCCATCTTGAGGACCTCCTTGACGATCTGCGGGAGGCGGAGCATCATCGTGCGGTAGTAGAGCACGGCGCCGAACACCAGTGCCACGATCGCGCAGACGTAGTACGCCACCATCCCTCCCATCTCCCCTCCCTGGAGGAGGACGGTCAGGATTATGTTGTAGATGATCAAGGGGATCATCGCCTGCAGGGCGAACTCCATGACCCTGTGCCTCGCTATGCCCTCGCCCACCGTGGTCCCGCACGCCCCCAGCATGAGGGACATGGACACGGAGATGAGGATCAGCACAACCACGGACGCGTCGAAGGTCTCCACCGTGCTGGCGGTCACGAACACTATCCCCGTGGATAGTCCGCAGGATATGCCCAGACCCAGGGCGTAGCCGTAGAACACGGAGTCCGACTTGCCCCTGAAGCGCCTCAGGTTCATCACGACGACGAGGACCATCGCCTCGATCGCAGCCAGAATCACCATGTAGACAACGTTGGACGCGAATCCCATCGCGATCATCGCGAAGAACAGGATTGAACCGGCTATCATCCCGACCACCAGCAGTATGAAGAACGTGGGGTCGCTGAAGAACGGCTGCTCGACCCTCGGATACGTGTAGTTGCGGACCCCCAGGTACATGAGGATCAACGCGGGACCTATGCCCAGCAGCATCGCGAGGCCGAATATCCAATCCATGCCATTGGGATGGGTGGGTGTATTTTAATGCTTGCGGGAGGACCCATCGGGAGTCCCGTCCATCAGCTTGTCGTAGTAGTGGACCACCATGCACGACCTCTCACACCTTCCGCAGGAGTTGCAGCGCTCGGGGTCCACCCTCATCCCGCCGGATATGCGTATGGCCTTCCTCGGACAGCCCTTCTCGCATATCCCGCACCCGGTGCACATCTGGGCGCGGATCAGCGCCTTGACCGACCTCTCGAAGATCCGCTTCACGTTCCCCTCGTCGGGCGCGTTCACGGAGACCTGACCTCCCCCGAACAGCCTGGCCCTCCCGATGGGCAGCCTCAGGAGCGCTATCTCGTACTCCGCGTCGTACCTCACGTCCCCGACGGTGCGGAGGGCGTCGGCGACATACGAGAAGTCCCTGGCGCGGGGGATGGTGACGACCGCCTCCATTGAGTACCCGCCCGCGGCGCAGGACGAGGCCCCCTTCAGCATCCTCATGGTCGGCCCGGAGACGCTCTTCGGCCTCAGGTCGAGCCTCATCTCCTCGGCGAGCTGGACCATCTTCGGCGGGAGGACCTTCCAGCGCCAGAAGCCGGAGTCCACGTACTCGCGCGGGAGCCCCCTGGACTCTGCGTAGGCGTGGAGGTGGTCCTCCCACCGGGAGTAGAGCTCCGGATGGATCCTGCCCGTGTTCCTCCACTCGCTAGACAGGCAGGACGGGCACAGGTAGCACCCGATCCTCTCGAAGTCCCTGTCGTACAGCGGGTTGTAGCGGAGCCCGTGGGACAGGATGTACAGCCACACCTCGGCGGCGGTCCACGAGCGTATGGGGTTGAGGTTGATCTGGTTCGGCACGAACGGGTTCCTGGTGACGAACCCTATCCCCGACCTGGCGTAGGACTCCAGCCAGCGGTTGCCCTCCACCGTCACGGTCCCCTCGGGGAACTCCGTGTCGATCGTGTCCGTGATCGGCCCGAGCTTGCAGACCTTGCAGCACCAGCGGAAGTCCTTTGCCGGCGGTCCGAAGGCGTCGACGTTGTCCCAGAACCCGTTCCCGCCGGACGCCACGTGGAGCCTGTTGCCGTACTCCTCCGCGAACCCCCTGACGTACTCGACGGTCTCCGGGAACTCCAGCCCGGTGTCTATGTACATGAGCTCCACCGCGTCGGCGGCCTGTGA
The DNA here is from genome assembly GCA_949295765.1 of uncultured Methanomassiliicoccales archaeon. Lineage (GTDB taxonomy): Archaea > Thermoplasmatota > Thermoplasmata > Methanomassiliicoccales > Methanomethylophilaceae > Methanoprimaticola. The sequence continues at coordinate 2,134 of CASFMM010000064.1, read as the reverse complement.
TGCCAGGCCGTAGGCGACGAGGGAGTCCTTGCCTCCGGAGAACGACACGGTCACGGGGAGCCCCTTCCGGTTCTTCTCGGCCAGGAACGTCCTTATCTCCTTCACAGCGCGCCTCTGTATGCGCTTCAGATGGTCGCGGTTGCAGGCGGTGAACACCGACAGGTCCGCATCCCTGACCTCGTGCGCGGGAGCGGGCTGGTCTATGTCGCGTATCTTGATGGCGCGTTCGGCGCCCTTCAGCGCGGAGCTGTCCTCCAGCGCGATGCCGACGCCGATCCTCTGGCCCTTCCTCAGGATGACGGAATCCCCCTTGGAGAAGTCCCCTATGACGTCGTTGAGGTTCTCGCCCGGGATCGTCTTCCCCTTGAGGTGCCCGGACAGCCCCCAGAACCATGCGATGTTCTTCGTGGCGACGGGGTTGAACATGTCCGCCCCCGGCTGCCTGACCTCCAGGACCATCCTGTCCAGGCGCATGTCGAACCTTACAATGCCCAGAACCGCCCCGTCGGCGATGACCTCGTCGGTGCGGTCCTCCCCGGGGACCTTGTTCAGCCATATCGACTTCCCTCTCAGGGGGGAGTCCGTGCCGAACATGTCGCGGAACAGGTGCAGGACCAGCTCCACGCTGTCGCCCATGCACGGCCTGATGTCTCCGGGACTGTTGACCCTGAACTCCCTTCCGGCGGAGCCGCACACGGAGCAGGATTCCCCGAGCAGGAGCGTGCCGCAGCTGTCGCACCATCTGCAGACCTCCTTGCCGTGGGCTATGTTCTGAGCCATCGCCGAAGGATTCTGCTTCATCTTTATATTGGTGAGCCTGTATCGACGGTCCATGCAGGACCCGTACGACTACGATATCCATGTCAACCCGGGATACGGGAAGAAGAGGTTCAGCGGAGAGGAGCTCAGGGACATCTTCGTCTCCATCGTTGTCCTCTCCATCGCGTTCCTCATCCTGTACCGCAACAACACCATCATGGCCTGCCTGGAGTACCACCTGGGCGAGACCGGGAGATGGGCGGGATTGTTCGCCATATGCTTCATGCTGGTCGTGTTCTCGTTCCTGCTGCACGAGTTCGGACACAAGTTCGTGGCCCAGAAGTACGGCATGTGGTCCGAGTTCAGGCTGTACCCCATCGGACTCATACTGACCCTGGTCACGTCCATGATGGGCTTCCTCTTCGCCGCCCCCGGCGCGGTCTACATCCGCGGATACGCCGACATCGAGAAGAACGGCAGGATCAGCATGGCGGGACCCATCGTCAACATCGTCCTGGCCGCGATAGGCATCGCCGCCGTCATGACCATGAACGACAGCCCCTACTTCCTCGACGACCCGATGTTCCTGGCGATAATGGTGTTCCTGATGCTCGCGTCCCTCAACTCGTTCCTCGCCGTGTTCAACCTGATCCCGCTGGGACCTCTGGACGGCGGGAAGATCCTGGCGTGGAACAAGGTCGTCTGGATCGCCATGTTCGCCATCGCGATCATCGAGGTGGCATGCGTCTACATGGCGTTCGACATCTCGTACTACCCGTTCGCCAACCCGTTCGTCTGAGACATCGGTTTGCGAACAGTCCGGATGCGGATTCAGGCAGGTTCCTCAGATAGTCCTCGACATTGAGGTATCTGACCCCATCTTCGGATGCTTCCTCACCTCTGTAGATTACGAACCTGCCGGCTATTGTCCGAACCTGTCGCTGATCAGGTCGCATCTGCTCTTGTCGAGAAGGTGCCGACGCTGATGAAGCGTGCGGTTGGTGCTGTGCTTCACCTCCACAATGACGCACGAATCTGTCTCGGGATCCCTCACCACCATGTCTATCTCGCCTAAGTCGAACACAGCCTTCACGACCTTCAGCCTGTTTCCACACACCAGCTTCGTCTCGTGGATGAGGATCTCCTCCATCATACGCCCGAACAGGGTGTCCATGATACGTCTCTCCACGGCATTACGACGCAATCGGATGTCAACCACGGGTTGTAGCAACCGCTGGTCGAGCATACTGCGGAACTGTGATTGAGGAGGGATTCGGGGGGCTGTGCCCCCTGGGTTTGAGAATCACATGAAGTCGGGGCAGGGGTACCTCAGGTTCCTGAGTATGCCTCCCTCCCACTGCTCCAGCTTACCGGG
>CASFMM010000063.1 GCA_949295765.1 uncultured Methanomassiliicoccales archaeon | reverse complement strand
GGCACGGCGCGGAAGTTCTTGAGGGACTTCTGGGCCCATTTGAAGAGGGCGTACCTCTCCTTGTTGCGCTGGAAGTCCAGCTCCTCGTTGAGCTCCTGGGCGTCGTCGCGTCCGGCGTAGTCGGTGTTGACGGAGTGGTCGATCACCAGGTCGACGGGCATCAGGGGGTTGATGAGCTCGGGGTCCTTGCCCATGGCGGCCACCGCGGCCCTCATGGACGCGAGGTCGGTGATGACTGCGCCGCCGGTCAGGTCCTGCAGCAGGACCCTGGCGGGGATCCAGGGGATGTCCTGGTCTGTGTTCTCCTTCGGGTTCCAGGACGCGGCGGTGACGACGTCGTCGTCGGTGATGGTGGAGCCGTCGCGCTGCCTGAGCATGCCCTCGATGAGGATCTTGACGGAGTAGGGGATCTTCGAGAGGTCCTTGACGATCCCCTTGGCCTCCAGCTCGCGGAGGCTGTAGATTGTGATGTCGCCCTCTGCGGTGGAGAGGGTCTTTGTGCACGGTCCGACTTCTGTCATGAGCGGATTCTCCTGTTGCCTCCTTACACGTGCATGTTATAAAAGTGCGCGCGTGCGGTGGAATGATCGAAATACGGACGTTTCTGACGTTGCTGAGTTAGAATTAGACCACTCTCATCGAAAATACATAAATGAAAAAATAATTCGAACAAAAATATACATAAATAGAAAAACTTGTTATTTAGCAAGTATTAGGTGGGGCTCTCACTGAGATTCGGCCAGGAGGTCTCTGGCGGTGCAGATTCCATTCCTCGGAACATTGCGGGGCATCAGACCGTGTTCGGATGAGCCTGTTTAGGATTCGCTTTGGAACTTTCTGTCCTCGAGCTCACAGATCATCTCGTACTCTTCCTGAGTCAGGGGGTCGAACCTCGACCTGTACCAGAACTTGGAGCCCGGGCCGACCTTCTTCATCCCTTCCTGGAACTCCTTGGACCACAGGTACGATTCGGACATGGTGGCACTTATTACAGCAATCCTTTTCATTTTAAATTTTATTTATGATAAACCATTCCATTAACTAAATGTAATCTGATTAAGGTATAGGAGTATTACTCATGTTTGTATGTATTTGAAAAAATGATCATTTATAAATTGGTTCAATCCCTGAATCTCAGATAATCTTTGATTCAGGAATTGAAGTTTATTCAAGATTTATTGAGTTCTTTAGCCTCTTTCAAATCTATTTTGGCTTTGTACCCATGCTTCTGTAGAAGATACAAAAGATTGGCTCCGTTCATCAGAGTCAGTGGTTTGTCTTTTGCAAATTCATAGGCATCGTTTCCATAATTTGACGTAGTTACTAATATGCCTTTGTTGGCACCTTCGTTCATGACCGTTCCATAAAGGTCTCTGACAGCAGATACACCTACAACGTTTGTGTATCTCTTTGCTTGTATGACTATCTTTCCTCCACGGATTGGATCCGGATCGAACGCGACCGCATCTACACCGCCATCACGGCTTGCCTGCGTGATTTTGACTTCCCCTCCATTTGATCTGAATTCTTTCTCGAAAATTTCACGAATCAGATTTTCGAAGTCTTGCCAGTCAATCGCTGCCAAGTTGACGCTGTCATCAAGTTGATTTGCAACTTCGTATCCTTCGATAAATCTCTTGTCTTCTTTTGACATGACAACTATAGGGGCCACAGGAGTTACATTAGCCAATGAGGCTGCAGATACGCCTTTGGAGCTTTTAAACCAAGCTTTGGGATCTACAGTTGAGAGGTTAACTTCGTCAAAAGACTCACGGGTGACACTTACTGAAAGCACATATGGTTCGATTTCTTTTCCAGTGGATTTATCGATTGTGTTAATCTTACCATTTATCACCACAGCTTCAATAGGACATCCTGTTTTCAAATTGAAGATGTAGTTCAGTGCTTGAAGAACCATCTGGTAAATCACGCTATCGTATTTTTTCTTGATATACGCTTCAGTGTGGTAGGATTCTTTGAATTCTTGTCTGGTTTTTACATAAGTGACTGCTTTGAGTGTAGGGATGTCCTCTATTTTGGGGAAAAGGTAGTCTACAATCACTCTTTTGCTCTCAGGATCATACTCAACATCTATAAGTTTGTCATAACTAAACGGAAGACCAAGTCTTTCTAGAGCTTCACGTATGTACCACTCTACTGCTTCGATGTCTCCAGACTGTATCTTATCGTAGAGGTGGTCCACTTTTTCATTTTCCGCTTTCTGGATGCGTCTAAATTCAGATTCTGAAGCTTCCCATCTCCTGACCTCTTCATCATAGGTCTTTTTAAGAGACTCATTTTGTTTTTTGATAGATGCGCACTCGTTCTGCCAGGCCGTATAATCTTTGTGAAACAGGGCACTGTCATTAGCCACGAGGTCAGACATCTTCTTTTTTGATAGTTTTGTCAGAAAAGTAGGTTGAGTGTTGTATTTGCTGTCTCCAGAATCTGGTTGTTTCGGGAGGGTCTTGTAAACAGGACTTTGTGGATACGGTACATCATAATCTGAGAAATCTTTGAAATCTTCAATACTGAATTGATGGAGATCTAGGTCATCGGTGAGGATGCGGTCCATTGATTTCTGGATATCTTCAGCTTGTTCTGTCATTTCTTTGGCGTAAGCTTGAGAATCTTCATCGTTACGGATCTTTGCTTCACGCTCAACCTTTTTCTGCCATTGCTCATCCCACTGGTCCTGAATGGCGCGAACTTTCTGGTTCAATTCGTATTTAGTCTGAGCCTTGACTACACGATATTTATGAAGACCTTCGTGGGAAATCTCTGCTTGATAGGGATACGCCAAAGTACACTCACCTTTTACAAGCATAATTTAACGTATTAAACTAAGTTGTGATAGGTTGTTGCTTCTAGTGAATGACGGCTTTGTTCCTCGCCAAATAATTACATTGTTTGAATGTATAGGCGGTCACTGGAATTTGATTGTATGATCATCTACAACTCCACCAAATCGGGTTTCATGGACGATATAGTCAACGGCGTCCTCGACGAGAAGGTGGAATCGCTGATGGTCGAGCGTTTCGGCCGCAGGTCTCCCGAATCGGAGATGCGCGCATGGCGCAACTCCCTGACCTACATGGGAAACATAATCGGTTCGTCCTCGATCCCGGAGGATGCCGGGATAGCCATAGAGTACGGCATCCCGTACACATCCAAGCGCGTGGACCTGATCGTCACCGGCCTGAACGACTCCGGACGTAACTCGGCGGTCATAATCGAACTCAAGCAGTGGGCATCGGCCGAGGCCGTCCCGGGGAAGGATGGGGTCGTCCGCACAATGGTCGGCGGCGGGATCCACGAGGTCGCCCATCCCTCCTACCAGGCATGGTCGTACGCCGAGGCGATAGAGGACTTCAACGCCGATGTCCGCGACAGGGGCGTGGTCCTGTCCCCGTGCGCCTGTCTCCACAACTACGTGCCGGAGATTCCGGACCCACTGAAGTCCGAGATCTACACCGAATACGTCTCCCTGGCCCCTATGTTCACCAAGCACGAGGGCTCAGATCTGCGCGGGTTCCTCGAGAGGTTCATCAGGAAGGGCGACAAGGGGGAGACCATTTTCATCCTGGACCGCGGACGCCTAAAGCCGTCGAAGTCGCTGCAGGACGTCATGTCATCTATGATGGCCGGAAACAGGGAGTTCACCCTCCTGGACACCCAGAAGGTCGTACACGAGGAGATCCTACATCAGGCCAGGACCGTCGCGAAGGGCGGGGGCAAGAGGGTGGTCGTGGTCCGCGGAGGTCCGGGCACGGGGAAGTCCGTGCTTGCCATAAACATCCTGTCCGAGACGACGTCCATGGGGATGGCGTCACTCTACGTGTCCAAGAACTCGGCCCCAAGGAACGTCTACGGGCAGAAGCTGAAGGGAATGAAGAAGGGGCGCAGCAGGGTGGACAAGCTGTTCGTCGGCTCCGGAAAGTTCGTCGACGCTGTGCCCGACGCGTTCGACGTCCTTCTGGCGGACGAGGCCCACAGGCTCAACGAGAGGAGCGGGCTCTACCAGAACATGGGGGAGAACCAGGTGATGGAGATCATCCGCGCAGCGAAGCTCTCGGTGTTCTTCATCGACGAGGACCAGAGGGTCACCCTGAAGGACATAGGCAGCGTGGACGAGATCCGCAGGTACGCCAGGATGTTCCAGGCGCCGGTGACCGAGATGGAGCTGGACTCGCAGTTCAGTTGCTCCGGGTCCGACGGGTACCTGTCATGGCTGGACAACGCCCTGCAGATCAGGGAGACCGCCAACCTGGACCTCGAGGATCCGGGATTCCGGTACGACTTCAGGGTTTACGACGACCCCAACGAGCTCAGGGCGGACATCGAGGACAGGAACCGGACCAACAACAGGTCCAGGATGGTCGCCGGCTACTGCTGGAACTGGATCTCCAAGGGGAAGAACGATCCCGACGTCCATGATGTGACGATCCCCGAGTTCGGGTTCGGCATGAGCTGGAACCTGGGCAGCACGAACACGTGGGCGATAGACGAGGGCTCGATCAACGAGATCGGATGCATCCACACCTGCCAGGGCCTGGAGTTCGACTACGTCGGCGTCATCCTGGGCGACGACATCCGCTGTGAGGGCGGGGAGGTCGTGACGGACGCCTCGAAGAGGGCGAGGACGGACCAGTCACTCAGGGGGCTCAGGACAATGTACCCCGACGAGACCGAGGCCAGAAGGGTGGCGGACAGGATCATCAAGAACACGTACAAGGTGCTGATGTCCCGCGGGATGAAGGGCTGCTACGTCTACTGCACCGACAAGGGGATGGCGGAGCATTTGAGGAGGATGCTACGAGGCCTGTTCGTGTAGCCCGGTCATGCTGTCTCTGGTCTAAGATTGAGCAACCCTATTCAACTCCTCAAACCTTATCTATGGTCATATCGTAATAGCGTCCGAGATGGGAAAGATGGCAACGGAATCGTTCTTTGAGGACATGGTGATCGACACACCGGAGGCAGCGGAGAACCTGGAGGCTCTCATCGCCAGCGGTGTGAAGTGGAAGCGCGGAGACACCGTCTTCACATACGGGGATCCGAAAGGGAATCTTGCTCGCAGATTCATAGAAAATGGCAGCAAGGAGTGAGATTAATGCCTGTCAAAGGTTACGAGGTGTTCTCACTCTCCCGTATGCTAACGGATTATGACGAGGTTTCGGTCAGAAATGCTCTTGGCAGATTCAAGTCAGTACATGATTCTGCCACAGAATCATTCCTCAGGGAGAAGGCGATAGACATGGAGAAGAGGGATCTCTCCAGAACATACTTAGTGGTGTCTCGGGACGATGCCAATGTCATCGGCTACATAACACTCAGCATCAAGTGCATGGCCTTCCCCAAGGAGAACCTCCTGAGCGGCAAGACCCTGAAAGGAATGAACATCGAGTCCTCGACGGGCGTGGCCCAGTCGTACCTGCTCGGGCAGCTCTCCCGTTCGAAGGACGCCCCCAAGGGCCTGGGAGGCGAGATGCTCGACCTGGCCTTCGACAAGCTGGGGCAGGCCAAGGGGATCGTGGGATGCAGGATGGTCCGCCTCGACTGCCACGACGAGCTCATCCCCTATTACACCGACCATGGGTTCAGGCTCATCACCAAGAACGAGAGCGGCAGCCTCAACCAGATGATGGCCTTCGTCTGACCCTCCGAAAGCAAAAGACAACAGTTTTTATCCGGGCTCCCCGTGGCGCATGCCATGTGGGAGCTAGGCGTCCTCGAGTGGTTCGAATCCATCCACGGCACGGCCCTGGACCAGCTCATGGTGGCCGTGACCAACAGCGCCACGTCCGGGCTGATATGGTTCGCCATAGGCTTCCTGATGACCTGCACCCGGAGATGGCGCAGGTGCGGGGTGTCGGTCGTCGTCGCCATGGTCCTGGCCTACATCGTCGTCGACATCCTCCTCAAGCCCACGGTCTGCAGGGAGAGGCCCTTCGCCGTGGAGGACTTCCAGCTCCTGATACCTCCGCCGGAGAACTGGTCGTTCCCGTCCGGGCACACGGCCTCCGCCTTCGCGGGCGCCACGGCGGTGCTCATCCACGACAGGAGATGGGGTGCGGTCGCCATCATCTACGCCGCCCTTGTCGGAATCTCCCGTCTCTACCTGTGCGTCCACTGGCCCACCGACGTCATCGCCGGGGCGCTCATCGGGATCGCGGTCGCGTTCCTGGCGGTGTGGTTCATGTCGCGCTGGGTCCCGTACTTCCGGGAGCTGGAGCGCGGGGGCGCGGTGCTCTGAGTCACAATCGCAGGTTCCAAGGTGTGACAGGCTGGTGCGAAGATATTTCATTGTGAAGAATTGTATGCACATTGTGATTACATGGTCAGCACAAATATCAATTTCCGTACGGATGAATCGACCAAAAGCGAAGCGGAGGAGATCTTCTCTCAGCTTGGTATCAGTATGAGTGCTGCCTTGAACATGTTCCTCCGTCAGGTCATAATCCGCGGAGGCATACCCTTCGAGCCCACCACACGTCCGTACAACGTCGAGACGATCAGGGCCATCGAGGAAGGTCATCAGATAGCTCTCGACGACAGCAGGAGGAGATTCGATTCTACAGACGAGCTCTTCGAGGAACTGAGATCATGAAGTACTGGGTGGACTACACCAATCGCTTCAAGAAGGACTTCGGAATCGCGGAGAAACGCGGGAAGGACATGGAGAATCTGAGGCGGGTGATCCTGGAACTGGCCGAAGGCCATGTGTTGGACCCGTCTTTCAGGGACCACAAGCTGTCGGGAGTGTCATATCGAACCGGACTGGCTGTTGGTGTATGAGATACTCGATGATGTTCTGGTGCTGGTGCTCAACAGGACGGGGACGCATTCGGATCTGTTCGAATGACGTCTGTCGGAATCGGTCTCCGCTCGTGTGGCTGCGGTCCATCCGCATGGCCGTGGCGTTCCCGGCGGTGCGGATCTTGTCTTTCAGGTTTCCTGCTCCCTGAATCTGGAGCGGAAAGAGGTCATGCAATGACGGAATGGGGTGGTTCCTCACGGAGAACTGGCCAGGATAAATACGGTGCCGGGGAATCATGTATCCATGACCGAAGGGGTGCTGGGGGTCATCGGATGCCCCATGCTTGAGGACAACCTCGTCTGGAGTCTGAAGAGAGACGGCGACGAGAAGGACATAGCGATCGTGGACACGGGCAACCAGGGCTCGCTCCGCGACAAGCTGGACGCGCATTCGATCCCGTACAGGATCGTAGGCGAGGACGACGCCCTGTCGGGGAGGTACGTCCCGTCCGAGGGGAGGTTCAACCTCCTGGTCTACATGCTAAACCTGGGCCTCCACTCGGTCCCGGAGGAGCTCAGGTCCAAGGTGGAGGACGTCGCCGTGAGGATGCAGCCGTACGTGGACGCCATCGGGTTCTACCTGGGCACATGCGGCACGTACCGCTGGGATATCCCCGGATGGTGCGAGCAGAGGGGCCTGAAGCCGTCCGAGATGTTCCGCGACTGCGACGGGATTCCATGCGACGACTGCGTCGGCGCGAACATCGGCGGGGGCCCGAAGTACCTGGAGATGCAGAAGAAGTACACTGGGTACCTCTACATGTTCCCGGCGATGGCCGCCAACAACGACGCCTTCATGCGGGCCAACAACAGGGAGGCCGAGGAGGCCATGAAGCACATGACGCCCGATATGATGGAGGTCCTGGGGATCGAGCCCGGCCCGGACGGGTACGTGAGGTGGCTCCTGAGCCTCGGCCACTACCAGCACATGCTGAAGCTGAACAACGGGATCGGCGACGACGGCCAGTACGACGGGGACCTGGAGAAGCTGAGGGCCAGGAACCGTCTGGACATCGTCGTCGCGGAGCCGGGATGGGCCACCACCCGGCCGACCGAGGACCTCTACTCCAGGTGCAAGTCCTTCCTGGACTCTGCTCACAGAGGTGCCTGATCTCCAAAGGGCGCGGACCGACGGGCCGCACCCGGTCTGAGGCGGTCAGTTCCTCAGGCACGAGAGCGGTATCACATGGACCCCGTCATCCCTGGTGTAGGCCGCCCCGTCGGCTGTGACCACTGCCATGAACGCCGGTTCGCCCACCTCGTCGGAATCGACCTTGTCCCGGAGTTTCAGCAGGTTCCTCGCACCGTCGTCCGCCCACTTGTCGCTGAGCTTCACTTCCACCGCACCCCATCTCCCTCTCGGCAGATGGACTATGGCGTCCACCTCCAGCCCGTTCTTGTCGCGGTAGTGGCACACGTGTCCGTCCATCGTCTGCGCGTACACCCTGAGGTCCCTCACGACCATGGATTCGAACAGGAGCCCGAAGGTCTCCGGGTCGTGGACCAGGTCTTCCGGGCCAGCATCCAGGAAGTAGGCGGCTATCGCCGGATCCGTGATGTGGCGGGTGTCGGATGTGCGTATGGCGGTCTTGGAGCGCAGTCTGGGGGTCCATGCCGGGAGGTCGTCGGTGAGGCAGATGTTATGGAGCAGCCTGAGATATCTGTGGACCGTGTTCGTGCTGACCTCCATGTTCCCTCCCTTTGCCATGTCCTCGCGGATGCTGTCCGCGGACATGGATGATGCGGATCCCCTCGACAGGGATCTGAGAAGCGTATGGAGGGTTCTGCCGCTGCGGTCCCTCCTGGCTGTCGCTTCCTTTTCGGAGTCGCTGTCGAAGTCATAGTCCTTGATCGCCGTGCAGTAGCCTTCGACCTTCTTGTAGCAGTCCGCGTCGTTCAGGCCGATGGTGTCCGGCCATCCGCCGCGTACGAGCCTTCTCGCCATCCCGTAGTAGTCGTACTCTGGAAGGCCGCAAATCGAATCCTGCCCGTCGAACAGGCCTCTCAGACTGACCTCCCCTGTGGATTCCCCCGATTCCCACAGGCTCATGGTACGCATCTTGAGCCTTTTGATGCGACCTGCCCCGGAATGTTCCAATTCAGACTCCACGATTATCTTGGATCCGGTGAATATGAACTGTCCCTTCGCCTTGCGCTTGTCGATCTGATACCTGGCAGCCTCCCAGAGCTCCGGGATCTTCTGCCATTCGTCTATCAGAACAGGGGTGTTTCCCTCCAGGACTCTCGATGGGTCCAGCATGGCTATCTTGCTGAACCTGTCGAATTGGACCTTGTCCTGCAGGTACACCTTGGTTTCGGCGATCTGCTCCGCAGTCGTGGTCTTTCCGCACCATTTCGGGCCGGTGATGACCACTCCACCGAACAGGCGCATATCGTCTTTGATGACATCATCTATCAGGCGCGGCAGATACTCCGAATCCGTGGGTTGGTCCATGCGTTCTGAGATGGTGTAGCTTGTATTTATGACTGGCTATTTCGTAATGGTTAGATTTGGCTATGTTTTTGCTTGTAGATTTGGCTATGAAATTGGTTGTAGATTTGGCTG
>CASFMM010000062.1 GCA_949295765.1 uncultured Methanomassiliicoccales archaeon | reverse complement strand
CTTGACCTTGGTGTTCTGGATCTCGGTGACGAACTTCTCACCGTTGGTGATTCCCTCGCAGTACATTCCCAGGACCTTGGTCTGGGGGTCCTCCATGATCTCGTGGATGATGTCCGCCTCGTCCAGGTCGGCCTTGTTCCCGAAGGTGACGAAGTTGGCGATTCCCATTCCGTTGAAGATGGCCCAGTCGATGATGGACGAGCCCACGGCTCCGGACTGGGAGAAGATGGAGATGTTGCCCACAGGGGGGAGCAGGTGGGCGAACGTGGCGTTCACACCGGCTCCGGGGTTCATGACTCCGAAGCAGTTGGGTCCCAGGAACTGGACCCCGGCCTCCTTGGCGACCTTGATGAGCTCCTTCTCGAGCTCGGCGCCGGCGGCGCTCTCCTCTTTGAATCCTGCTGTCAGGATGGCGGCGTAGGGGACCTTGGCCTCCCCGAGCTTCCTGACCTCGTCTGCGACGAGGGTGTTCTTGACGGCGAACACGGCGAGGTCCACGGGCTCCCCGATCTCGGCGACGGATGTGTACGCCTTCAGACCCTGGATCTCCCCTCCCTTGGGGTTGATGGGGTAGAGCTTCCCCTTGAAGCCGGCGTTGATCATGTTCTTGACAAGCATACCGCCCAGCTTTGTCTCATCGTTGGATGCACCGATGATGGCGACTGACTGAGGCGTGAGTACTCCTTTCATGAGGGCGTGGTATCTTGTAATCTTTGATAAAGCTTTGTGCAGAATTCGTAGATTGTCCTCAGAATTCGTAGACAGGTTCTGGAAATTCGTAGAAATCCCGTATCTAATTCTACTAAATCAGTAAAAATACGACAATTGACTTAGTTTTCATCGTACATTTCCGCTGTACAGACTGATAATCCGTCGAATGACGAATGGTTCCTCCGGGACCTGCGTGGGACCCGGAGGTATTTTGAAATAAGCGTCCGCGGATGCGAGTGCACCGTTCCGGCGAAGGGGCGCGATCCGTGAACGCCATGTGCACGGGACGGCGGACAGTGGCCCGTTTCCCATTCTTATGGGGCTCCTGCGGGAGCTGGCGGCGCGTCGCCGCAGCGATGACCGGAGGCCAACGTCGGGTCCGACACACACCCCCTGCGTAAGTCAGTGCTCGGAGACGGACGTCATCGTCCGACCGTGATAGAGTGTGTTAGCGCACGGGGGACACCTTTTCACAAGTGCAGCCCCATCCTCAGCAGCTCCATGTCCATCTCGGCACGGTCCGGGAACCGGGACAGGAGCGCATCGTACTCCTCGCCGCGTCTCACACCCTTCGCGTTGAACCCCATCCCGACATGGACGATCTGCGTGTACAGGCAGTAGTCGAACACGTCGTCCGGAAGGCTGTCGCAGTCGAGCACCTGCGACATCACCACCACCTTCATCAGGACGCTGGCCCTTCCCACGGACCTGCTGTTTCCCACCGGCGCCCATCCGATGAAGATGTCAGGATCCCTTTTCACGAGCCCCCTCTCCACGAGCCTGGAGTACGACTCCGCCAGGTCCCTGTGGTCCCCCACGGTGCTGAGGCTGAGCCCCCTGAACCTGCGGACGAAAACGGGCTGCTTGCTCCTGACGAAATCGTCCGATGTGATCCATTCGCACACCACGTCGCTGTAGGTCGCGGGGCCGTCGCGTCCGTCCTCCTTTATCTTATGGAATATTGTGACTGCGAGGGACTCGATCACGGCTTCCGGCGCGTCGCAGAGGTAGTCGCTGACCTCGAACGAGATCCACCTGTACGACCTGGTCCATTTCACCTTCAGGTCACGGAACGGGGAGAACTCGGCCTCCACCTCGTCGTACCCGTTCCTGACACCGACCACCGAGAAGATGGCCTTGAGCATCTGGTTGTTCATCTGTTGATTCTCCTGCGGTTTCAACCGCAGAAATCAATACTTGGCGTTCTACGGATAAAGGGAGCACCGTGCGGTCACATTAACATCCGCCCCGGACCCATCGCCGAGAACGGAAATGAATCAAAAAGGCTCATCGGCACGTTTTCCAAATCGTTGGCCTCCTGCCGGCCGGGTCCCGAACGCCTGACAGGCCGCAGGGTTTCCCGATGGTGGCGATCGAAGCAACATGCGTGCGGTCGCATCGGAATCCATTTTACGGGCACACCGAGATTCGCATCCATGAAAGACGACCCAGAACTCAGAAGCAAGGCGGATGCCATCCTGAAGGCCACCAAGGAGGCGTACGGGTTCGTCCCCGTGGTCAACCAGGTCCTGAGCGAGCGTCCGGACCTGTTCGTCCCGATGGCCGGCGTCGCACGTGCGGTGCTGGAGGGGGACGGCGATCTGGAGAGGAAGCAGAGGTTACTGTGCGCGGTGTCGGCCGCCACCGCGATCGGCGGGGAGTACTGCGTGAAGGTGCAGGCCCAGCACGCAATCGACGCAGGAGCCACCCGCGACGAGATTCTGGAGGCCATGACCATAGGGTCGTACATGGCGATGACCCGCGCGCAGTCCTACGCTTTCAGGAAGTACGCGGAGCTGTTCGACGTGGAGCTGGACGGTTGAAGGTCGATTCAACAACGTTAAATACGGAACAGAGGATGACGGAGCGATCAAAATGGTACAGATTACACCCGATGCGGAGAAGTTCATCAACGACCTGCTGGAGAAGAACCAGAAGGTCGGCTACGGGATCAAGATCTACCTGTCCGGATTCGCCTGCTCCGGCCCCCAGTTCGGGATGTCCTTCCAGGAGAAGGCCGCTGAGGGGGAGAACGTCGACAAGTCCGCCCACGGATTCGACATGTTCTACGACGAGGAGACCAAGAAGGAGCTCGAGGAGTGCGTCATCGAGTTCATCGACGACCCCAACTTCGGGACCGGACTGACGATCAGGAACCCCAACTTCAACGGCTGCGCCTCCTGTGGCGGCGGCTGCCACTAAACGGATTCACGGGAGGTGCCCCCTCCCAACCTTTTTCTTTAGATTACTGTAATAAGGGCGTCCCATGACGTTCATAACGCATCCCCGCATCGTCCCCGACTCCGTCGAGGAGCGCAGGTACCAGACCGCGATGGTGCAGGGATGCCTGAGGAACAACACCCTCGTGATACTCCCCACCGGCCTGGGCAAGACCGTCGTGGCGGTCAGGGTCGCCGCGGAGTACCTGTCGTCGGGCAAGGTCCTGGTCCTCGCCCCGACCAAGCCTCTGGTGGACCAGCACCGCGAATCGTTCTCCCGCATGCTCGTGGACACGAGGGTCGGGGAGATGAACGGCAACATGAAGCCGGAGACCCGCGCCGGGATCGTGGAGGAGTGCGACATCGTCGTGTCGACCCCGCAGTCCGTCGCCAACGACCTGGAGGCGGGGAGGTACGGGCTCACGGGGTTCTCGCTGATCATATTCGACGAGGCGCACAGGGGGGTCGGCAACTACGCCTACGTCAGGGTGGCGCAGTTCTGCCCGAAGGGCACCAGATGCGTCGGCATGACCGCATCGCCCGGGAGCGACACCTCGAAGATCGAGGAGGTGTGCATCAACCTGCACCTCAGGAGGATCGACATCCGTTCCGACGAGGACCCCGACGTCTCGCCGTACATACACTACACCTTCGTCAACAGGGTGGAGGTGAACATACCACAGGACATCCAGGACGCCACGGCGCTGCTCAGGTCCATGCTGGACCACTTCGTCTCGGAGATGGTGAGCCTGAACCTCATCCGTCCGGGATGGCAGGTGTCCACCTCGTACATGCTGGCGGTGGGCCAGGGCCTGCAGGCGAGGCTTGCCCGCGGCGAGAAGACCGCAGTCGTCTACAGGGGCCTGGCGCTCCACTCGATCTGCATCAAGATACTCCACGCCATAGGGCTCGCCGAGACCCAGGGGATGACCCCCCTGAGGGTCTACCTGGAGAAGGTGGAGGCCGAGGCCGACCAGAGGGAGGGCGGACGCAGCTCCAGGGAGATCGTCAAGCGCCCGGAGTACATCGGCGTCAGGACCATACTCGACAAGACCAACGTGGAGCACCCGAAGGTCTCCAGGGTCCTCTCCATCGTGAGCAGGACCGTCAACGGCGGCCAGGGCTCCAAGGTCATAGTGTTCGCGCAGTACAGGGACACGTGCGAGATGCTCACCCGGAAGCTGGCATCGGTCCCCGGCGCCAGGATCGGCATGCTGGTGGGGCAGTCCAACGGCGGCCTGAGGCAGAAGGAGCAGGTGGCCCTGCTCGACGGGTTCAGGAACGGGGAATACAACGTGATCGTGTCCACATCCGTCGGGGAGGAGGGGCTGGACGTCTCCAGCACCGACGCCGTCATCTTCTACGAGCCTGTGTCCTCCGAGATCCGCACGATCCAGCGCCGCGGAAGGACCGGGAGGAAGAACGACGGGGAGGTCTACGTCCTGGTGGCGAAGGGCACCCTGGACGAGGTCCTTGAGAGGTCCAGCGCCGAGAAGGAGAGGGCCATGAGGGAGAGGCTGGAGAAGCTGAGCGACGAGCTCAGCCGCGGAAGCTCGCCCATCGTGAGGAAGAACCAGACCCGCATCGACGGCTTCTGAACCAACTTTTTTTAGATGCTCCACGATGCCCACGGCATGCTTTACTCCGACCTGGCAGAGACCTTCGACAGACTGGAATCCACGGGCAGCCGCCTCGAGATGACGTCGATCCTCGCGGACTTCCTCCGCAGGGCAGACAAGGGGGAGCTGCGTTCCATCGTCTACCTGAGCCAGGGGAAGCTGCACCCGGACTTCGTGCCGGGGGTGCTCGGCATGGCCGACAGGCTGGTCATGAAGGCCATAGCCAAGGCGTCCGGGAACCCGGACGAGAAGGTGGAGAAGCTCACCATCGAGACCGGTGACCTGGGCCAGGTCGCCGAGACCATGATCTCGAAGAAGAAGCAGATGGCGCTGTTCTCCGAGGAGCTGACCGTCGCCAGGGTCGTCAAGGGGCTGACCACCATAGAGAACGCCGACGGCAAGGACTCCCAGGACACCAAGCAGAAGACCCTCGCGGGACTGCTGCACGACTCCGGGCCCCTGGAGGCGAGATACCTGTGCAGGACCGTCACCGGAAGGATGAGGGTCGGCGCCGCGGACATGACGATACTGGACGCCCTGGCGGAGGCGTTCGCCTCCAAGGAGGACCGCCCGACCATCGAGAGGGCGTTCAACGTCACCTGCGACATCGGCCTCGTGGCCGAGACCATAGCCAACGGCGGGATGGACGCCGTCCGCGCCATCGGCGTCACCGTCGGCAGCCCCGTGAAGGTCATGCTGGCGGAGAGACTGCCGTCGATATCCGAGGTCGTGGAGAAGATGGGCGGCAGGTGCGCCATGGAGTACAAGTACGACGGGATCAGGGTCCAGGCCCACATCGGGAGGGACTCCGTGAAGCTGTACTCCAGGAGACTGGAGGACCTGACATCCAACTTCCCGGACATAGCCGAGGCCCTGAGGACCAGGTGCAGGCACGGGGAGGCGATCATCGAGGGGGAGTGCGTCGCCATCGACCCGGAGACCGGGTACATGCTGCCGTTCCAGAACGTGACCCATCGCAGGAAGAAGCACGGGATGGACGAGGCCGTGAAGGAGATCCCGGTAAGGATCTTCATGTTCGACATGCTCTACGCCGACGGGAGGGACTGGACCTCCGAGCCGTACCTCGACAGGAGGGCGGCCCTGGAGGACGGCTTCGAGATCGGCGACAACGTGCAGATGACCACCATGAGGATGGTCGGGAGCCCCGAGGAGGGGGAGGACTTCTTCGCGAACGCGATCGGAGCCAGATGCGAGGGGATCATGGCCAAGTCCGTGGCCCCGGACTCCGTCTACCGCGCCGGGTCCAGGGGGTTCCTCTGGATCAAGTACAAGAAGGACTACCAGCAGGCGCTCACCGACTCGTTCGACCTGGCGGTCGTCGGGGCGTTCTACGGCATGGGCAAGAGGGCCGGAAGGTACGGCGCGCTACTGATGGCGGCGTACGACGGCGAGACGGGCAGGTTCGAGACGGTCTGCAAGCTCGGGACGGGGTTCGACGACGCGTTCCTTGACGCCATGCCCGCCCTGCTTGACGGCTCGCTCTCTGAGTCGAAGCCGTCGTCCGTGGACGCCGAGATGGTGCCAGACGTCTGGTTCGAACCGGCCGTGGTCCTGGAGGTCGTGGCTGCGGAGATCACGCTGAGCCCCATCCACACAGCGGCCAAGGACGTCCTCAAGGAGGGCGCCGGCCTAGGCATCAGGTTCCCAAGGTTCACGGGACGTGTGAGGGACGACAAGGCCCCCGAGCAGTGCACGTCGGTGACCGAGATCATCGAGATGTACGAGATGCAGGTCCACGACTCCGACGGCCTTTCGGAATGACGGACACAATCGGAAGTCGAGTGTCCGAAATATGACAATCTGCCCGTTCCTTTTATAAACAGGTCCGTTCTACACTTGTCGTCGGCACAAACTGTCGGCAGGATGGGATGTGAATGGAAGAGGACAAGGTAGTGCATATTCGCGCAGCGGATGAGCACAACGTGTGGGACGGAAGCGGGGACTGACGCCGCGGGACGCCCATTGCCCTTCGGGAGAACCCGCTGAGAGCGGGCTCCCACAAATCATTTTTATAAGTACGTTATAGGCGCGGTCATGCAGACCTACATTGTCGAGAAGACCGACGACTCCGTCACCCTCGCGTTCAAGGACGCGAACCTGACACTCATCACGCCCCTCATGGACGAGCTCTACAAGGACGGGAACGTCGAACTGGTCAGATACATCGACAAGCACCCCGAACTCGAGGACCGCAGGCTCTACGTCAAGGTCAAATCCGGAAGCCCCATCGCAGCCGTCGAGAAGGCGTCCGACGCGGTCTCCGAATACTACTCCGTCAAAGAGTGAAGATTTTGTTCAGAGAGTGCACGACCGCCGAAGCGGACATCGGGATGAGATGCTACCTCTGCCCCGCCGAGGGCACGGGAGGCCATCTCAAGACCCTCCCCGAGGACTTCGTAGTCACGGAGATATCCGACCCTCCCAGGGCCAAGGAGAACGGGGACTACACCATAGCCACCGTCGTCAGCCGCAACTGGGAGACCAACCGCCTCGTCAGGATCATGGCCCGCAGCATGGGCATGTCCAGGGAGAGGATCGGGTTCGCAGGCACCAAGGACAAGCGCGCCGTCACGACACAGCTCATGTCGTTCAAGTGCCCGCCAGAGGACCTCGCGAAGGTCGACCTCAAGGATGTCGAGATCAGGGACGCATACAGGGGGAGCAGGGCCATCCAGATCGGGGACCTCGTCGGCAACGAGTTCGAGATCACCGTCAAGGACTGCACGATGGACCCCGCCCGCATACCCGAGACCGTCTCCGAGGACATCTCCGTCATAAAGAAGGTCGGCGGCTTCCCCAACTACTTCGGTGTCCAGAGGTTCGGCGTCGTCAGGCCGGTCACGCACCTGGTCGGCGAGAGGCTGGTCAGAGGCGACATCGAAGGTGCGGTCAGAACCTACATCTGCTTCACCACCCCCGAGGAGGACGAGACCCTCCAGGAGGTCCGCAGGTCCCTGGAGGGGACGACGGACTGGGGGGATGCCGCGAAGGTCATGCCCGAACCCATGTCGTTCGAGAAGACCATGGCCCAGGTGCTCGCGGGCGGCGGCAGCTGGATCGACGCCATCGACGCCATGCCCACCAACCTCCAGATGATGTTCGTGCACGCCTACCAGTCCTACCTTTTCAACGAGATTCTCAGCCTTAGGATCCAGAGGGGTCTGCCCATCAACATGCCCGTGGAGGGCGACATCGTGATCCCGCTGGACCCCAAGGGGGCCCCCCAGCACGAGAACCCCGTGATGACCACCGCCAAGAACATCGACCTCGTCGCCAGGCAGATCCGCGCCGGACGCGCCTTCGTCACAGGGGCGCTCTTCGGTTCGGAGACGATGCTCGCTGAGGGCGAGATGGGCGAGATCGAGAGGAAGGTCGTCGAGGACAACGGCCTGAAGGCCGAGGACTTCGTCATACCCGGGCTCCCCAAGTGCAGCTCCAAGGGTGGAAGGAGGGAGCTGATGTGCCCTGTGAAGGACATAGCCAGCGAGTTCCGCGACGACGGCTACACCCTGAGGTTCTCGCTCCCCAAGGGCAACTACGCCACGTGCCTCATGAGGGAGTTCATGAAGTCCGAGATGAGGGACTACTGATCAGACGATCAGGCTCTGGACCACCCTGGCCTCGTACACGCCGACACCGCACTCGCGCATGATGTCGTAGACCGATATGCCCTTGGGCAGACGCATCGACATGTCCGTCAGCCTCGGGTCGGCGTTCCTGCCCGTGTCGGCCAGCATCGCCCTCAGGACGTACGCCACGATCTCCTTGGCCGAGTCCGCGTCCCTGCATCCGCATTGGACGAACACCCTCTCCAGAGGGAGCCTGGGGCTGTGCTCCAGGTCGCGCCAGTCCAGCTTCATGACGGCGTCCCTGGAAAGGGACTCCATCCTGGAGAACACCTCCGTGCCTGGGGTTATGGTGCCGTAGTCGGGCTGCTCGCCGATGTACGCCGTGACCTCCGCCGCGGTCTCCTGATCGAGGCCGAGGGCGTTCATGAGGTCGGGGTCCGTAGGGGAGACCTTCATCGAGAACGCGCGGCGCAGGGCCTTCTCGGCGTACCTCTTGACGGAGTTGTCGGCGACGTCCTTCTGCGGCTTCCCGACGACCAGCTCCTTGGCCTCTGCGGAATGCCCGGAATCCTCCAGTATCCTGACCATGCGGACTGTGTTCTCGGGACCCGGGTTGGGACATTTGACGAAATGATCGTAGGCCGCCATCAGCGCCTTGTCGTCCTTCCTGGCGTTGGCTATCTCAGCCTTCAGGAGGATGGCGGACATGCGCCTGGGGTCCCTCCTGAGGATGCGGTTCAGCATGCCGTCGGCGGCGATCGCCTCCTTGCGGGCGTACATCATGCGCGCCAGCTTCTCCGCCAGGTCCAGTCTGTCCGGGTCCCTGGACACCGCCGCGGAATAGCACTCCGACGCCCTGTCCAGGACACCCATCCTCTCCAGCACCTCGCCTCTGGCGGCATGGACGTCCGCGTCGTCGGCGCCCATGGAGACGGCGGTGTCGAGGTCACCTAGAGCGCCCTTGAGGTCACCCTTGGCGAGCCTGGCCTGACCGAGCACCCTGTGCAGGTCCGGGTCGTCTGGCATCAGCCCGATGGCCCTGGTGGCCAGCTCTATCGCGGAGTCCGCATCTCCGGCCCTCACGGATATTTCCGCCTTCAGCTTCATCAGGTCGGCATTCTCCGGATCTGCGGAGAGCGCCCTGTCTATCGTCCTCAGTGCGCCCCTGTGGTCGCCGGCCTCCTCCAGGGAGAAAGCCATCGAGTACAGGACGTCGACGTCCACCGCCGGCGCCTTTGGAGGCTCGGGTTCGGGCTCCG
>CASFMM010000061.1 GCA_949295765.1 uncultured Methanomassiliicoccales archaeon | reverse complement strand
GACGTCACCGGCGTGGACGACTACACCAGGTTCGAGAAGTCCGGCCTGAACGCGGTCAACTGCAACACCGGACACGAGTGCCACCTGGACGCCAACCTCGTCAAGAAGACCCTGGCGGACATCAACCTGGACGACTACGACGTCATCTTCATCGAGAACGTCGGGAACCTCGTATGCCCCGCCGACTTCCCCCTGGGGACCGACTACAGGGTCGTCGTCATCTCCACCACCGAGGGGGACGACATGGTCAGAAAGCACCACGACATCTTCATCCACTCCGACGTCGCCGTCCTCAACAAGATCGACATCGCCGACGCGGTTGATGTGGACCCCGAGGTCATCGCCAGGGACTACAACAAGCTGATGGGCGGCACAAAGAACATCTACAAATGCAGCGTTAAGAAGGACCAGGGGCTCGACGAGATCCTCGCGGCCCTGAAGCTCTGAGGTGTGTTGAGATGAAGGTCCTCGCCGTCGGCGGAGGTGGAAGGGAGCATGCGGCCGTGGAGGCCCTGTTCCGTTCCGGCTCCGAGATTTACGCTGTGATGAAGAACGCCAATCCGGGCATCATCGCCAGATCCAAGGAGTATCTGCTGTGCGACGAGAAAGACATCGAGAAGGTCTGCGCCTTCGCCAAGGAGAAAGGGGTCGAGCTCGCTTTCATCGGCCCCGAGGCCCCTCTCGAGAAGGGCATCGTCGACGCCCTCGAGGCAGAGGGCATACCCTGCGCCGCACCCACCAAGGCCGCGGCAAGGATCGAGACGTCCAAGACCTTCATGAGGGAGCTTGTGGCGAAACACAACATCGCCGGCAACCTCGGTTTCGCCCACTTCGACAACGCCCGGGACGCGGAGGAGTACCTGAAGGGTGTGGACCATGAGATCGTCGTCAAACCCGTCGGACTCACAGGCGGCAAGGGCGTCAAGGTCCAGGGAGAGCACCTCCACTCCTTCGAGGAGACCATGGAGTATATCAACGAGATCTTCGACGAGAACATCGGCGGAGCCGGTGTGATCCTCGAGGAGAAGGCCGTCGGGGAGGAGTTCACCCAGATGGTGTTCGTCGACGGCAAGCGCATCGTCCCGCTCCCGCTCGTCCAGGACCACAAGCGCGCCTACGAGGGCGACGTCGGACCCAACACCGGCGGCATGGGATCGTACACGGATTCCGACCACCTCCTGCCGTTCATAACCCAGGAGGAGAAGGAGCAGTCCCTGGCCATCCTCCAGTCCATCGTGGACGCCATGGCCGAGGAGGGATGCCCCTACAGGGGGACCATGTACGGGCAGTTCATGCTGACCGTAAAGGGCCCCAAGATCATCGAGATAAACGCCAGGTTCGGGGACCCCGAGGCCATGAACGTTCTCTCGCTCATCGGTAACGACTTCGAGGACGTGTGCCACCGCATGGCCACCGGCACCCTGGACAGGGATGTCGAGTTCTCCAGGAAGGCCACCGTGTGCAAGTACGTGGTGCCCAGGGGATACGGTGTAAAGTCGGAGGCCGGACACGAGATCTCCGTGGACGAGGAGGGCGTCAGGAACGCCGGGGCGGTCGTCTACTACGCCAACGTGGACATGAAGGACGGCAAGCTCGTAACCGGCACGTCCAGGTCCCTGGGCATAGTCGGAATCGCCGACACGCTGGAGGAGGCGGAGTCCAACTGCGAGGCGGCTCTGAAGTCCGTCAGATGCGACGCGATGGCCGTCCGCCACGACATCGGCACCCGTGCGCTGGTTCAGCGCAGGGTGGACCACATGAGGGAACTCCGCTCCGCATGAGAAGAGTTGCAGTGAGATTCGCCTACCTGGGCGAAGGGTTCTCGGGATCGCAGATCCAACCCGGGGCCAGGACCGTGGAGGGCGAGATGAGATCCGCCCTCCACAAGGTCTGCGGCCTGGACGATCCCGATCTGGACCTCCGCATAGCCAGTCGCACCGACAAAGGCGTCAACGCCTTGGGGAACGTGGCCGTCTTCCGCACCGGGATCGAGGATCCGGAAACCCTTCTCAGGGCACTCAACGCCGTCTCCGACGGCGTCTTCTACACAGCGTTTGCCGAGGTGGACGAGGACTTCAACCCCCGTCACGCATCCTCGAGGGAGTACAGGTACGTCCTTCCGTCGAAGGATCTGGACGTCGACCTCGCGCGCGAGTGCGCCGGACTTTTCGTGGGCGAGCATGACTTCGCAAGGTTCTGCCGTCCCGACGGCAAGTCCACCGTGGTGACCGTCGACTCGATCGACGTCTCGACCGAAGGGGAGACGGTCGTGCTGACGTATCATGCCAGGTTCTTCCTATGGAACATGGTGCGCAGGACCGCCGCGGCGATCCGCTCGGTGGCCTCCGGGCACAGCACCCTGGATGATGTCAGATCCGCTCTGGACGGGAACGATGTCAACTTCGGGATCGCGAGGGCGGACGCCCTCACGCTCACATCGGTGGACTACGATGGCCTGACCTTCACACCATCGCACAGCCACGTCCTGTCCGAGAAGGTCGGCGAATGCGCCTTCTCCTCCGACCTCCGCAGGGGATTCTACACAGCCCTCCAGGATTAAGAGAGGCGAGACGATTACAGACCCATGCAAGGGTTTTCAGACAGCGTCCGCTCGGCGGCACAGGAGCTGGAGAGGATCGAGAACGAGAGGGAGGGCGCCATAGCCGGCTCCCGCATCGTGATCAGACTCAGCAAGAGGACCATACACGCGATACACGTCGGTGACGATTGCTCGGGACCTGCATCGGAGATGGAAGAGGCCCTCAGAAGCCTCCTGTCGACATATCCCGATGCAGCCGTCACCGGTCCGGTCCAGGATGCCATGATGGAGTACGCGGAAGCCGCCATCCTGGCATCCATCGTCACCGAAGGACGCGTGCCATCCCATTCCGAACTGGGGATCCCGGCGTCGGCATGGGTGATGGGATTGGCAGACACGATCGGAGAGCTCAGGAGGCTGGTCACCGCCAGCCTCATGGACGGCGACATGGACAGGGCGAAGGGTTTCTTCGAAATCATGGAGGAGGTGAGCGGGGAGCTCATGATGCTCGACATCCCGGATGCCGTCGCCCCCGTCAGGAGGAAACAGGACATCGCCCGCGGCATCATGGACCGCACCAGGTCCGACATGACGACAGCAGCCATCATCAACAGAATCTGAAATTTCGGTTAAAGTTGGGAGGGCGGGAGCCCTCCCGTTTATCTTAAGGTTTTCAGCGCCTGGACTTGGGCTTTCCGTAGTTCTTCACGGGCTTGCGGTAGACCCACGCCATGACGATGATCAGCAGGATGATCACGATCACGAGGAGCGCGATCATCCAGGTGTAGTCGTTGTCCCCGATGTAGAAGGTGTGCTTCTCACCGAGTCCCTCGATGTCCACCATGTTGCCGCCGTCGACAGCCTCGACGTGGAACTCGTAGGTCCCGTTTCCAGAGTCCGTGATCCAGTCGTAGGAGATGGTCGTGGTCCCGTCGGCCTCGAGGTTGATGACGGTGTAGCTGTCCTCGATCTTCTCTCCGTTGACGAAGAAGTAGACACCGTATCCCTGGAGGGGCTCGCCGGACGCGTTGGAGAGCGTCACGGAGAGCGTGATGGGCTCGACCACGCGGAGCGGGAGCTCCTCTGTCCTCACGATGGGGTCGTCCTCGACGGTCTCCTCCTCTCCGTCCTCGTTGACGGTGGTGTAGGTGACCTCGGCGGTGTACTCCACGACGAGCGTGTACCTTCCGGCGTCGTCGGGGGCGGAGACGGTCACGTTCTGAGCGACCCCGTTGTCGAGGTCGCCGGAACTGGGGCTGACTCCGTTGCTGACGGTCTCTCCGGAGGAGTCGACCAGCTTGGCATCGTAGGAGATGGCCATGTTGAAGTTCTGGTACTCGGAGCTGTCGTAGTCGTTGTTGGTGTAGATGATCTGGAAGTCAGCGTCGTCGCCGACTCCGATCACGGTCTTGTCACCGTTTATGTCCGCGTAGTCCGCGTCGACCCCCTGGATGGGGACGAGGCAGAGTGCGATCATCGCCATGACGGCGATTGCTGCTGTTACTGTCTTCATCTGCGTGAGAACACCCCCCTCTTGCTGGCGAGCCAGAAGGTCGCGACGAGCATCAGGATGATGACCGCGATGAGGAACCAGATTCCGCCGGGGATTCCGGACCTCTCGTCGAATACGTTGTCTCCACTGGCGGTCATGTCGTCTGTGGTGACCTGGACCTCTCCGGCGGACAGGTTGACCGTCTTGCCTAGCGATCCGTCAACCATCACGTCCACACCGTTGATGGCGGGGACCGTGGCGTCCGCACCGGGCTCGAGGAGCATCAGCTTCACGTACAGGACGGTGGTCTGAAGTCCGTATGCCTCGAAGACTGTGTCCGCACCGCCGATGATGGATCCGGACTCGTTCATGACGGTCACGGACCAGGCACCGCTGACGGCGGGGATGTCGAGGGAGACCTCGTGAGTGTAGACGTTGTTGTTGACGATGGTGATCGCGTACATGTACTGGTAGGCGGAGACCCTGTTGTTCTCGGCTCCGTCCTCTCCGGCGATGAGGATGTCAACGTCGGTGGCTCCGGAGGTGTCTCCACCCTCTGCGACCTCCAGGGTCTGGGTGTCGTCACCGTTGATGTCCTGGACCGTCACGGACATTCCGTCGGATCCGGGTGCGACGCGGTGGGCGTCGTAGGTTCCGTTGACGGTGATAAACGCATCCGCGGTGTTGGCGGGGACGTTCAGGATGTACGAGCGGTCGAGGGACAGTTCGGATCCTCCCGTGATGAGGTAGGTCATGTCCTTGCCGGTGTTGTTGCTGATGAACACGTCGATGCTGACGGTTCCGTTGTTGAAGATCGCTCCTCCGACCCTGGCCTCGAATCCGGGCTCCTCCTCGTCCTCGTCGGCGGGAGCCTCGGAGGATATGACGGGCAGGTTGCGGATGTCGGGCGTGACGGTTCCGTTGTCGTCCTCGTTGAGGGCGAGTCCGGAGAACTCGTCGGATGCGGAGTAGTAGCATGTCTCGGAGTCGATGGTGGCGCTGACCTCGGCGGAGACGCTCACGGTGGAGACGTCTGCGGGGAGGATGATGCTGTACGCGCCGTCGGTGACGTCGAAGTCGTGCTTCACGGCCATGCCCCTGTACTCGTAGGAGACGGTGATGGTTCCGTCGGCGACGATTCCGACGTTTCCGTTGACCTGCATCCTGTGCTGGGAGGCGGTCATGTCGATCGTGTAGGATCCGGAGGTGACATCGGTCAGGTCGAGGTATCCGTAGGCGATGTTGCCATGTCCGTCCTCGGCCGTGTTGGTGGATGTGAGGTAGTACTCGTATCCGACCTCGAAGTAGTATCCCCCGTCGTACCTGTGGTAGCTTCCGTCGTCAGTGCTGATGGAGACGATGTCGCTCTCGGCGTTGGTGACCTTGACGTCGACGACGGTCTGGACTCCGTCGAGACCGTAGAACTCGGTGGATCCGGGGTAGATGTACAGGGTTCCGTCGAAGTAGTGTCCGGTGGATCCGGCGATGGTGACGGTGTAGGATCCGGGGCGGAGCTGGTATGTCTGACCGGCGGTCAGAGTCTGCTTCTGATCGTCATCCTCGTTGTAGAAGAGGATCTCCATGTCGTAGGGAGCGGTCACATCGACCTGCTTGACCACGTTCTTCTCATCCTCGTCCTCGGGGTCGTAGACCTCGATGGTCTCTGTGTTGGAGTTGTTGCTCGTTCCGGCGGAAACGTCCCTGGTGAGACCGGTGCACTGGAAGTAGTCGTTGTTCAGAACTCCGTTGATAGTGTTGATGGAGATTGTGGACTCCACATCGTCGGGGATGTAGAAGTTGACGACACCGCTAGTGTTGGTCATGCTGTACAGGGTGTAGACCTGCTCGTTGTAGGTGAACTCGATGATTCCCAGCGCGAAGGGCAGGTTGGCATCGGAACCGCTCATTCCACGGTCGTACTTCAGTGTCTGTCCGATCCTCCTTCCGTCGACGAGGTCGATCTCGCCGAGGTCGGATCCGCTGGCTGTTCCAAAGTAGACCATGTTGCTGCCGTTGTTGGCCGCGATGGTGTAGGTGCCTGCGGGCAGGAGGGCGGAGAAGTTGCCCTCGGAATCGGTGGCGACGGTGTAGTACTCGTTGTTGGAGCTGATGAACTGAACGGTTCCCTCCTCTCCGTTGTCTCCGTCCATGAGCTGTCCGGAGAACGTCTGGGCGTTGCCGGACGCGACTGCGACGGACTCTCCTCCGGTGTAGGCGGCGTGGTAGACGCTGTCTCCGGAGACGCCGTAGACGGTGTAGAGCATGTTGTCGGTGGCGAGTCCTACGGGCACGTCGAACATCTTCTGTCCGTTGATGTTGTAGGACACTGTGCTGAACGTTCCGGCGGAGATCGTGAGCACCAGGTTCTCGGGTGCTCCGGTGACGGACACCGTCTGCGCCTCGTAGGCTGTGACAGTGGCGGTCTTGTTTCCGCTGGTGATGTTGGATGTGGTCGTGTACAAGGACACGTAGCCCTGACCCATGGACAGGTTGTACTTTCCGGAGACTGCGGTGATCACAGCCTTGCCGTCCTTCACCTCGGCGGTGAACTGGGCCATGTTGTCCTGGTTGGTGGCCACGACGACCGCTCCGTCCTCGACGGGATTTCCGTAGATGTCGTTGACAGTGGCGGTGATTGTCCTCGTGGTGGGGGACACCTCGAATCCGACGTTGGATCCGGGCGCGATGGTCACGGAACCGGTTCCCATGGAGCTTCCGGTCTCGGAGTAGAGTGTGTACGTGTACGTTCCGGGGAGGATGGATCCGATCTCGATCTGTCCGTCGAAGATCTGGATGTCGACATCGCCCGCATCGCCCTCGAGCTTGAGGAGCATGTCCTCGGCGCCGTAAACCTCGTCTCCGACCGTGACGGCTCCGTCGACGGATGTCGCGGGGATCTCGTAGGACTGGGCGAGGTTGCTGTTGGTGTAGCTCTGGAGGACGACGTCCCCGAGGCTGATGGTGAGCCTGTAGTCTCCGGAGGGGACCATGGCCTGGTAGGCGCCGTCGATGGTCCTGGTCTCGGAGTAGAGGACATACTGTCCGAAGGTCTCGCTGTACTGGTAGACGGAGACGGTGGCCCCGGTGACTCCGGTGCCCTCGTAGGTGACCTGTCCCTGGTAGATGCCGGCGTCCTCGGGTGCTCCGGTGTACTCCAGCATGACGATGGAGGACAGGTAGTTGATTGATCCGCCCTCGGCGGCCTGCTTGGCCATGGCCTCGTAGGCGTCCATGTACTCCCAGCCGTCGTCGGAGACGGTCGCCTTGGGGTCGGCGTTGTACATGAGCTGCCAGTATGTGACCTCGAATCCGGCCAGACCGTATCCGGGGATGGCCTTTACGGAATCCTCGGAACCGTCGCTGGAGGACAGGGCGACCAGGTAGTTGTAGGACGCGTTGCTTCCGGTGAATCCGGCCTCGGCCGCGGAGGGTCCGATCATGGCCCTCCACAGGAATGTGTCGTACAGGGCGCTGGTGTAGACGGTGTATCCGTAGTACGTGTTGTAGGAGTAGAACTGGGTGGCTGCTCCGTATCCGTCGACGGCGTAGTCGCCGAAGTACGCGATGGTGGAGAAGCTGCTTCCGTCGCCGTACTGCAGGGGCAGCATGCTGGCGTCGGCCATGATGTACCCGATCTTCTCTCCGGAGACGCCGCAGACGGCCTCGTAGGCGTCCATGATCTCGACGGCGTTCATGGAGCTGGTGATGTTGTTGATTCCCGCCAGGTAGACGGCGTTCTCGTCGGTGATGTCCGACCTGATGTTGCCGTACGTGTCGGGGTTGGCGTTGATCTCGGCGATGGCCACGGAGGGGTCGTCGATGTAGGCCTTGAGGTCCGCGTAGACGTCGGCGTGGTCGCCGAAGCAGGACGCAAAGCTGTCGATGTCGTTGGACATCAGGATGCGCATCATCATCGCGGCGACCGTTCCGCCGGTACCGTTGGACAGGTACATGTGGGAGACCGCGGAGGAGCCTCCTCCGAGGATGTCGGTGACGGTCTCGAAACCGCCCTGGGAGACCGCGTCGTAGGAGTAGTCGATCCAGGTGGCGAGGGCGCCGTCCTTGTCCACTCCGTCGTACTGGTCCCAGAGGTCCCCGACGGGGTAGGCGTCGCCTGTCTTGATCGTGTAGTTGGTGTTTCCGGAGAAGTAGTAGTCGGCATCGGAGTTGTTCGAGATACCGGCGTCCACGGCGAACGAGAAGTTCGGGACGACGATGAGCAGCGCGACGATGACGACGGATGCGAAGGGGAAGGGCTTGATCAGTTTCCTGAAGGCACCGGGGAATCCGGCGACCCTGACGGAGTGGGCCCAGTCCCTGAGGTTGGCTGCCTCCAGTACGCGGACGACGACCACGGCGGATCCGACTGCGAAGACGGAGCCGACGACAGCGGCGTTGGCGTAGGAGGTCCAGACCGCGAAGAACATCACGAACATCCAGACGGTGATGAACAGCCTGGTGGCGGAGTGGTCCTTCCTGAAGTAGACGTATGTGCTGTAGATGGCGTAGCATATGGGCAGCCACATGGTCAGCCAGCCGTAGTAGGCGGAGACGTTGGACATGGAGACGTAGCTGCTTGCGAGCTCGTCCATGATCGAGTTGGCGTACATGCTGTTGCCGTAGATGAGCGCCGTGAACAGGTCGGGGGCCGCGATGGCGAGCACGGCGGCGATGACGACGAACACGACGACGAGTGCGGGAACCGTGACGATCCAGGGCTTGGAGCGGAGTCCCATGAACACGAGCGAGAGCACGACGGAGATGATAGCTATGAGGACGGGTCCGGAGTAGACGGCGTCCCAGAGCCCGGCGGGCATGTAGTAGGCCGCGGGGATGAGCGTTCCGACGAGGATCGCGACGATGTATCCGAAGAGGACGTTCTGGAAGTCCCTTCCCCTGAAGCGGTCGACGACGATCTGGATGACCATCGCGACGACCATCAGGATGACGAAGAAGCGGAATCCGTTCCATGTGAGGGCCGACAGGGCCAGGAAGATTCCGGCGAGGACGGCGTAGATGAGGACGCCCTTCTTGGATGCGTCCTCGGCATCGGCCGCCTTGACCATCTTGACCGCGAACCAGGTCGTGAAGGCCAGCAGGAAGGCCGCGAGTCCGTACTCGGTTCCGCTGGAGAAGACCGTGGTGCTGATGGGGAGGGCCAGGAACGCGAACACGAGGGCTGCGACTACGCCGACCCTCTTGTCGAACATCTCCCTGGCGACGAGGAACACGGGGATGCAGGTGAGCGCACCGATCACGGGGTTCAGGGCCGCCAGGGCCGCGGAAGCGGCCTCGGTGACACTCATCCCGGTGGCGGTGAGCACGGATGCGATTCCGGCTCCGATGAAGTCCATCAGGGGCGGATAGACGTTGAGTCCTCCGACAGGATAG